>JAKDLG010000008.1 GCA_030452985.1 Humibacillus sp.
GGCCAACGCCGTCGCGCCCGGCATCCTCGACCGCCGGGTAGCGGTGGGCCACCCACTGCTGTGGGCTGCCCGCTTTGGCCTTGTCGTCGAAGGCGCCCCGGGCACCGAAGTCTCGGCCCTGCTCGCCGTCGGCCGGCTCCCACAGGTTGACCACGTTGCCCTCGGTGCTCAGGTCGCCGTCCTGCTGGGAGGCGAAGCCGGTGCGCCCGAGGTAACGGTCGAGGATGCCGGGCGCGACGGCGTTGGCCATCAGCGTTCCGACGGTGCTGGCTCCGACCCAGTACTCGCGACGCTTGGGGTGGTCGGCGGCGAAGAGCACCGCCCGCGCGGCAACCTCCGGCTGGAAGATCGGCGGCACCGGTTGCGGGTGCTTCGGCAGCTTCGAGAGTACCCAGGAGAACTGTGGGGTGTTGACGGCCGGCATCTGCACCATCGTCACGTGCACGTTGCTGTGCTCGTGCAGCAGTTCACACCGCAGCGCCTCGTGGAATCCCTGAATGGCATGTTTGGCGCCGCAGTAGGCGGTCTGCAGCGGGATGCCGCGGTAGGCCAGCGCCGAGCCGACGTGCACGATCGTGCCGTGACCGCGCTTCTTCATCCGCGGCAGCACGGCCATCGTGGAGTAGACGTAGCCGAGATAGCTCACCTCGGTGGCCCGGCGGTACTCCTCGGGCTTGATGTCATCGAACCGGGAGAACACCGAGGTGAACGCCACGTTGACCCAGACGTCGATGGGGCCGAGCTCGGTCTCGATGCGCTCGACGGCCTCCGCGACGGCGTCAGCATCAGAGACGTCGGTCGGCACGGTCAGAGTCTTCGCACCGAGCTCCTGACAGGCGGCAGCAGCCGCGTCGAGCCCGGTCTGGCCACGGGCGATCAACGCCACCTGGTCGCCACGTCGGGCGAACTCCGTGACGGTGGCCCGGCCGATTCCGCCGCTGGCTCCGGTCACTACGACTACGCGAGACATCTGTGCTCCTTCACTGTGGTTCAGCTCGGCCGCTCGGCTTTGCCGTTTCGTTCGGTCATGATCACGCCCCAGCTCGCGCTGACGCTGTCGCCGGGTTCGAGTCGGATGACGTCGTCGCCGCTCTGCAGGGCGTTCGGTGGCCCGGTCATGGGTTCGGTACCCAGCCCACGCCGACGCCGGTCGGGCGCGAGCGTGTCACCGGTGTAGATCTCGATGACCGGGTACGCCTCGTCCACCCACAAGGAGATGGCCCGGCCGTCGTCGGTCTCGAGGTGCACCCAGGCCCGCCCCTGCTCGTCACGATGGAGGTCGGTGAACGCGTCGTCGATCTCGAGGTTCCCGATCTTCTTGGAGGCCCGGAAGTCGTACGCGGTTCCACCGACCTGCTCTCGGCCCGTAGGCAGCTGCCGCTGCGGGTCGGTCAGGATGCGGGTGTCGGCCTGAAGCTGGAGCGTGCAGTCATCGACGGTGCCCACACCCGGGGAGAGATACGGGTGTTGCCCACTGGCGTACGGAGCGGGCTGGTCCCCCAGGTTGGTGGCACCCGTCGTCACACGAAGGCCGTTCTCGTCGAGGTGGTAGCTGACGCGGACGTCCAGCATGAACGGGTAGCCCGGCAGTGGGAAGAGCGTGGCGGCCATGACCACGTGATCGCTGTCGTGCTCCAAGCAGTTCCACGGTCGCCAGCGCAGGAACCCATGGATGGCGTCGTCCTTCTCCGGTTCCGTCAGGGCCACCTGATGCTCGGTCCCGTCGAAACGGTAACGACCGTCACCGAGCCGGTTCGGCCACGGAATCAGGGGCGCCCCGTGTGCTCCGTCGCACATCTGGTCGACCGCGTACGGCTGCAACACCTCGACAGCGCCGACGTCGTAGGCGCGGATGCCGCCACCGACCTCGACGATGACGGCGTGTTGCCGGCCGTGAACGATCTCGAACTGCCTGCCCGAGGGTACGGGTGCCATGGTCGGCCTTTCTGCGTAGAGGGTTCGGGGGTCACGACGTGCTCGGTGCCGTCAGTCGTGGCGATCCCGTCGGGATCGAGCACCTCGCACGGTGACCGCCCGGATGACCAGAGCGACCACCGCACCCAGGATCGCGGCGCGAAGCGCTCGTGAACGTTCAGTGCGGAGCACGAGCTCGTTCACTATGGGTTCACCGGCGCGCAGGTGCTCCGCCTGTCGCTGTACCAATGCACGTTCGACCGGGGCCGGTACCGCACCCAGCCACGGTCGGTCGCGGGTGTGGCCGGCGACCTCCTCGTCCGAGGCACCCGGCCCACGACCGCCCATCAGCGTGTGCTGCAACGTCGCCAACCGCGTCACGGGTGAGTCACCGCCCGGGTGGGTGCGGGCCTGGGAACCCGCATTCATCGTCGCCTTCACATTCCGATCCTCCCACAGTTCGTTGCGTATCCGCAACTGTTGCGCATATGCTATGAACTGATGGGCGCCCGTCAGCCGCTCACAGACAGTGGTTCGTCGGCGTCGCGTCGGCGGCATCAGAAGGAGTGGATTCGTGCCCAGTTTCTTCCCGATGTGGGTGGTCATCACCCACTTCCTCAACCTCTTCTTCATGCTCTTCCTGTTCCGCTCCGGGTTCGAAGTGCTCTCCGCCTTCCCCAAGCTCTACTGGCACGAGGACTGCCCCCCGGGCCGAGAGTGGCTCCGACTGTCCAAGACGATGCACGGCGCCGACTCCCGCAAACCCTGGTCCTCGCTCGATGAAGAGGAGTCGTGGTCACCGCTGGTCGCGCTACCCGGTAGGAAGAACCTCGGCCTCGGGCGGCACTGGCACTTCATGAGCATCCAGTTCTGGATTCTCACCGGAGCCGTCTACGTCGTGATGGTCTTCGTCACCGGCTACTGGCACTACCTCGTGCCGACCCACTGGTCCATCATTCCCGACTCGATCAGGTCGATCGGGGTCTACCTGCAGTTCGAGCTCCCGGCCAAGATTCCCGGGCAGCCGTTCGAACCCGCGCAGAAGCTGGCGTACTTCATCGTCATCTTCGTCATGGCCCCGCTGCAGATCGCCTCCGGCGCGGCCATGTCGCCCTCCGTGATCGGCCGCTTCCCCTGGTACGGCAGGCTCTTCGGCGGCCGGCAGGGTGCCCGCAGCGTGCACTTCCTGCTCATGTGCGCCTTCGCTGCGTTCACCGTCGTGCACGTGGCCATGGTCATCATCCACGGTCTGCCGAAGGAGTTCACGGCCATCGTGCTCGGTGACCCCGGTGGCAACCGCCGCCTCGCTCTGGGTATCGGGCTGGCCGGCCTGTTCGCCATCCTCATCGTCCACGTCGTCATCAGCTGGTTCTCGCTTCGCTACCGCCGACGCACCCAACGACTGCTCGGGCTCATGGTCGACCCCTTCGAGGGCGTCCTCTCCCGCGCCTTCACCTCCAGGCAGCAGTTCGACCGGGCCGACATCTCCCCGTACTTCCGGGTCAACGGCTACCCCCCGCCCGGCGAGGACTACCAGCAGCTCGCCGAGAACAACTTTCGCGACTACCGCCTGAGCGTGGGCGGCCTGGTGGAGCACCCGGTCAACCTCTCCGTGGAACAGCTCCGCGCACTGGGCGAGCAGAGCCAGATCACCAGGCACAACTGCATCCAGGGCTGGACGGCGGTCGCCGAATGGGCCGGGGTGCCCCTGCAGCGAATCATCGACGAGGTGCAGCCGTCACCGCAGGCGCGGCACGTCGTGTTCTACGCGATGGACGACAAGGGCTTGACCGAGGGCGAGGGACGGTACGGGTTCTTCTACGGGACCATCCCGATCCATCTGGCCAGCAACCCGCAGACGATCTTGGCCTTGGAGATGAACGGGGCGCCCCTCCCCGTCGAGCACGGTGCGCCGGTGCGGGTGCGACTCGAGACCCAGCTCGGCTTCAAGATGGTCAAATGGGTCACGGGCATTGAGTTCGTCGCGGACGTCACCGATATCGGCCAAGGCATGGGCGGTTGGCGTGAGGACCAGCAGTTCTACGCCAACGCTGCCGGGATCTGATCCCCGATCTAATCGGCCTAGCCCCGACCTGTCGACCGGTCAGACCTCGTTCTGGGCCAGCCCAGCTTCCAGGCCGACTCGCCGTGAGTCGCATCAGACGCCTGGGCGAAAGAGAGCATGGCGCTGGCCAGGGTCCGTCGACGCGACTCAGGCATCTGCGCGAGGATGCTGGCGATGGTGGCGCGACGACTACCGATCAGCTCGTCGATGAGCTCGTCTCCTTTGTCGGTCAGCTCCAACATCAGGTTGCGACGGTCGAGGGTGGATTCCGTTCGTTGCAGGAAACCTGCCTCGACGAGCCGGTCACACGCGCGGCTGGCGTTGGAGGGGTGCACCCCCATGGCCTGGGCCAAGGCCCCGAGGTTCAGTCCGCCTCGGGTGGCGACGAGCATGAGCACCCGAAGCTGCGGAAGCGTCACCCGATCTTCCACCTCGGCAACGCCTTGGGCGGCCACGCCGACCAGAGCCTGAGCCGCAACCATGACGGCGTGCACCTGATCACTCGAGACGGGCGGGCCCGCCACCTCGCCCTTCGCTGTGTTCATGCTGCCAGTATGACGGATGTTTGCCTTGGCGCAACCATTTGCGCTACACTTGCGCTTACGCAACCATTGCTTGCTGACCGTGCGTGCTTGACGCCCTTGACCAGCACTCCGCAGCGAGACACCGAGAGGATCAGAAATGGCAGCATCAACCACCGCCGCGGTGGCCACGCCGGTCGTGCACGGGATCGACCGCATGGTTCGCAACATCGAGACCGGCCGATTCGAACGCAGCCTGTCGGCTCTCACTGCGGCGGGAGCCTTGGTGGCTGCCGCCGAAATCTTCTTCGAGCACGACTCGGCCAGCTTCGGCAACAAGATGATGTGGCTGCCGGTCGCGATGGGGCCGGTCGGAGCAGCCGCCGGCGTCGCCGGGTTCTGCAGCCAACGGATGGCGAAGACCGCCTTGCCCATCGCATCGGTCGCCATCTGCGCCAACGGCCTGCAGGGTTTCTACCTGCACGCGCGCGGTATCGCCCAGAAGCCGGGCGGGTGGCGCAACGCCCGCTACAACATGGAGATGGGCCCGCCGCTGCTCGCGCCTCTGCTCGTCACGATGGTGGGTGGCATGGGCCTGCTGGCCGCCGTGCTGCGCCGCGAGAAGTGAGCCCCGACGTGGGATCGCCGACTCCCTCACCCACCCAGCCCTGGTCGGGGCGGTTCCCGGGCTTCGACGTGCTCGGGCAGAGCAGTCACTGGGACCCGGTGACGACCGGGGTGGTGCTCGAGCGGGTCGGGATGGCTCCCGACATCCGCTTCTTCACCCCCAGTGAGCAGGGCGTCGCCACCGCCCTGTGTGATGCCTTGCTCGGACAGGACGACCCTACGAACCAGGAGTCGCGGGTGCCGATCGTGAACCTCATTGACGCCCGACTGGCCGAGCAACAGACCGACGGCTGGCACTATCACGACATGCCTGCCGACGGGCAGGCCTGGCGTGACACCTTGGCCGCGCTCGACACCGAGGCGAACGAGAAGTTCGGAACCGGCTTTGCGACCTGCCAGGGACGACACCGAGCCAGCCTGATCCAGTCGGTTCAGGACCTCGGTACAGACCAGTGGCACGGCCTCAACGCGAAGCACGTCTGGAGCCTGTGGACCCGGTACGCGTGCACCGCCTTCTACTCCCACCCGTCGGCCTGGAACGAGATCGGCTTCTCGGGCCCGGCCTACCCCCGGGGCTACAAGAACGCCGGGGTCGACAAGCTCGAGCCCTTCGAGGTGCACGACGCGAAACCGGCTGACGACCCACTACGGGGAACGCCATGAGCTCTGTCCGCGACCGCAACGAGTCGGCGTGGTTGCTACCCGCCGACGGCAAACACGTCAACCACCAGCTGCGTCACGACATGCGCCACTTCGACGACACCGACGAGGTCGACCTCGTCGTCGTCGGGTGCGGTGCCGGAGGCTCGACCATGATCCAGCGACTGGCACGCGAGGGCTGGAAGGTGGTGGCCCTGGATGCCGGCCCGTTCTGGGACCCCGACACCGACTGGGTCAGCGACGAGGCGGGCTCGCACCACCTCTACTGGACCGAGCCGCGAGTCATCTCCGGGTCCGACCCCGTCCCGTTGGGCTCGAACAACTCCGGCCGCGGGGTCGGCGGGTCGATGGTGCACTACGCCGGGTACACCCCACGCTTCCACCCGAGCGACTTTCAGACCCACACCCTCGACGGAGTCGGTGCCGACTGGCCCATCGCCTACGGCGACCTCAAGCCCTACTACGAGGCGATCGAAGGCGAGCTGCCCGTCGCCGGTGAGAAGTGGCCCTGGGGCGACCCGCACTCCTACCCCTACCGCCCGCACCCCGTCGGCGGCAACGGCGAGATCTTTCTGCGCGGAGCCGAGGCCATGGGCCTGACCGCCAAGGTCGGCCCCGTCGCGATCGTCAACGGCCGCTTCGGCAACCGGGCCCACTGCATCTACCGCGGCTTCTGCCTGCAGGGCTGCAAGGTGAACGCCAAGGCCTCACCGCTCATCACCCACATCCCTGACGCCCTGGCCCACGGCGCCGAGGTGCGCGCCAACGCGATGGTCACCAGGGTCGAGGTAGACGAACGCACCGGTCGGGCCACTGGCGTTCACTACGTCCGGGATGGGGTGGCCCGGTTCCAGCGCGCCACCATGGTGGCGATCGCCGGCTACTCCATCGAGACTCCACGACTGTTGCTCAACTCGGCCTCCGACCGCTTTCCCGACGGGCTGTGCAACGACTTCGACCAGGTCGGTCGCTACCTCATGGTGCAGGGCGCCCCGCAGACGGCGGGAAGGTTCGACGGTGAGGTGCGGATGTTCAAGGCTCCCCCACCCGAGGTGAGCACCGAGGCGTTCTACGAGACCGACCCCTCCAAGCCGTACAAGCGAGGGTTCTCCATCCAGACGGTCTCGCCCTTGCCGATCACCTGGGCCGAGCACGTCGCGGCCCAGGGCCACTGGGGCGCCGACCTGCGCAACTACATGAGCGACTACGTGCACTGGTCGTGCCTGGGGGCCCTGTGCGAGTTCCTCGCGCAGCCCGAGAATCGCGTGACCCTGTCGGACGAGAAAGACCGGCACGGGTTGCCCGTCGCGAACTTCGCCTACTCCCAGTGCGACAACGACTCCCATCTGATGAAGGCCGCCCAGGGCGTGATGGAGGACCTCCTGCACGCGGCCGGAGCCGACGAGGTGATCACCATCAACCGGTACGCCCACCTCGTCGGCGGGGCGCGGATGGCCGCCGACGAGCAACACGGTGTCGTCGACGCCGGCTGCCGCAGCTTTGCCGTGCCCAACCTCTACATCACCGACGGCAGCGTGCTTCCCACCCAGGGCAGCGCCAACCCCGCGCTGACCATCATGGCTGTCGCCGCCCGCGCCGCCGAGCGGCTCATCTCGACCTCTCGCCGAGGCCACTGAACGCAAAAGGGAGCTGATGGGCATGAGTGGGTTCGTCTCCGACATGAGGCGCAGCGGCAACGGGCTGCTGCTGCGCGTATGCATCATCGCTGCTATCGGTGGCCTGCTGTTCGGCTACGACACCGGCGTCATCTCCGGGGCGCTGCTGTTCATCAAGAAGGACCTGCACGCCGGCGACTTCGCCCAGCAGGCGATCGTCTCGTCATTGCTGCTCGGCGCGATGCTCGGGGCGGTCATCTCCGGCTACCTCGCCGACGCGATCAGCCGCAAGTGGACCAAGGTGCTCTCGGGCTCGGTCTACGTCATCGGCGCGCTCGGTTGCGCCTTCTCGATCAACGCACCGATGCTGATCGGGTTCCGCTTCCTGCTCGGCATCTCGGTCGGAACTGCCTCGTTCGTGGCGCCGCTCTACATCTCCGAGGTCTCACCTCCGAAGGTGCGCGGTGGCTTGGTGTCGTTCAACCAGCTCGCCGTGACCAGCGGCATCCTCATCGCCTACATCGTCAACTTCCTGCTCAAGGACGTGACCAACAACTGGCGCTGGATGCTCGGGCTCGCGGCGCTGCCGGGGGCCGCCCTGGCCGTCGGGATGCTGAGCGTGCCCCACACCCACGTTGGCTGGCGCAGAAGAAACGGGACGACGAGGCTCGCGGCGTGCTGAAGCGGCTGCGTGACTCCGACCCTGACGCCGACATCGACGACGAGCTGCACACGATCACGGAGGCCAACAAGAAGGAGGGCTCGTCGCGGGTTCGTGACCTGCTCGCGCCGAAGACTCGACCGCTGATGATCATCGGGCTGGGTCTCGCGCTGTTCCAGCAGTTCGTGGGCATCAACACCGTCATCTACTACGCCCCGACGATTCTGGCCGACACCGGCCTGACCGACAGCAGCTCGATCACGCAGACCGTGTTCGTCGGCATCACCAACGTCGTGTTCACGATCGTCGCCGTGCTGCTGCTCGACCGGGTGGGCCGACGCAAGCTGTTGTTGACCGGCACGGTCGGGATGGTGCTTTCTCTGATCCTGCTCGGGATCTACTTCACCAGCAGCACGCTGCAGAACGAGGCCGGGTACCTGGCCCTGGTCGCCCTGCTGGTCTACATCGCCTCATTCGCGGTCGGTCTCGGACCGGTGTTCTGGCTGATGATCTCGGAGATCTACCCCATCGGGATCCGCAGCAAGGCCATGTCGGTCTCCACCCTGGCCAACTGGGCCGCGAACTTCCTCGTTGCCGCCACCTTCCTCACTCTCGGCAACCTCATCACTCGCGAGGGCACCTTCTTCCTCTACGCCGCTATCGGCGTTGGAGCGTTCGTCTTCTTCCTCGCCAAGGTCCCCGAGACCAAGGACCGCACGCTGGAACAGATCCAGGACGACCTGAACATCACCGACGACCACCACGCACGGGAGAGCGCATGACCGACCCCACCAGCAACACCGTGACCGACGCCAGGATCGAGAGCCTCGAGGTCAGCGCCTACACCGTTCCCACCGACGCCCCGGAAGCCGATGGCACCATCAGCTGGGACTCCACCACCATGGTCCTGGTACGGGCTCGATCCGGCAGCACCGAGGGCGTCGGGTGGACCTACGGCCCCGCCGCCTGCTCCACTCTCATCACCGACAAGCTTGCCGGGCTCGTGAAGCGTCGCGACGCCATGGACATTCCCGGAGCCTCCCAGGCCATGATCCGTGCGGTGCGCAACGCCGGCCGCCCCGGCATCGCCGGCTACGCCATCTCAGCGGTCGACGTTGCCCTGTGGGACCTCAAGGCCCGCCTGCTCGACCTACCTCTGCACCACCTGATCGGCGCCGTCGACACCAGGGTGCCGGTCTACGGCAGCGGCGGCTTCACCACCTACGACCAACGGCAGCTACAACATCAGCTCGGCCACTGGGCGCTCGAAGAGGGCATCCCCCGGGTGAAGATCAAAATCGGAGAGTCATGGGGCGCCGACCCTGCCCGCGATCTTGACCGGATGCGCCAGGCGAGAACCATCATCGGCGATGACACCGAGCTGTTCGTCGACGCCAACGGCGGCTATACCCGCAAGCAGGCCATCCGGATGATGGCGGCCGCAGCCGACCTGGACGTGAGCTGGTTCGAGGAGCCGGTCTCCTCCGACGACCTTGACGGGCTGCGTGAGGTTCGCGGCGGCGTGTCCGCCGACGTGACGGCCGGTGAGTACGGCTACGACCTCTACTACTTCCGCAGAATGTGCGCAGCCGGCGCGGTCGACTGCCTCCAGGCCGACGTGTCTCGCTGCGGTGGCATCACCGAGTTCATCCGAGTCGCGGCCGTTGCGGCATCCTTCGGCCTGCAGGTCTCCGGCCACTGCGGCCCGCACCTCCATGCCCACGTCGCCGCCGCGACGCCCAATCTGCGCCACCTCGAATGGTTCCACGACCACGTGCGCATCGAGTCGATGTTCTTCGACGGCACCCTCGACCCCACCGGTGGCACCATCACCCCTCGCTCCGACTCGCCGGGCAACGGCCTGACCTTCAAAGCCACCGACGCCGAGCATTACCGCGTCGCCTGACCAGCAGCCCGGCACCCTGAAGACTGATTGCGTTATCGCAATGAAAGTCTCTAGGCGTCGGAAGTTTTGCATGACCTCCCTGAAGCCAGAAGAGCGCTGAGGGCAGGTTGATTGTCACGACTCCCATTGAAGCCAAACCAAACCGGGCACACCCCGCTCCACGCCGGAAGTCCCTGGACCCGACGTCACCTGGGCGCGACTCGATTGTTTGCGGTTCCACATACTTGCGCTACAGCAAATATAAGGTAAAATTACTCCACGACTACAGCGTCACCAGTGGAGCGTCCACAGGTTCGCCAGGAGGAGAAGCGTCATGGCCAATGTCAGCGATTTCGTCATTCAACGGATCCGCGAGTGGGGGGTGAGTCGGGTCTTCGCCTTTCCCGGGGATGGCATCGGAGAGTTCGACGGCGCCCTCGGGGCAGCGGAGCGTGACGGCGACGGCCTCGACTACATCCGCCCGACGCACGAAGAGATCTGCTCGCTGATGGCAACGGCACACGCCAAGTTCACCGGTGAGGTAGGCGTCTGTATCGCGACCTCCTCGCCGGGCGCCTTTCACATGCTCAACGGGTTGTACGACGCCAAGAGCGACAACCAGCCTGTCGTCGCGATCGTGGGCCAGCAGGCCATCAGCTCGTTGGGAACGTTCGAGCAGCAGGAAGACAATCTCGAGCGCACGATGGAAGACGTCGCGGTCTACGTGCAGACGATCGTCACGCCCCAGCAGGCTCAGGCCGTCGTCGACACCGCGTTCCGAACAGCGTTGGTGCATTTGGGCCCGGCCGTCATCGTGCTGCCGCACGACGTGCAGGGAATGGACATGCCGGAGCTGGAACCGGCCAACGGGGTTTCACGTTCCAGCTCGGCAGCGCCGTCGACCTCCATCGTTCCGCCGCAAAGTGAGATCGAGAAGGCCGCCGAGATCATCAACGCGGGGGCCAAGGTCACCTTCCTGGTCGGGCACGGCTCGAACGGCGCCACCGACGAGGTGGTGGACGCGGCAAAGCTGTGTGGCGCAGGCATCATCACCGCTTTGCGGGCCAAGCAGGTCGTTCCCTCGGATGTGCCGTTCCACACCCAGCAGCTCGGTTTGCTCGGCACCCGCCCCAGCCAGCACCAGATGGACGACTGCGACACCTTGGTGCTGCTCGGCACCAACTATCCCTACTCCCAGTTCCTGCCCGAGAGCGGACAGGCGCGCGCGATCCAGGTCGATCTCAAACCGGAGCAGATGGGCCTGCGCTACCCGACCGAGCTAAACCTGTGGGGCGACGTCAAGCAGACGTTGCTCGCGTTGATCCCTCTGCTGCACCAGAAGACCGACCTGTCCTGGCAAGAAGGGATCGCCAAGGACATGGTCGAGTGGGAGAACGAGATGCGCGCCCAGGCGATGCTCCACTACTCCGACGGCGTCAACCCACGGCGCGTCTACCACGAGCTGAACCAGCGGCTGCCGGCCAACGCGGTCGTCACCTGTGACGCCGGGTCCACCGCAGACTGGTACGGGCACCACGTCCGCCTGCGCGACGGCATGACGGGTGACCTGTCGGGCCGGTTGGCGAGCATGGCGGCCGCGATGCCCTACGCGACGGCGGCGAAGTTTGCGCACTCCGACCGGTGCGTCGTCTGCACCATCGGTGACGGCGCCTTCCAGATGCTCGGGATGAACGAGCTCATCACCGTCAAGAAATACCTGAGCAAGTGGGACAATCCGCAGTTCATCGTCATGGTGCTGCACAACAACGACCTCACCCAGGTGTCCTGGGAGATGCGCACCGAAGACGCCAACCCGGTGTGGTCGGTCTCCCAGGACGTGGAGTCGGTCGACTACGCCGGCTGGGCGGAACTGCTGGGGTTCAAGGGGATTCGAGTCAAGAGCGACGACGACGTAGCAGCGGCCTGGGACGAGGCGTTCGCGCATCAAGGGGTGACGCTCATCGACGCCTACACCAGCAAGAACGTGCCGCCGTTGCCACCGAAGATCACGGTGGAGTTCGCCACGAACACGGCCAAGGCGCTGCTGCACCGAGACCCCGACGAGCTGGACGTCATCCGCGACTCAGCCAAGGCGGTCGCGTCCGAGGGAATCGAGAGAGTCAAGGGCAAGCTCAACATCGGCCAGCACGACGACGAGCGCTAACCACAGAAGCGGCCAGTCTACTGGGCCAGTGTCAGGGCGATGCTCGGATGACTACCAGAGGGGATCCCCATGAGCTCCGAGCACGATCCGACCGGCCACGGCGGCGAGCAGCGCTGGATCGGGGCAGCCCTCCGAGACTTTCCCTGGGTGCATCTAGGCCTCGGGCTGTTCGGCAACACGTTGTTCGTCATCGGCAGCGTGATGTTCTTCTGGTCGAGCACCAAGACTCTCGCGATCTGGCTGTTCGTCTTCGGTAGCCTCGGCATGCTCTTGGGCTCGGCCGGCGAGCTGCTCGTGCGCATCGAGAAGCGGCGCCGAGACGACGACTAGCAAGATCGTGAAGTCAAGACTCAGGCCCTCGCCTACCGTCTACGGTGGCTCTCTGGTGTTGCCCTGTCGACGCGTAGGCTTGATATATTGGCGAACCCATCTCGATCCAGCAGTGCGCCGGCTTTTGGTGTCGAGGCATCACGGCGCGAGGTGCGCCAGTGCTTCCTCGGTGAAGACCCGGTAGCCGATGCCGTCGACGAAGCCGTGGATCTCTTTGGTGTCGAGGGCTCGCATGAACTCGAGGATCTCCCGACTGAAGAGCTGCCCGGGCACGAGCACGGGAAACCCTGGCGGGTAGGGCGTCACGAAGGTCGCCGAGACCACCTCACGGCCCTGCATGACGCGCTCCCACGCCTCGTCCGGCGTGACGTACTCGCACGTCTGCTCGTCGTAGGCCATGAAGAACGCCTTCTGGATGTCGCCCTCCGGCGTCTCTCCGTGCTCGTCCCCTCGGAAGCAGTCATGGAACGCGGAGAAGTCCGGCAGCGGAGGCGGGTCCTGGGTCAGGACGGTGACCCGACGCTCGTGCGCGGCCCGGTTGAGGGGCCCCATCCGATCGATCTCGTCCTCGAGCTCCTCGACCAGGCTCACCAGGATCTCGATCAGGTAGGCAACCGAGCTTCGCGTGGTACCGATGTTGGTCATGAACAGGACGGTGTTGCGCGAGGTTTTGTTGACCTGGATGCCGTACCGGTTCATCAGGTACTCGTTCTTGAAGGTGTCGCCATCCACGCCGGTCCGTCCGACGTAGAGCGTGACCCGACTGGGATCGATGACGAACTCGTCGTCCGCCCACGCCTCCTGCCGTTCCTGCAGGCTTCCTCGGACCGGGCACTCGACACCGGATCGCCGGTACTCGGGCGGGATCAGGTCTGTCGTGGCGAGCACCTGGAAGTAGCGGCTGAGCAGCGGGTGGGCCTCCACCGTCGCGCGGAGCACCATCGCCAGCTCCACCTGCTTCTGGACCAGCTCGAACCCCTCGAGCTCGACCTGGCGGCGTCCCATGTCCAGCGATGCCAGGATCTGGTAGTTCGGCGAGGTCGAGGTGTGGGTCATGTAAGCCTCGCGGAAGGCCTCCTCGTTGCGGTAGCCGAAGTCCTGGTCGTGCACGTGGATCATGGAACCCTGGCGCAGCGCGGTCAGGGTCTTGTGGGTCGACTGCGTCGCGTACACCCGCACCCGCACCCGGTCCGGGTCGGGCATCAGCCGCGCCTCCAGCAACGTGGCGTCATCGGCCTGCTCCAACTCGGCGGCCTGGGCGGCATACTGCTTCCGGTAAGCCGGGTCGCGGTATCGCTGCTGAAGCCGCGCCGCAGTGGCCATCGCCGTACGTCCCCGGTACGTGGGGTGGAACCGCGCGAAGGCGAACCAGGCCTCGTCCCAGAGGAACACCAGGTCCGGCTTGATCGCCAGGCACTCCTCCATCACCCGCTCGACGTCGTAGATGATCCCGTCGAAGGTGCAGTTGGTCAACGCGACCATCTTGACCTCGTCCAGCCGACCGGCGCGGCGGTAGTCCAGCAGCTGTTGTTTGATGACCTTCAACGGCACCGCCCCGTAGATGGAGTAGCGGTCCGCGGAGTACGCGTCCAGATAGTTCACCCGCGCGCCGGCCAGCATGAGCGCGTAGTGGTGGGACTTGTGACAGTTCCGGTCGACCAGCACGATCTGGCCGGGCTTGACGATCGACTGGAGGACGATCTTGTTCGCCGTCGAGGTGCCGTTCGTCACGAAGTAGGTCTGCTGCGCGCCGAACGCGCGGGCGGCCAGGCGCTGCGCGTCCTTGATCGGCCCGTGCGGATCCAACAGCGAGTCCAGACCGCCCGAGGTCGCGGACGTCTCGGCCATGAAGATGTTCAGCCCGTAGAACTCGGCCATCTCCCCGATCCACTGAGAGTTCACGACGGACTTGCCACGCGAGATCGGCATCGCATGGAACACACCGGTCGGCTTGCGGCTGTAGTGACGCAGCGCCGTGAAGAAGGGAGTCTTGAACCGGTCGCTGACCCCCCGCAGGATCGACAGGTGCAGCTCCAACGCGTCCTGGCTGGCGAAGACCCGGTGGAACCGGCGCCCGACCTGCCCGCCGATCGTCTCGATCGAGGCGTTGCCCACAAAGTAGAGGTTCACCTCGGGGCGGATGTCCCCCAGCCGTTCGCCGAGGAGCCGGACCCGGTCGATCAGCGTCCGCTCAGCCACCCCCCCGAGCTCCATCTGCGGTAGGAAGCGTCGGATCGGCTCCAGGTCGAAGCTGGAACGAGGCCGGAAGTCGGTGCGGACCACACACGCCTGCAGGTTGAAGTTGAGCATCAGCGCCACCAGGGCGTCCTCGAAGCTCGACACGAAGACCAGGTCGTAGACGAAGGCGTCCTCGGGCCGTTCCTGCCGACGTAGGGCGTCGCGGATCTCGTCAGCCTCATACCCAGACACATCGGCCACCACCAGCACCTCGAACCGTTGCCGGCGCACGCCCACCGGCTCGCGCGCCGAACGTTGGTCCCGCTGCTCGTCGAGCTTGGCCTCGAGACGTGAGTGATCCAGGTCGTGCGGTGCCGCGATGAGCTGCTGGACGATGGCCTCGACGGCTCGGTAGGCGATCTCGTACTCACGATCGGCGACGAGCGCAGTGACGCGCGAGACCCCTTCCGGCCCGGGGAAGGCCCAGTAGTTCTCGATGAGGCTCACGAACTCGAGCATCGCGCTGAGCTCGCGTTCGAGGCGGTCCTCTCGCTTGCGCGAGAAGGATGCTTCGTGCAGACGCTTGGTCGCGTCGGCGATCGCACTCCAGGTGTCGGCCCTGACCTGCCAGACGCTGTTGTAGCCGCGGAACGGCAGGTGCCAGGGTGTCAGGTTCGCAGTGTCAGTCATGAGCGTCTCACCTAGGTCAGCGTAGTCATGAGCTACCACCCTCTGTGGGGCAGCGCCCGAAGACAGACGGTCTGCTGCCCGACCACCGCACCTACACTGGTCAGAGCGCCGCGGCCGCTTCGCCCGCCTCGGTCGTAGGACCAGTCGAGGGCGCACCGGGAGGCGCTGTGCAGGACAAGACCGTCGTACTCGCGAAACTGGCTCGAGCACTGGCCAACCAGGATTTCGACGCGCCGCTGGCGCATCGCCTGGGCTGCGCCGCAAGTATTGTCGTCGGTGCTGACGGCGCCGCCATCACGCTGGCGTACACCCGCGACGAGCGGATCACCCTGTGCGCGACCACCGACCTCGCCGCCCGGCTCGAGGACCTGCAGGAGGTGCTGGGGCAGGGGCCCGGCGCGGAGGCGTACGACAGCGACACCCAAGTGGAGGTGCGCATCGGACTCGCCTCCCCCGACCCGACGCAGGCGGGGCGTAGCGAGACCGACGAGGGGGTCGAGAGGCTGGTTTTCGGCGACGTGCGAACCGGGAGTGGTGAGCGTCGATGGCCGCAGTTCGAACAACAAGCACTCAGCGACGTCGGGGCCGTGCGGATGTTGGCCGTGCCGATCCACCCCGACCATGACGTCCTCGGCATCCTGACGTTCTACGCAACGCCCGAACGGGCCAGTGAGCTCGAGACCGACGTGGCCCAGTTCCTGGCCGACGCCGTGGGGGTGGCCCTGCTGCGCGAGTCGCAGTGGCTGGTGAACGAGACGTCGGGGCCGTGGGCCAGTCGCTCCCGGGTGCACCAGGCCACCGGCATGGTGATCGCCCAGCTCCAGATCCCGTCGGAGGACGCGATCGCCCTGTTGCGAGCTCACGCCTTTGCCAGCTCCAGCAGCCTGCTCGAGGTCTCCGAAGCCGTGCTGCGCCGCGAGCTCGACTTCACGCACGTCGCGCGCCCCGAAGACCCAGACGGGAGCAGCACCTGATGACCTGCTCGCCCATCCGGGCCTTCACCCGGGCCCTGGCCTCGCTTGTGCGTGACCACGACACGGCGGAGATTCTGGCCGACCTGCTCGACGATGCCCAAACGGTGCTGAACGCCGCGGCGGTAGGGCTGCTCATCCGCACCGAGGGCGGTGGCCTCGACGTACTCACCGCGACGTCGCACCGAGCTGCTGAACTCGAGCTGTACCAGGCCCAGCAGCACGACGGACCTTCCATCGACGCGATCGACACCGTCGCTCCGGTTCACGCCGACAGCGCGTCGGCCATCACCAGGCGGTGGCCGACGGCCGGCCCGGCGATCGTCGACGCCGGCTACGTCTCGGTGCACGCCTTTCCGCTGAGGTGGCATGACACACCGCTGGGAGCCCTGAACGTCCTTTACGTTGCTGACCAGGCCTGCCCGTTCCGCGACCCGCACGGTAGAGAGTGCCTCGCCGCTGCACAGGCTTTTGCCGATCTCGCGGCTCTCGTGCTCGTACAACACCAGAAGATGGATGCCGTTCAGCTGCGGGAGGTCACGGAGCAGGCCCTGGCGGGCAGAACCATCGTCGAGCAGGCCAAGGGCGTGATCGCCTTCCAGCAGGGCCTGCCCATCGACAAGGCCTACACCACCTTGCGAGACCATGCCGCCGGAGAGGGTCAGAGCCTGACCGCGGCCGCCGAAGGCGTCGTCACCCGAGCCACCCAGCGGCCCCACGCATAGGGCCCGGGGAGCTATAGGGTCTGCACGTTGTGAACAATCTGAGCTGCGACGTCACGCAACTTGCGGTTCTCGTCCTGGGACAGCCGCTTGAGCAGGGCGAACGACCCGTCGACGTCGAGGTTGTAGCGCTTCATCAAGATGCCTTGCGCGATCCCGATGGTGTGCCGGCTCTGGAGTGCGCTACGCAGACCGTCGACCTCACTGCTGACCTCGAGCGCCGTCGCGGCGTGCAGGGCGTACATGTGGGCCACATCGACCGAGTTCTCGGTGTAGGAGTTCAGTTGCGACGAGTAGAGGTTCAGACCACCGATGACATCCGCAGGGGTGGCGAGCCGCAGGCTCAGCACGCTCCGGATGCCGAGCCGGCTCGCCCGGGTGGCCCACCGTGGCCAACGGGCCTCGGTCGTCATGTCACTGATCACATAGGTCTCGTCAACCCAGATCGCCGATAGGCCCGGCCCTTCGCGCAGCTCGTACTGCAGACTGTCCACGATCTTGACCAGCGGGTCCGTGGCGGCCAGAGTCTCGACGACTCCGCGACCCCGACGGACAGAGACGCCCGCGAACTCACAGCCGGGGATCGTCTCGACCGCCCGGTCGACCACCATCTGCAGCGTGAGCTCTCGCGAACTCTGCGTCGCGAGCTCGCGAGCGATCTCGGCCAGCCGCCACGCCAAGCTGGGGTCCGTCAGCACCAGGAACCATCTCCTCGGTCGGCGCTAGGGGTGGCACGGCACGACCACGTTCCGAGTATTGCACTCGAGCCCGATCACCCACGTCGCGCGCGGGCGCCGGCCCATCAGGGCGAGCACCGTTGCGGGCGACCCTGGCCGAGTGAGCGACGTCGTCGGAAACTCTGTTCTTCACGACGACGACGTAGCCCTGCCTCGCGCCTACCACCGTCCAGACCCTCGGAGGCTGATGAGTCGAGTGGCCAACCACGTCGGACGTCACACGTTCATGCGTCCTGTCCGGGTTCTCTCTCCAGCTGCTCGGCCCCGCGACGGTGTCGATCCGCGCTCGCACGCAGCCGCGCCGAGTTATCGGCCAGACGCCGACTCTCGGTCGCATCCCCCTGCTCGGCCATGGCAGCCGCCCAGGCCGCCAGCTGCTCAGCCTCACTCAGATCAAGGGCGGCCACCTCGTGTTCGTACTTGGCCCAGGCCTTGGCGTCGGCCGGCAGGACGGCATCCGCGTCGCCCGGGGTCCGTACCGCACCCTCCGTCGTGACTTCATACCCCTCATCACCCACCAGCTCGGCCACGTGAGGCCTCCTCCCATTTCCTCGCTTGACAGGTGCCTACCCGAAGAGACGTGACCGGCAACACCGCGCAGGTCACGCCGATGGGTGATCAGCAGTTCGACCGTGCCCGCCGGAGGCGTACACCGGCAGCGGTGCGAAGTCGGGAGGAGGCTTCGGCGCCATCCGATCCTCGGCGCCCCGACGGGGCTCCCCGTTCACGTCCTCGACGCCCGTCAGGTACTTCGCCGCAGCGTGCAGGCAGGCCACGATCGGGATGATGAGGATCGCGCCGAAGAGACCGCCAACCAGCCCTCCCGCCGTCAACGCGAGCACGATCGCGACCGGGTGCAGGTTCACCGCCCGGCCGACGACGAACGGTTGCAGCAGATGGGCCTCGATCTGGTTCTCGACGAGCAGGATGGCCAGCACGAGCAGCGCCGGAGCCACCCCGAGCGTGGCCAGGGTGACCAGCACGGTGAGGCCGCCGAACACGAGCGCGCCGACGATCGGGATGAAGCTGCCGATGAACACCAGCACCGCCAGCGGCACGGCCAGCGGCACGCCCAGCAGCACGAGGGTGAGGCCGATGACGACTCCGTGGAAGAGCGCGATGATCGCGGTACCCACCACCCAGCCCGACAGGACGTGCCATGACCGGTAGCCGGCTCCTCGAAAACTCGGCTGAGTGTTCTCGGGAAGCAGGCGCACCATCCAGCTCCAGATGCGGTCGCCCTCATCAAGGAAGTAGAAGGTCAGAAAGAGCATCACGATCAGCCCGGTGACGATCTCACCGGCCACCGTTCCGATGGTGAGGGCACCACTCGCCACGGTCGAGGTGTTTTGCTGCAACCACGCGATCGCGCGCTGCTGGAGCTGCTCCAGCTGCAACGAGTCCGCGCCGGGGATCTGACCCACATAGCCTCTCAGATCGGTGGCCAGACCGTCGAGCTGACCGAGCAGACCCGCGTAGCTCGTGGCCGCTCGCTGTACGACGAACCAGCCGACCCCGCACAGCACCGACAGAGCGATGAGGATCGTCAGCCACGTGGCCACGGCCCTACCCAGCCTCAGTCGTCGAAGCAGCACGAGGAGCGGGTGCAGCAGAGCCGCCAGCAACACCGCGAAGAACAGGGCCAGCACCGGCAGGTAGAGGCGGCTCAGCAACAGCACCAGCCCCGTAACGATGCCCGCCACCACGAGGACTCTCCAGCCCCAGGCCGCCGCCACCACCAAGCTCGGCGAGACAGAGTTGCTTGACGGCGGCTGGCTGGCACGGGGCTCCTGCCGGCGCCGCCCAGGTGCAGATCGGTGTCGGGGTTGCACTCGGCTGACTCGACTCATTTCTTGTCCCTACCCAGCCGAGGACAGTTCCCTGCCCCGGCGAGGGTCGACCAGGGCGAGTGGGTACGACCGCTGTCATGAGCACCAGCGAGCAGAGCGACGCGCCCGTATCATCTGAGCTGCCGCTCGCGCTGGTGCTCGGCGGGTCACGAGGGCTGGGTCTGCTTATCGCGCGGGACCTGCTGGGGCGAGGTCATCGTGTCGTCGTCGCCGCCCGCGACCTGGATGAGCTCGACCGAGCCCGAGCGCAGCTCGAGGGTTGGGGGCCGGTGCTGGTGCGCACCTGCGACGTGCGCGACCGCCACGGCGTGCGGGAGCTGGTCGACGAGCTCGAAGAGCAGGTCGGAGCCATCGAGGTTCTGGTCACCGTCGCGGGCGTCATCTCGGTGGCCCCGTTGGAGTCGCTCACCGTGGAGCACTTCGACGAAGCGATCGACACCATGCTGTGGGGGCCGGTGCAGGCGGCCATGACAGTACTGCCGGCCATGCGTCGTCGCGGTCGGGGCCGCATTGCCACGATCACCTCCATCGGCGGCATGGTCTCACCACCGCATCTGCTGCCTTACGCCACTGCGAAGTTCGGGGCGGTCGGCTTCTCCGACGGCCTCTCGGCCGCACTGACCGGCACGGGCGTCACGGCCACGACGGTGGTGCCGGGCCTGATGCGTACCGGTTCGCAGGAGCGGGCAGAGTTCGGGGGCGACGCCGAGCACGAGTACGCCTGGTTCGCGCCGGCTGCCTCGCTGCCTCTGCTGTCGATCGACGCCACGAGAGCAGCACGACGGATCGTCGACGGCGTGCTCGGTGGTCGGCCCATCGTCGTGCTGACCCCGTTGGCGTGGGTCGGCATCCGCGTGCGGGGGCTCGCACCCGGCACCACGACACGGCTGATGGGCCTGGCGAACCGGTTACTGCCCAGCGGCCCCGACCAGGGTGGTCGCCATCTCGTCGAGGGCAGCACGGCCGGTGAGCGGCTCGCGTCACGAACCGTCCATGCCCTCACTGTTCTGGGGCGGCGGGCGGCGGAGCGCAACAACGAGCAGGTCGGCCCCGATCACCCGAAGCACGCCGAAGGGTGAGGTGACCCGCCGCGTGCGTTGGCAGACCGACGGGGTCATGACCAGAGCAGCTGCGACCTCCTCCGCCCTGACCCCGACCTCCTCTCGGCTACCGCGCGTGGGCCGCGCGGTGAGGGCCAACCGGTGGGTGCACGAACCTGGCTCGGTCGTGCTGCAAGGATCGGTCGGGGTGGTCGTCAAAGCGCGACGGTGGGGTGCCCGCTGACCCCCCGGACTGAGCGGTGGTCCGACCCCCACCCTCGTCTCCACCGTCTCGTCTGAGACGGAGAACCCCTTACGGCCGGGTCTGCCAGTACCGTTCGAGCAGCGGGGCGCGGCGCAGTCGCGTCACCTGCGCACCAGCGGGCCAGGCCCGCCACGGTGGGAACGATAGACCGCGACCTTCTCGGTGCAGGGACCTGGTCGTACGCAGCGCGAGGTGCTCGGTGCGCACCGGTGCTTCGAGGCAGAGGTGTCGTAGGGTCGTGCCCGCGAGCAGAACCGGCGCGCAGTCGACCACGTAGCGTGCGCGACCCAGGATGGCTGCCGAGGGCGCGCCGACGTGCACCCTCGGGTCCTCGATCGACAGCGGGTCCCCCTCGGCCCCGCCTCCGAGCCAGACATGGGCGTCCGAGCCGGCCAGCAACGACTCGATGCTGGCGACCACCGTGGCCGGCTCGGCGTGCTGGGCGTCGAGACGAACCACGATGTCGGGCTGGCTCCAGAAGAGGTGCTCACCCCGCACGTCGCGATCTGGCAGTCGACGGGCCAGGGCGAGGGTCTCGGCGTTCTTGGTGCTGACCAGCTGGTCCCGGTCTGCGAGGTCAGGCCCGTCGTGCCACACGACCGCTTCGGGCAGGTGGCACAGTTCGGCTCCGGCGACGATGGCCCGATGCCCGTAGTCCCAGTCCTCCCCGCCGTAGGTGGTGAAACTCTCGTCGAACCCCGACAGGTGCTCATGGAGGTCTCGGCTCACCGTGAGCGCTGCCGAGATGACGAGCTGGTAGGCGCGCGCGTCGGGCCGACGCAGGTTGTCGGTGCGCGCGTAGCCGTCCACCAGCCACGGGGGGTCAGTCAGGTCTCGGGGAGCGGGGCCGTCGCCCGCGAGCCACGAAGCGGTGCGGATGCCGTTCCAGCCCTTGAGGTCGACGTGGCGACGGCGACCCACTGTCAGGTTCCACCCGTCGTTCGTGTGCTGCGTCACCCTCTCGAGGTAGCGGGGCGACGGCACACAGTCCTGGTCGAGAAACACGATGACATCACCGGCTGCTGCTTGCGCGCCCAGGTTGCGGGCGGCGGCCGCCCGGAAGCCGAGGTCGGCCTGACCCACCACCCGAACGCGAAAAGGGCGGCCGCCCGGCTCGGGGGGTTGCGGAGAACCGTCGTCGGCGATGACCACCTCGAAGTGGTCGTGACCCATCGTCTGAAGCTCGAGAGCGGCCAGCAGGCGGTCCAGCTGCTCAGCACCCTCGAAGCTGGGCACCACCACACTCAGGAACGGACGGGACCGGCGTTGCGACAGTGTCGAGCTCACGCGGCCGGCTCGAGCAGGTCGTGGTGACGCAGGGCCGCCTCCGACCAGCTGGGGCCGAGGCTCACATCCGTCAGCCACGTCGTCGCCGGTGCGTCGAAGGCAGCAGCCAGGGCCCCGACCAGGTCGCCGGTGAGGGTCAGCGATCCCGGGATCCGCGTCGCCAGCTCGGCCGACCACCCACCGTCGACCACGACCGGGCGCCGCCCGGAGCTCAGCCACGTGCCGATGGAGCCCGAGGCCGAGACGTGCCGGTGCGCGGCGACCGGCACCGTCGTGCTGCGGAGGGCGCGCGTCAGGTCGGTGACGCTGAGGTAGCCAGCGATGGTGAAGTCGATGCCCTGGCGGCGGGCCCGGGCCTCGAGCTCGTCGGCGTACTGCTGGTGGCCTTCGGCCACCGGCCCGTAGTTGGTGACCCCTACGCACTTCCCCCGGTCACGCAAGGTCGCGGCCGCGTCGATGACGTTCTCGATCCCCTTGCCGGGATAGAGAAAGCCGAGCACCCCGATGTCGTCGAGTCGCGGCTGGCGGTCGTGCGGCACGTCAGGCCTGTCGACCCGTTCCAACGGTAAGGGGATGACGACGACGTCGGCACCCGACGTGACGGGGGCACCGCACTGGCTCAGCAGCATCCGCTCGTGCTCACTCGCGACGACGACCACGTCTGCTACGGCAGCGATCTCGCGGTAGGCCTGCCTGCGGCGAGCACACCGGTCAGCCCCCTCGGTTGGATGCGGTAGGTCATGCAGGCACGCCACCAGACTCGTGCGGCGCGCGACCTGCGACAGGTAGGCGACGGCGGCCGGCGGGGTGACACCGAAGAGTCGGTCGGTCACCTGCACCATGACCCTCTCGTACGACCCCCAGCGGTCGGGACCGAGACCGACCGGGTCGTCCAACGACGCTGAGGGGAGGCGCACGAGCGCCGAGGCGAGGCCCGGTGAGGCCTGCGCCAGCCCCAGGCCGTGCAGCACGACCCCGTGGCGCTCGGGCCCGGCCACGACGTACGCCACCGTCATGACGCCATCCGCGAGCGCGACGACGCGACGAGGTTGAGGTACAGCTCGTCGTGGAACGAGCTGACCCGGGCCTGCTCCGCGACCCGGTCGGTGCGGTCAGCGCCCCGCTGGGGTGCGGCCCGATGCGTGCGCCGGAGCGCGTCACCCAGCTCGTCGAGGTCGGGTGGGCCGCCGACGGGCCAGCCGAACGTCGACATCGGCTGCTGCTCGACCCAGAACCCGGTACGGGGTGCCACCACCGCGGCGCCGACGTCGTGACAGGCCTCGACCCAGCCCGAGTGGGTGCCGAAGGCGTAGGGCAGCAGCGATACGTCGATCGACCTGAGGTAGTCGAACAGCTCGTCGTCGGTGAAGGTCTCGTGCACCCGCAGGTCGAGCCGACCGGCCGCTTCGAGCTCGAGCAGGGTGCGGGTCAGCGCGCGGTCGTGCCTCGGGTGCGACGGGCGCCAGACCTCTGCGTTGACGTCGACGCGAAGCACGGCATCCGGAAGCTGACCGACCGCCTCGACGGTAGCGGTCACCATCGGCCGGGCGGCGATGTTGGCCCGCAGGCCCTTCAGGTGAAGTCCGACGACCCAGGGTGAGAGCGGTCGATCTCGTGCCGCCCCGATGAGGTGTGCAGGGGCGACGTGCGGATGGGGGGTCACGGTGACGGGTACGTTCCATCGCGCCGTGATCTGCCTCGCCACACCGTTGGTCAGGGTCAGCACCGACGAGGCGGCCGGAACCAGCGCGTCGAGCCGAGCGAGGTGCTCCCGCTGGTCGACGAAGTGCGGGTTCACGAGGTCGTGCACGGTGAGAACGAGCGGCACCTGCTGGCGTCGCAGCTCGGTGGTCCACGCCTGCAGGCCTTGCGGGGTCTGGTGGTCGAAGCCGAAGTGCAGGTGCACCACGTCGAGCGTGCCCTCGTGCTGTCTCAACCACGCGGTGTCCAACGCCGGCGGTGGCCACCACTGGTCATGGTCCGCCCCGGGCACGAGCGGATCGGGCAGGTGCGTCACGGCTGCCTCGCTGTCGCTGTCGCCGTAGGCCCCGGCCACCGCCCGCAACCGCAGCGGGTAGTTGTGCCCGCTGGGTACAGAAAGCACCCGAACCGGCTGGTTCGTCAGCCCGCCGACCATCCGACCGGGTCGCCGGTGCGTGTCATGGAGGGCGCCACGAGTCTCGCCCAGCGCGTTCGCCATTCGTTCTCCCATCCTGCGGGGCGACGGATGCTCGCCCGCCTCTTCGTACCCTCACCCCCCTCCTCGTTCTCGCTGGAGGATCAACGGGTTCGCGGCTGGGTGTCACGCACCGAGTCCGGGAGGAAGCCGTGCCGCACCCCCCACAGCACCGCCTGCGACCGAGTGGTCACGCCCATCTTCCGGTAGGCGGCGCGAATATACGACTTGACGGAGTTGATGCTGAGGAAGGTGTGCTCGGCGATGGTGAGGTTCGCCAGGCCCTGGGTGATCAGCGCCACGACCTCGGCCTCGCGAGCGGTCAGCCCTTCAGCCCTGCCTGGCCAGTCGCCAGGGTCGGCCACCGGCTCGTGCGGTGGTACGGCAACGCTGCGTTCGAGGCGGTGGGCGGCCTCGAGGGCAGTGACCAGCTGCGCTGCCGACAGCCCCTTCGAGACGAAGCCGGAAGCGCCGCGGGCCATGGTGCGCTCGATCAGCTCGGGCTCCTCCTCCCAGCCGTAGACGACGACCTTGCCGACCCGGCCCGTGCTCAAGATCTCGTTGATGGCCTCGGCATCTCCGCGAGCCTCCCCGAACGTGTCGAAGAGCACGATGTCGACCGGCTGCGAGACCGGCAGCCGGGCATCGATCTCGACGAGCTCGATGCGGTCGCGGTAGGAGTCGAACATGCGTGCCAGGCCTCGCACCACGACCTCGTAGTCGTCGACCAGGGCCACCCGCAGCGGCGCACGATCCGTCGTCACCCCCTCAACCTACTCACCCCTAGGGGGGTGACGTCGGCGAGATCGGCTCCCTACGGTGAGACCATGCCCCACACCCGTCCGGTGCTGCTGGCGCAGGCCAACCCGGCGCACCGGCAGCACCTCGAAGACCTTGCCGGTCAGGCCGCCGGCGCGATCGGCGACCGCGAGAAGTGCTTCGTCCTGCCTGTCGACCACTCTGACCTCTTCCCGCTCCCGGGCCAGGGCGCGACCCGCACCTTGTGGGAGTCACTGGCCACGCTCGGGTCGATCGACCTCTCGCTGGCCCGGATGCTCGAGCCGCACCTCGACGCGACGGCCATCCTCGCTGAGGCGCAGGCAGCGCAGCGGCCCACGTCGGATGCCGTTGACCTTGCCGATATGGGTCAGGGCACCTGGGGCGTCTTCGCCGCCGAGGGTGCGGGCATGCGGCTCGTCGCCGGGCGGCAGGGTGACCGGGTCGTGTTGTCGGGTCGGAAGCCGTGGTGCTCCCTCGCCGGCTCGCTCAGTCATGCGCTCGTCACCGCATGGGTCGACGAGGATCGCCGGGGTCTCTACGCGGTCGACCTCGGCCATGCCGGCGTCGAGGTCGACGACGCGGCCGGTTGGGTCGCGCGCGGGCTGCGTGAGGTACCCAGCGTGCCGGTCTCATTCACCGATGTTCCGGCAGTGCCGGTGGGTGACCCCGGGTGGTACCTGGAGCGCCCCGGCTTCGCCTGGGGCGGCATCGGCGTGGCCGCGATCTGGTTCGGTGCAACGGTCGCCATTGCCCGACGGGTGTTCGACCAGGCCCGCCGCCGTCAGCTCGACCAGATCGGCCAGAGCCACCTGGGTGCGATCGACGCCAGTCTTACCGGTGCTCGCCTGCTGCTCGCCGACGCGGCCGACCTCGCCGACCGCGGGGTGGCCGACCCCGCCGCAGCCGCAGTCGCCGCCCTGCGCTGTCGTCGCGTGGTGGCTGAAACAGCGGAGACCGTGCTGTGGCGCAGCGACCACGCCCTCGGGCCGGCGCCGCTCGCCCTCGAGGAGGAACACGCCGCGCGAGTCGCCGACCTGCGCCTGTACGTGCGGCAGGACCACGCCGAACGAGACCAGGCCGCTCTCGGTCGCGCGCTCGTCACCGGCCCCCACGACGCCAGCCCGTGGTGAACAAGGGCCCGGCCTTCCTGCACTCCGAGACGGGTACCGCCGAGCAGGAGTGGGTCGATGACACCCGGTGGGAGGCTGTTCCTGCTCTGACTCTGCTCGACGGTGGCCGGATCGAGCGGGTGGTGGTCGTGGCGGCCCACCCTGACGACGAGACGCTCGGCGCCGGTGGCCTGATCGCGGCCGCGACGGCCGCGGGTCTACGAATGGACGTGGTGGTGTTCACCGACGGAGAGGCGTCGCACCCGCACTCACCGTCGACGACGGCTGAGCAGCTCGCCGTGCTGCGACGGCGCGAGACGCGAGCGGCCGTGCATCGGCTGAGCCCGTCGTCGTCGGTCATCTTCACCGACCTCGGTGACGGTCGCCTCGGCGAGTCCCTCACCGAAGCCGTCTCCACCCTCGTTGACGTCATCGGTGAGGACGGCTGGAAGACCCTGCTCGTCTCACCCTGGCGAGGCGACCGGCACCCTGACCACGCGGCGGCCGGGCAGGCCGCCGCCATCGCCGCCGAGCGCACCGACGCCCGCCGGCTGGAGTACCCGATCTGGCTGTGGCACTGGGCGACTCCCGACGAGGCCCCCTGGGCCGCTATGCGCGGCCTCTCGCTCGACGACGTTGCACGTTCGGCCAAGGAGTCAGCCCTGGCCCAGCACACCAGCCAGGTGAAGGCACTCTCGGAGGCGGCCGGCGACGAGGTGCTGCTCACCGCCGACATGCTGGCCCACTTCCACCGCGACCGCGAGGTCTTCGTGCAGCCGGGGCTCGAGCCTGACGCTGAGGACCTCGACTCGGCCTTCGACGACCTCCACCGCGACCACGACGATCCCTGGTCGGTGGTGACCTCGTGGTTCGAGCGACGCAAGCGGCAGGTGACCCTGGCCGCCCTCCCCGATGAGCACTACGACAGGGTGCTCGAAGTCGGGTGTTCTGTCGGCCTGCTCGCCCACGACCTCTCCGCGCGTTGTGACGACCTCGTGGCCCTCGACCGCAGTGACGTCGCGGTCGAGCGGGCCCGGCACCGGTTGCGCGACGTGCCACACACGCAGGTCGAAACCGCTGTCGTGCCACACGACTGGCCGGCGGGGACGTTCGATCTCGTGGTGATCTCCGAGGTCGGCTACTTCCTCAGCCCGCTCGAGCTCGAGGGCCTGCAGGACCGGGTCCGAGACAGCCTCTCCCCCCACGGCCACGTCGTTCTCTGTCACTGGCGGCATCCCATCGTCGGCTGGCCGCTCGACGGCGATCGGGTGCACGACCTCTGGAGGGCGGCTTCCGAGCAGGACCCCCTGGTCGTTCACCGCGAGCGCGACTTCCTCCTGGAGGTGCATGCCCACCCCGGGGCCTACCGACCGACCGAGAGCGAGGGCGGGTGACTCCGTCGGCGACGAAGATCGACGTGGTGCACGTCGTGGTGCCGGCCCGCAACGAGGAGGCGCTCCTGCCGAGATGCCTCGACTCCATCGAGGTGGCCGGGTCGCTCCTGCAGGCCGAGCAACCCGATATCGAGATCTCGGTCTGCGTCGTGCTCGACGGCTGCACCGATCGGTCGGAGGAACTCGTACGCCAGCGCCCGAGTATCAGGGGCCTGACGATCGACTCCTGTTCGGCCGGTGCGGCTCGTCGGCACGGCCTCGACGACGTGGCCAGGCGCACCCCTCGCCGGTCTCGCCACACGACGTGGGTGGCGAACACCGACGCCGACACGCTGGTGCCCCCGCACTGGCTCACTGCTCAGGTCGCTCTGGCGGCGGCCGGCATCCAGCTCGTGGTCGGCACGGTCGTTCCGGATGCCGACGACCTGGCCGCGGCAGTGCTCGCTGAGTGGTGGGCTCGACACGACCTCGGCGAGTCCCACCCGCACGTGCACGGTGCCAACCTCGGCTTCACCCTCGGCGCCTACCTCACGGTGGGCGGCTACCGGTCGGTGCGCGAGCACGAAGACGTCACCCTGGTGCGGGCCCTGCGCGACGCGGGCGTTCCCTGGCGTGCCACCGACACGACTCGCGTGCTCACCTCTGGTCGTCGGAGCGACCGGACCCCAGGCGGTTTCGGGCGCTACCTGCATCACCTCGCCCGCGCGACCACGGTGGGTGGCATCGCAGCCACCGGCGCACCCTCATGACGCTGAAGGAGCCCCGACCCCAGAGTCGGATCCACGTCGCCACGGCCGACGACCGTCCCCGGCCCCGTCGGTTGCGGATCGCCCTGGTCGGCCCGTACCGCTACCCCGTGCGGGAGCCGTTCGCCGGTGGGCTCGAGTGCCACGTACACGAACTGGCGGCCGGCCTGGCCGAGCGTGGGCACGACGTCAGCCTCTTCGCCAGGGTCGGCAGCACCGGTGTCGCCCCGGGCGACGAGCTCGAGTCGGGGTGGACCCCGAGCCTGGCCGCCACCCAGGACGTGTCGATGCCGCACTTCGAGGCGATGCTCGAACATCACGCCTACCAGCGGCTCATGCTGCGTCTCGTTCACGGTGAGGCAGCCAGGCGGTTCGACGTGGTGCACCTGCATGCGGTTCACCACCTGCCCGTTGCGCTGGCACCGTCGGTACCGGTGCCGGTGCTCGCCACCCTGCACATTCCGCCGACGGTCTGGATGGAGTCGGCCCTGGCTGCGACCGGTGGCATCGGTGCGAGCTTCACCGCCGTCAGCCACCACGTGTCACGCGCGTGGACCGTGTTGCCCGACCGTCCGGCCGTCGTGCTCAACGGCGTCGACACCGGCCTGTGGCGCCGGGGGCCGGGCGGCCCGGACCTGGTCTGGTCAGGGCGGCTGGTGCCCGAGAAGGCGCCGCACCTGGCCATCCTCGCGGCGCGAGCGGCCTCGCGCCGGCTCGTGATTGCCGGTCCCCTCTCCGACGGTGACTACGTACGGAGGCAAATTGTGCCGCAGCTCGGTGACGACATCACCTACGCCGGTCACCTCGGTCAGCGCGAGCTGGCGCGTCTCGTCGGCCGTGCCGCTGCCGTGCTCGCGACACCCGAGTGGGACGAGCCGTTCGGCCTCACCGTGGCCGAGTCCCTCTCGTGCGGAACGCCGGTCATCGCGTTCGACCGTGGCGGCATCCGGGAGGTCATCGGTGGGTCCGGGTCGGGCATCCTCGTGCCGCCCGGTGACGTCGCAGCGATGGCGCAGGCGGTGCCGACCGCTGAGCGCATCGACCGCAGGATCGTGCGGCGCGAGGCGGTCGCCCGCCTGTCAGTCGACCGGATGATCGACGAGTACGTCGGCCACTACCGCCGGCTCGTCAACCTGGAGCACGACCCAGCGGTGCGTGACCGGGTCGCGCTTCGCGAGGCCGAGCCGCTCGAAGGCGCCTAGCCATCCCTCCATCGGGAACCAGCCCCATCGTTCGCGAAAGTAGTTGGCGTTCCTGACGATCGAGACACGATGACGCACGGGCGGGCTCTCCACCTCGTGGTGCTGGTGGAACGCATCTGCGCCGCCGACCCAGTACAGCTCGCCGCCCACGGCTGCCACCCGCATCGCGAAGTCGGTGTCCTCTCCCCCGTAACCGCGGTAACCGGTGGCGAACCCGCCGATGTCGTCCCAGTGCCGAGCCGCCACCGCGAACGACAACGACCAGAACAGCCGCAGGTCGTCGGCCCTGACCAACCGACCCGGCCCTGGCGACGGCCGGGCAGCGTGCGGCCGAGCCAGTGACGCGAGACCGGCTGCCGGGTACGCGACCTGGCCCGGCGATAGGGGCGGGAGGTAGGACACCGCCCCGCTCAACAGCACCGGCCTTCGGCGCCGGCCCCGCGTACGTCGCCAGGCCCACTCGTAGCGGCCCAGGGCGTCCACCGAGACGAGACAGTCGACATCGAGAAAGACGATCAGGTCACACCCCCGGCCGATGGCTTCGTCGGCCCCGACGTTGCGGGCGGCAGCGAGCGGCAGCTCTCCGTCGACGGGTGTCTCGAGCTCGCGGGTGACGACGTCGACGCCGTCCCGGGCCAACGGGCCGCCCTCCACCAGCGGCGCGACCTCGGGGTCGCCCATGGCGACCACCACATGCAGATCGGGTCGGCGCGCCGAGCGGGCAAGCGCGGCCAGGTGGGCCCGTAGGTGACGGTGGCCCCCGCGACGATCGTCACCACGGCGATCCTCCCGGTACGGCCTCGACCGGCGGTGACCGTGTCGATACCGCTCACGACCGGGTCCCGACCCGCTCGAGCAGACCCACCGCGCGCTCGACCCCGTCGAGGTCAGACCACTCCCGCCAGCGGTCGCCACCGCGGCTCCGGGCCTGCGTCAGCAGGCCGGGCCAGGCGTCGTCAGCCGGCCAGGTCGAGAGGCCGACCGCGATTCCGCTGGTGTCGATGACCCCGGCGGTCTCCTGCTGCTCGTCGAACGGGCGCGTCTCGGCGACGACCACCGACGGGCGCCGGCTCGCCGCCACCTCGGCCACCGCGTTCTGGCCGGCATGCGTGACCACGACCTCGGCGCGGGTCAGCTCTGACCATATGGTCGCAGCATCCGCGCGCGGGTGGGGGCGTCGCCACGACCACTGCGGGCCAGAGGCGGCCGCCGCCCGTTCGAGGCTCGGCCCGGTGCCGACCCCACCGCGGCCCCAGAGCAACAACACCGAACCCGCCTGGGCCGCTACTGGTTCCGTGTCACGGGCCACATCGTCCAGCCGCGAGAACCCACCCGTGTGGCATGTCTTGTCGATCCATCTCGCCGGCCAGCTCCGGCTGGCCAGCGCCGCCGGCCACAACGCGATGAGCGCCTCTGCGGCGTCGTAGGCGAGAGTGTGGGCCCGGTCGGTGCGGTCGCCACGCATGGCCACCACGACAACCGGCACGCCCAGCAGCCGTACGAGCAGGGTCACCTCCACCGACACGTCGACCACGACCAGCCTCGGTCGTGCCCGCTCCACCCAGCTCGAGATGGCGGTCATCCGGGCCGTGAAGCCGTCGTGACCGGTGGGCGCCCAGTGCAGCACCCCGCCGGCGGTCACATCGCCGGCGGTGGCCGGCTTCGGCTTCGCGTCGTGCGCCAGCTGGGCCCACTCCCCCGCCCAGTCGTCGGGGCGAGGCAGAGAGCTGAGCCCCGTCACCGGCTCACCGAGGCGCGCCGCCAGCAGGCGCGCTCGGGTCAGGTGGCCCGAGCCGTGGTGGTGCACGTAGTAGCCGATCACCGATCGGTCACCGCGCCTTCACCGCGTCAGGGGGTGAGGACGACCTTGAGACAGCCGTCCTCCTTCTGCTGGAACGTGGCGTACATCTCGGGAGCCTGCTCGAGGGGCACGTGATGGGTGGCCAGCGTCTCGAGTCCGAGCACGTCATCGGGCTGGGAGGCGATGGCGAGCAGCTCGTCGGTCCACTGGCGTACGTGGCACTGCCCCATTCGGATCTGCAGCCCCTTGTCGAACATCTCCATCATGGGCAGCGGGTCGGCCATGCCTCCGTACACCCCGCTGATCGAGACGGTCCCTCCGCGGCGCACTGCAGAGATGGCGGTGGTGACGGCCGAGAGACGGTCGATCCCGACGCGCTCGATGGCCGCCCGCGCCAGGGGCCCGGGCAGGTGTGAGGCTGCGGTGATGGCCGTCTCGGCCGCCGGGTTGCCGTGCGCCTCCATCCCGACCGCTTCGAGAACCGAGTCGGGGCCGCGGCCCTCGGTCAGCTCACGCAGGGTCGCGGCCACGTCGTCGACCGCGCTGAGGTCAACGACATGGGCACCGCTCTGCTCGGCGAGCGCGAGCCGTTCAGGCACCAGGTCGACGGCAAAGACACGTTCGACACCCTGGTGCAGAGCCGCCCGCACGGCGAGCTGCCCCACCGGGCCGAGTCCGAGCACAGCCAGCGAACCGCCCTCTGGCACAGCGGCATACTGCAGCCCCTGCCAGGCGGTGGGCAGGATGTCGGAGAGGTAGAGAAAGCGGTCGTCGGGCATCTCGGCCGGCAGCTTGATCGGCCCGAAGTCGGCGTGCGGCACGCGAACCAGCTCGGCCTGACCGCCGGGTACCGAGCCGTAGAGGCTGGTGTAGCCGAAGAGGTCGGCCCCCTTGTTCTGCTCGACGTTCTGAGTCGTCTCGCACTGGGCGAAGAGCCCGCGATCGCACATCCAGCAGTGGCCGCAGGAGATGTTGAACGGCACCACGACCCGGTCTCCGACCGCGAGGTTCGTCACGGCCGACCCGACCTGCTCGATGATCCCCATGAACTCGTGCCCGAGCACGTCACCCCGGCTCAGGTACGGGGCCAGCACCCGGTAGAGATGCAGGTCAGAGCCACAGATCGCCGTGGAGGTGACGCGCACGACGGCGTCGGTCGGGTGTTCGATGCGAGGGTCGGGGACGTCGTCGATACGCACATCCTCGATGCCGTGCCAGGTGAGAGCTCTCATCAGACGACCCTATGTCGGCAGCAGGCGTGCTGCCTCCACCCGCAAGGGTGGCTCGGCCTTCGGTCGTGACCGTTGGGCTGGGCGCCCTTATGCCCACTGTGACCCGGATCCCGGTTGAACCATCAAGCCTGCGGGTACTACCGAGCGGTAGTCGTGAGCCTCAACGCCGGGGCCGGCTCGCGGTCACCACCGGCGAGCACCGTCTCGACGCCGCCCTCGCCCCGAAGGAGCACCGCCCCATGACCACCAGACCCCCCGTCACCACGGCTCCGCTTCGCGTGGCGCTGGTCAACGACTACGAGCTGGTGCTGCGCGGTCTGGCCCAGATGTTCAGCCCCTACCGCGATCGCATCACCGTCGTCGAGCTCAATGCGCGGATGCCGGTGTCGAGACCGGTCGACATCGCCCTCTACGACCCGCACGGTCGGGCGCAGAGCGAGCAGCACGCGGTCGACGAGCTGATGTCTCAACGCACGGTCGGCAAGGTCGTGGTCTACGGCTGGGGCTCCGGTTCCGAGCTGGACCACGGGGGTCGTCACCGGGCGGCCGGCGTGCTGTCCAAAGGTCTTGGGGCGCAGCAGCTCGTCGACGGTCTCGAACGGATCCACCGGGGCACCCCCCTGGAGCTCACGCCAACTCAGCGCGAACACCGCGGCTCATCCGAGTGGCCGGGCCGCCGTGAGGGCCTGACCCCGCGCGAGAGTGAGATCATCGCCCTGATCACGCAAGGCCTGTCGAACCAGGCGATCGCCGACCTGACCTACCTCAGCATCAACTCGGTGAAGTCCTACATCCGTACGGCGTACCGCCGGATGAACGTGACCAGTCGGAGCCAGGCCGTGCTCTGGGGCGTGCAGCACGGCCTCGAACCCGACCGGGCGAGGATCGCGTCATGACGAACCCGCGGAAGGTGCTCGTGACCGGGGCGTCGAGCGGCATCGGCCGGGCCAGCGCCCTGGCCCTGGCCGCTACCGGTGCATCACTCGTGCTCGTGTCTCGCTCGCAGGCGGCGTTGACCGAGGTCGCTCGCGACTGCGCCCGGCTCGGTGGCAGCGCGCAGATCGTCGTCGCCGACGTGTCGGATGCCGCCGCCGTCGCGGGAGCGTTCGAGCAGGCGACCGCGGACGGGCCGCTGCACGGGGTGATCCACTCGGCCGCCGCCCTCGCCTACGGCCGTTTCGAGCAGGTTCCAGCCGAGGTGTTCGACCAGGCGATCGCCACCACGTTGCTGGGCACCGCGAACGTGGCCCGCAGCACCCTCAGCATTTTTCGCGCGCAGGGCGAGCGCGGCAGCCTCGTGGTCATCGGTTCACTGCTGGGCAAGATCGCGACGCCCTACATGACCAGCTACGTCACGGCCAAGTGGGGCGTGCACGGCCTGGTGCGCACGCTGCAGATCGAGGCCCGCGCCACCCCCGGCATCCGCATCAGTCTGGTCTCCCCCGGCGGTGTCGACACGCCCGTCTACTCTCAAGCCGGCACCTACCTGAGCCGGCACGGGCGCCCACCACCACCCGTGGACCCGCCCGAGAAGGTCGCGGCTGCCGCCGTCGCAGCCCTGCAGCATCCGCGACGTGAGCGCTCCGTCGGTATCGCGAACGGCATCGTCGTGGCCGGGTTCAGATTTCTGCCCGGCGTCTTCGACGTCTTGGTTCCGCCCCTGATGCGACTCGGCGGGCTCACTGGGTCGCACGTAGCGCCCACTCCCGGCAACGTGTTCGAGCCGCAGCCCGACGGAGAGGCCGTGCGCGACCGCTGGAGGCGCTGGGGGCGGCAACGACCGCCTGGCGACCGCAGCTGACCGCGGTGCCGTCGGTCGACAGCAGTTGAGCTCTGCCTACCCCAGCCGGGCGTGACCGGTTCGGCGGCAGTGAGCGTCGGCGCGGGCGTACAGCTCGCGCGAGATGCGGTCGAACCGACGGCTGTTCGTGAGGTCGCCTCTACGGCGGCAGATGTCGGCCCGAGTCGTGGCCTGGGCTGCGTCGGTCAGGTCGAGGGCTGCGCAGTCGCGTTCGAACGCGGAGGTCTCCGGGCCCCCACCGAGCGCTACTTCCCTGTGGCATCCGGCTGCCGTGCCGGGTCTGTCGATCGTGTTCGCCGAGCGTTCCACCGTGGGTCTCCTTCTCTTCCCTTGACTCGTCGTACACGTCAACCACACCCCGGGAGACTGGGGGCGGATTGTGCTGTGCTTGTGACTTTCCTGTGCCGACAAACGCAGACGTGCGCACCATGTCCTGGGTGGGGACTGACACCACGTCAGCTCAGTTCGCAGTCGGGTCGCCGTCGAGTGCCGTGAACACGAGGAGAAGCACGGTGACCAGTTCGTCAGACCCGTCGCAGACGAGTCCCCCCAGCCACCCCCGCAGCGCCGCTCAACCCTGCGCGGGGTAGGTCACCTGTCGCTCGGCGTCGACCGACGGGGTGGCGCCCCACTGTCCCAGACGGTGCGGGGTCGGCTGGCCTTCGCCGATGATGTGCTCGACGCTCCACCCACGCGCCAGCAGCGTGTTGGCCACCGGCAGCCGGTGGCAGCGCCACGGCGTGGGCTCGGCGCACATGAGCACGACTCGGGAGGTAGCAGCCAGGGCAGCGAGCCGTTCGAGCCCCTGCTCGTAGGTCGGGGTGCGGGTGTAGTCGGCATAGTTCCGAAAGCTCGCGTTCTTCCAGCCCTCGTTGCACTCTCCGGCATCCGGCTGCTTCCGACGGCGCCCGCCGAGCTGTTCGAGGTGGGCATAGCCGATCCCGGCCGGCTCCAGCCAGCCCGGCATCACGTCGCGTCCGTACTGCGGGCTGCTGCGTGAGCCGGGGTGCGCCCGGATGTCGGCGACGAGGTTGATCTGCTGAGCGGCCAGCAGCTGCAAGAAGATCGGCTCCGGGCGGGTCCAGTGCCCGATCGTCCACACGGAGATCATGACCACAGTCTCGTCGATGTTGGTTGGCGCGCCGTCGGCGGGTAAGCACCAAGCATTCGCACGTACCGAGGAGACATCATGGACGAGCCCCGCACGCCACCGTCAGTCGAAGAGCCCACCACGGCGCATGAGCCGTTGGAGCCGCAGCCCGACCAGGCGGCCCCCGAGGTTGTCACCGCGACCGGCAAGGCAACGGGCGCTCCGGCCACGGCACGAGCCCAGTCGGGTGCGTTCCTGACGACGGCGCAGGGTCTGCGCCTGAAGGACACCGACCACTCCCTGAAGGCAGGCGAGCGCGGGCCCACGCTGCTGCAGGACCATCACCTGCGCGAGAAGATCACCCACTTCGACCACGAGCGCATCCCCGAGCGCGTCGTGCACGCTCGGGGGACCGGCGCCCACGGGGTGTTCCGCGGCTACGGAACCGCCACGTCGGTCTGCCGGGCGGAGCTCTTCGGCAAGGATGTCGAGACCCCGGTGTTCACCCGCTTCTCCACGGTGCTCGGCTCGCGGGGGTCCGCCGACACGGTGCGCGACACCCGAGGTTTCGCGGTGAAGTTCTACAGCGACGAAGGCACCTGGGACCTGGTTGGCAACAACATGCCCGTGTTCTTCATCCAGGACGGCATCAAGTTCCCCGACATCGTCCACGCCGGCAAGCCGCATCCCGACCGCGAGATCCCGCAGGCGCAGTCGGCCCACGACACCTTCTGGGACTTCGTCTCGCTGCACACCGAGGCCCAGCACCACACGTTGTGGAACATGTCTGACCGGGGGATCCCGTTGTCCTTCCGGATGATGGAGGGCTTCGGGGTGCATACCTTCCGGCTCGTCGACGCCGAAGGCACCACCACCCTGGTGAAGTTCCACTGGAAGCCCCGGGCGGGAGTCAGCTCTTTGGTCTGGGAGGAGGCGCAGCTGGCGGCCGGCGGCGACCCCGACTTCCACCGCCGCGACCTCGCCGACGCCATCGAGGGGGGCTTCTTCCCGTCGTGGGAGCTCGGCATCCAGACCTTCCCCGACGAGCCCGACCAGATGTTCGAGGGCATCGACCTGCTCGACCCGACCAAGTTCGTTCCCGAAGAGCTGGCCCCCGTTCAGCCGGTTGGCCTGATGACCCTGACCGCGAACCCGAGCAACTACTTCGCCGAGACCGAGCAGGTGGCCTTCCACCTCGGCAACCTCGTGCCCGGCATCGAGGTGACCAACGACCCGCTGCTGCAGGCCCGGCTCTTCTCCTACATCGACACCCAGATCACCCGGCTGGGCGGCCCGAACTTCCACCAGATCCCGATCAACCGGCCGCACGCGCCGGTCAACGACATGCTGCGCGACGGCTTCCACCAGCACGCGGTGCACACCGGGGTCGCGCCCTATCGCCCCAACAGCCTCGACGGCGGGTGTCCGTTCACCGCCGGCGAGGCCGACGGGGCGTTCGTCGACGTGCCTGCTCCCGTCGCCGAGGGGGCGAAGGTCCGGGCCGCAGCCCGCTCGTTCGACGACCACTTCTCGCAGGCCCGGTTGTTCTACCGCTCCATGACCCCGGTGGAACGCCAGCACATCACGGCGGCGTACTCCTTCGAGCTCGGCAAGTGCTACGAGCAGGCGGTGCGCGAACGGCAGCTGCAGGCGCTGGCCAACATCGACGCCGACCTGTGTACCGCGGTGGCCCGCAGCCTCGGTCTGCCCGCGCCTCAGGCGAGCATCGAGGTCGCAGAGAGCGCGCCCAGCCAGGCGTTGTCGCAGCTCGGCGACACGTTCCCGGTCGACGGCCGAAAAGTCGGCGTGGTGATCGACGACACGAGCGACACCGAGGTGGCCGCTGCCCTGATCGGTGCGATCGCTGAGGCGAAGATGGTGCCATTCCTGGTCGGTCCGCACGGTGGCACGATGGGCGAGCTGACGGTCGCGAGAACGTACGCGACCGCACGGTCGTTCGAGTTCGACGCGATCGTCATGCTGGGTGGCTCACCCGCCGAGGATGCCGTACCCGGCCTCGACGCGCGTGCCGGCGAGCCCACCGCGAATTCGGGTCCCGACAGCGCCGCGGGAAGCGTGGACCCACGGATCACCGTGCTGCTCGGTGAGATGTGGCGTCACTGCAAGGTCATCGCCGCTATCGGTGAGGCAGGAACCCACGCGCTACCGGGTGCAGCTACCGCACGGGACGCACGCGGCACCGTGATCGATGATGACCCGAACGCCGTGGTGTCCGCCGTGGCCGACCTGCTCGCTGCACACCGGGTCTGGGACCGCTTCTAGCCAGGTGCGGTGATAGCTCAGTGTCCTTCATGGGTTCCGTTAGGCCTGACAGCGAGGTGGCGGTCGACCAATGGCGACCGTCGGCGGGTATGTGGAGTCAATATTCACCGACGCAAGGAGCGCCAATGACCACCATCTCGACCGATTCCTTTGTGGTGCTCCGGGATGAGCACCAGCAGATCCGTGCCGTGGTTCGTGAGTTCCAGAAATCGGGCACGACCGATGCCCGTAAGGGCCGCCTGGTCGAGCAGATGATCGAGCTGCTCACCGTCCACACCTACATCGAGAACGTCACCCACCACATGGACGAGGAGGAGAAGGACTGGTTCCCGAAAGGCCGAGACGGGCTGGGCCGCAAGCAGCTTCAGCAGTTGGGCCAGGAGCTGCTTGAGTTGCGGAAGAAGGCGCCCGGCGAGCCCACCCAACCCGGCGCGTTGAAGAAGACGATCGATGCCGTCCTGTCGTGACCTGACCACCGACCACGGGAGAACGCTGTGACCAGCGCAGTCGACGCGGCGACCATCACGAGACAGACCTCGGCCTCGCCCGGGCAGGTGTGGTCGGTGCTCGCCGACGGCTGGGCCTACACGACGTGGGTCGTCGGGGCCTGCCGGGTCCGCGCGGTGGAGCCCGACTGGCCGCAGGTGGGCCAGCGGATCCATCACTCCTTCGGTACCTGGCCGGTGCTGCTCAACGACACCACCGAGGTGCTTGAGGCGACCGAGTTGAAGTCTTTGACGTTGCAGGCCCGCGGGTGGCCCGTGGGCGAGGCCACGGTTCACCTCACCCTCCAGCCGTGGCAGAGCGGCACCCTGATCGGCATCCGCGAGGATGCCGTGTCCGGCCCGGGGACCCTGATCCCGAAACCACTGCGGCAACTGGCCATCGGGCCACGCAACCGAGAGAGCCTGCGCCGGTTGGCCTACCTGGCCGAGGGCAGACCAGGAGAGCCGACGTGAATGCCTCGGTGGTCCGCGCCCGGCGAACCGACCGGACGCGCGCCATGGCGGTGCCCGACAGCCCGCCGTCAACGATCAGCCGTTGGTGGAGTTCGCGATGAGCGGCGCCGACGTCGTGAAGCACCTCATGGAGTGGCTGCTGGCGGGCCCACTCCCCACCGACCACGACCATGAATCGAGCCCACCTCGGTTCGAGAGAGCGGGCGGGGGTGAAATGCCGGGGGGTGCGATCTCACCCCTCGCCCGAAAGAGCCACCCTGAGGGGACAGGGCACTCTGGGCAGCCAGAGGTCTCTGGGGGAGAAGACCTCGAAGACGGGTTGGGGGATGACCCTTCTTGCTGCCGGAAGCCACGTTAAGGCAATAGGCCCAGCAAATCCAATCAAAGGTACTAAAAGGTATAAAGTTGCATTAGTCAGAATCTTTGATCAGGGCCAGACCGGGGACTCGGCCAGGCAGAGGGTGACGATGACCCTGGAGGTGACAACGGCCAGCAGGCCGCCACCGACGTTGGGTCTACCGTTCGGACCGACCCGTTGATGCCCTGAACGGCGTCACAGCGGTGGTTGTTCGCCTGATCGTAGAGCTGCTGCGCCAGTAGGCTCAGCCGGTCGTGCTCAGCCGCCAAGCCGTCTTCGACAACATGGGAAGGCGTTATTCCGTGGTCCCGGCCACCATCGTCGGGTGGCCGGGGCCACGGCCTGCTGAAGACCGAGGTGGTAGGGCCCTGAGGGCGGCCTGCTTCAAGATGGTGCGCCCGGTGGGCGCGGGAGCCGCGCGATTCGCGTCAGGACCCGTGGTGGGGTTGATCATGCAGGCGGCCCCCAAGGGGTAACTTCGTCGTCAGCAGGACTTCGATTACAGGGGCGAGCGTTGACGGCCTACGGCCGCTGGACGCGGGCACCTGGGGCGGGCACCTCCAGATCCTGCGAGTGGGAGAGATTGGGTGCGGTAGGCGCGAGGCCCGCTCGGTGTCGGCTCCACGACCGGCGGGGTTGTCGGCGGTGGTGAGTTCGGCGGTGCCGGAAATGAAGCGGCGATGATCGCCTCGAACTCGGCCTGAAGCAGGTCTGGGTCGCTCAGCACCAGATCGAGCAACTCCTCTTCGACCGGGACCGTGCACCCTGATGTTGTCGTCTGCACTGCTACCACCTCCATCACCGACATGAGTGTGGGTGAACAGTCGGTGCCGGGTCAGGCGTTGATGGCCTGCCGGCCTCGGCCATTGCTCGCGATCTCGATCTTGCGCGGCTTGGCGCGCTCGGCAACCGGGATCCGCAGTGTCAGCACACCCGCGTCGTAGTTGGCGTCGATCCGCTCGGTGTCAAGGTTGTCGCCCAGGACCAGTTGACGGGAGAACACCCCTCGCGGTCGCTCAGCGGCGAGCATCTCCTTGTCGCCGTCCAGGGCGGCTCGTTCGGCCCTGACGGTCACCACGTTGCGCTCGACGTCCAGGTCAACCGAGTCCGAGCTGACCCCGGGCAGGTCGAACTCGACGTGGAAGGTGTCTCCCTCGCGCCAGGCGTCCATCGGCATCACCGACGGGCGGGCTCGGGTGCCTGGGCCCCCCAGCACCTGCTGGGTGAGCCGGTCCAGGTCGCGGAACGGGTCGGTGCGCATCAGCATCGCAGCCATTGCTCTCGTACTCCTCTCGTGGCGGTTCCCCTCACGACTCTGATCTGTAGTGGGGGCTATAGATTTGTTGTAGCACTCGTGTCATGCTGAAGCAAGACCCCAGAATGAGAATTTCGACGAAAGAGAGCCCGTGACCTCTCGGCAGGCACCCGTACCACCGCCGACGACCCAGCCAGGCGAGCCGCGTGAGGGACAGCGGGTGAGCCGCCACGAGCCCGGCCGCGGGGTGTACGGCATCTCCGTCGCCGCCGAGCTCGTCGGGATGGGCACCCAGACCCTGCGCCTGTATGAGACCCGAGGCCTTCTCGAACCTGAGCGCACCCCGGGCGGCACGCGGCGCTACAGCTCCGACGACCTCGACCGGGTCCGGCGTATCGGAGACCTCCTCACGGCGGGGCTCAACCTCGCCGGCATTGCCATGGTCTTGGACCTGGAAGAACAGAACACCCACCTACGTGCCGGCAACCATCAAGAACCCTGATGCTCGGTGACCCTCCCCCGGGATTCGTCCGCAATCACGCCTCCGCGAAGCTCCGAGTGGATCGTCGAGGTGACCGACATCGTGGCCGAGCAAGCGCGGGCCCGGCCAGAGACGCCCAAGGCTGACGACGCCACAGGGAAAGACACCGACGCGTCGCCCGGCCAGTCTGGCCGGCACTCGGGGCCCTCGCGTCCCAAGCCGATGGGTTGCGGGGGGCTCAGAGCCACCGCCGACCTTCCGCTCTCCATCGTCGGGAACCCTTCTCGGCCTTGGTTCGCAGCGCATAACCGGGTACGTGCCTCCCATCAGGGTCTCCCTGCGACCAGCGGCCACACGAGAGACCACCGGCAGGTTGCACCCGAGCACCGGCGCACCCGCGCACCGCAGGGCAGGCGCGTCTGACTCGGGTCCGAGAACGACAAGGACCACCGTGATGAACAGACACGACGAGGCACCACCGATCCAGCAGCTGCGCGAGCATTCTGACGTTAGGCCCGCCTCACAACGGGCGGGCTGTGTGGTCTTCGGTCACGACTACACCTTCAGGGCTGACGGTGTGGCGATGAGGTGGGACTGCCGCCGAGGGTGCGGAGCCGGCGGTTCGAAGACCTACCCCAGCGCCCTCGACGCGACTCGCTTCGCCCAGGCATTCGACCGCCGCGACTCCGCGGAGGTAGGGCGACGGGCCCCCCTGATCGGGCTGCTGCCGTTGAGGTTGTGGCGACACTTCCAGGGCCGCAAGACCCGAGACGCATCATGAGCACCGACGACATCCAGCTCGGCACCATCACCACCAAGGTGCCGGCCCGGTTGGACCGGTTGCCGTGGTCGAAGTTCCACTGGCGCGTGGTTCTCGGGCTCGGCGGGGTGTGGGTGCTGGACGGCCTCGAGGTGACCATGGTGGGCAGCGTCGCTGCGCGCCTCACCGAGAAGGGCAGCGGCATCGACATCGATGCCGCTCAGATCGGGCTGGCCGGGGCCATCTACATCACGGGCGCGTGCCTCGGGGCGTTGTTCTTCGGTCAGCTCACCGACCGGTACGGGCGCAAGAAGCTGTTCATGATCACCCTCGGGGTCTACCTCGTCGCCACCATCGCGACAGCGTTCTCCTTCGCTCCTTGGTTCTTCTTCCTGACCCGGTTCTTCACCGGGGCCGGGATCGGCGGGGAGTATGCCGCCATCAACTCGGCGATCGACGAGCTGATCCCGGCCCGGGTCCGTGGCCGTGTCGACCTGGTGATCAACGGGTCGTACTGGCTGGGCGCGGCCGTCGGTGGTCTGGGTGCGGTGGTTCTGCTCAACACCGCCCTGTTCCCCATCGACGTGGGGTGGCGGTTGGCCTTCGGGATCGGTGCCGTGTTGGGTATCGGGGTCCAGGTCGTGCGGCGGAACGTGCCCGAGAGTCCGCGCTGGTTGTTCATCCACGGCCAGGAGCAGGAGGCCGAGCGGATCGTCGGTGGGATCGAGGACTCGATCACGCAGGAGGCCGGCGAGGACCTCCCCGAGGCGGAGGAGTCGCTGACCGTGCGTCAGCGCAAGGCCATCCCGTTCCGGGAGATCGCCAAGGTCGCCATCGAGCTGTACCCGAAACGGGCCATCCTCGGCTTTTCGCTGTTCGTGGGTCAGGCCTTTCTCTACAACGGCGTCACGTTCAACCTGGGCACGCTGCTGACCGGTTTCTACGGAGTGGCCTCCGGGAGCGTGCCCTGGTTCATCGCGCTGTGGGCCATCGCGAACTTCGCGGGGCCGGTGCTGCTGGGCCACTTCTTCGACTCGGTCGGGCGAAAACCGATGATCTCAGGAACCTACCTCGGAGCGGCTCTGGTCGCCGGAGTGCTGGCCATCATCATGCTGTCGGGGTCGACCAGTCTGTTCCTGTTCATGGCGGTGTTGATGCTGTGCTTCTTCATCGCCTCGGCCGGCGCCAGCGCGGCGTATCTCACCGTCAGTGAGATCTTCCCGATGGAGACCCGGGCATTGGCGATCGCCTTCTTCTACGCCATCGGCACGGCGGTCGGCGGTATCAGCGGTCCCCTGCTCTTCGGCAACCTGATCGAATCAGGTGACCGGGGCATGGTCTCGATCGCGTTCTTCATCGGCGCCGCAGTCATGGCGCTGGGCGGCGTGGTCGAGATCTTCTTCGGGGTCAAGGCCGAACGCGCGAACCTGGAGAACATCGCCATGCCGCTGACCGCGACGGAGGGAAAGGCTGACAACGGCGGTCAGGGCGGTGGCGACGAGGGAAGCGACACGGCATCCTCGTGAGCATCGTGGCCCGCCACGCGGCGGCCGCAGCCGAGTTCCTCGACGTCGAGACACAGAGGTTGAGCCGGGGTACGCAGCAGGCATGGATGCGTACTCACTCATCGTGATCGGCAGCGGCCCAGGCGGCGTGAGCGCCGCCCGGGCCTACCTGTCCGCCGGAGGTGCCGGACCGGTGCTGCTGCTCACCGCCGACGACGACCCGCCCTACCAGCGGCCGCCGCTGTCGAAGGAGGCCCTGCGATCGGCCGATGCGCAGGCACTCACGCCGATCGACGACGACCTGGCCGATATCGAGGTTCGCCTGTCGAGCCCGGTGGCCGCTGTTGATCTGTCCCGACGCTGGATTCGCACCGCCGCACAGGAGATCGGGTTCGACCACCTGGTTCTCGCTCCTGGCTCGCATCCAGCGCTGCTGCCCGACCTGCCGTCCGAGGCCGACTGGCATGTGCTGCGCACCGCTGCCGACCTGCGCCGGCTCACGACAGCCGCCGGGCAGGCCCGAACCGCCGTGGTCGTCGGCTCCGGCTTCATCGGGTGCGAAGCCGCAGCGTCGCTGGCCATCCGCGGACTCCAGGTGACACTGGTCAGCCCGGAGATCGGTCCTCAACAGAAACGGCTCGGCGACGATCCGTCACGCGCAATCACCGGATGGCTGACCAGCCTCGATGTGCGGCTGCTTCTCGGGGTGGAGGTGTCCGGGGTGGAGGCGCCACGGCGGGTCCACCTGCAGAATGGTACGACTTTGGAACCGGATCTGTTGCTCCTCGCCCTGGGCGCGACACCGTCGACGGACTTTCTGGCCAGCAGCGGGCTGGTGCTGGACGAAGGACGCATCTGCGTCGACCGGCGCCTCGAGACCTCGACCAGAGGTGTGTACGCCGTGGGCGACGCGGCCCTGGCCCAGCACGCCGTCGCCGGTCGCGCGATCGCAGTGGAGCACTGGGGTGACGCCGAAGCCATGGGCACGGTGGCGGGGCGAAACGCCGCAGGCGGGTCAGAGGTTTGGGACACCGTGCCAGGGTTCTGGTCCGAGGTCGGCGAGCACACCCTGATGTACGCCGCGTGGGGAGACGGGTGGGACCGCCTCGAAGTGGTCGAGGACGGCGAGGCCTTTACGGTCTGGTACGCCCGGAACGACGTGCTGGTGGGGGTTCTAACTCACGAGCACGAGGACGACTACGAGCGCGGTCGTGCCCTCATCGCTGGCGGCGCGAGCCTGGCCGCCGCACTCTCGTCAGGCTGAGAGCGTGCCCACGACGAACGGGCCCCAACGACGCCTATCTCGTGCGCTGCAGTAGGCGTCGGTCAACGCGTACCTCGAGCCCGCGTCGACCATGTCTGCGGCTGTCGACATCGAAGGCGACGACGACCGGCCCGAAGAGCGGAGCCCTGATGATGGTCCCGCGGGAGTTCTTGGGCACGACCTTCTCAGTGGGCTGATGCAGCCAGCAGGTGGCAACCACCTGCTGGCCGCGTCGCAGCCGAGCCGCTCTGACCGCCAGGTCCAGAACCCCGTCCCGGCTGCCCCGGTCGCCACCACCCTTTCCTGGGATGCTGTGGTCGCCCGGCCCGCGTTGAATGGACGTCATTCAGCGTTCTTGACATGCTCAGCGGCGTCGGCGGATGAGGCCTTCACGTCACTGGCCGTGCTCTGCGCTTCGTCCTTGACCGTGTTGGCAGCGTCAGTCGCCGCCGCCTTGAGGTTCTGCGCAGCTTCGGTGGCCGGCTCTTTGAGGTCGGTCGCGACGCTCTTCGCGGCGTCGGTGATGTGGTCCGTCAACGGGGCAGCCTTGTCCTTGACCGTGGCCGCGGCCTGCTGCTCCGCTTCCGAGGTAGGCAGCAGCGACCCCAACAGCAGCCCGGCGCCGAACGCGATGACCCCCGCGGCCAGTGGGTTGCCCCGAGTCTTCTGCGCTGCCGTGCTGGTGCCCGATGATGCGCTTTCCATCACCGAGTCCTTTGCGCCGGCAGCTTTCCCGGCGGAGTCCTCCGAACCCATCACCTGGTCCTTGAGGGAGGAGAACGTGCCTCCCACCTGGCGACGAACCACGTTCCCGGGCTTGACACTCTCGGTCAACGCATTGACGTTGCTGCTCAGACCGGCGCGGGTCGCCTCGATCTCAGCTCTGATCTGGTCCGGGTCGTTGCTCATGATGTTCCTTCTCTCCCTGCGACAGCATTCGGGATGTTCTTGGTGGTCTCGGTGGTGCGCGGAATGCCCTGGACCTTCGCAAGGTTGCTACGGCCCGCACCGGCCAGCACGCCGGCGACGATGGCCCAGACACCGGCGATGATCAACGCGCCCCAGGCCAGCCCGACCCACTGGGCGATCCCCCAGCAGGCGGACAAGGAGATGAAGACCAGCACCATGTGCCCGGCCACCCCCGCCCCGGCGAGCATCCCCGCGCCCTTGCCGGCCCGGGTGGCGGACTGGCGTACTTCTGCTTTGGCCAGCTCGACCTCTTGGCGCAGCAACGTGGTCAGGTCGGCGCTGACGGCGCTGAGCAAGTCCCCGACCGACCGCTGTTCTGACGGGGCGCCCGGGCCGTCTGCGGTGGACTCGTGCGTCGGGGGATGGGCGGTGCTCATCGAGGAGCCTGCCCGACCGGGTCGCCGGAGCCGAACCCGGTCGGCGCCGACGGCGCGGGAGGTACGGCCGCGACCGGTGCCCCCATGAACCCTGACATTTGCTCGTCGGGCTGGTCCACCGACTGACCCGTGGCGGCGTCTCCGAGGGTGGGGTCCCCTCCCAGGGTGGCCAGGTCGGGCGCCTCGGCGGTGTCGCCGGGGGACGGTTCGGTGCTGGTCGAGGTGTCATCTTTCAGGCCGCGGGTGAATCGGCCGGCGAGCAGCCCACCGACGGCCGCGATCGCCAGGAACGCGCCCGGGCGGCGGCGGGCGAAGCGTGTCGCCTCGTCGATCAGGTCTCCCGGCTCGTGCCTTTCGAGCCAGTCGGCGGCCTCGTTGACCCGCCCCTGTGCTTGGGAGGCGGCGTGGGTAGCCACCCCGGTCGAGCCCGCTGTGTGGTTCTGCTGCTCCGTCGATGAGTCCGAACGGCCGGGGCTGCCCTGGTCGGACCCGCGGTCGACCATCTGATGCAGCTCATCAGCAAGGGAGCGCAACCAGCTGGTCAGGTTCTCCTGCTGGGTGACGGCCTGCTCGGTCAGCTGTGACCGTGCTTGCCCCATCAGGTCCTGGGCCTGGTCGCCGGCCTCCGACAGCACGGACTGGCCCTGCTCGGAAGCGACACCGGCGACGCGCTTACCGCCGTCGACGGCCTCGTCCTTGACCTGCTGACCCTGCTCCTTGGCGGCGTCGGTCTTCGAGGAGCCGGCCTCCGACGCCGTGGCTCGGCCGTCCCCGGCCGAACTCACGAAGGTGTCGTCGGAGACGTCCGACGAGTCTTCGCTCAGGCCGCTCGGCTCGGTCCTGGCCGCGGTTCTTCCGAGGGTGTTCTCGTTCTCAGATGCGGGGTGAGACATCGTCTCCCCTTCCCTTCGTCAGTCTCCGACCGCCAAACGCGCCCGGAGAGGTTGCAAAACTGGTGCTGGTGGGTGTCATATGCCCGGTAGGCACATTCAGGACACAGGTGGGGCCCGGCTCAGGAACCGTCGCCGGGAACGCGGGCCAAGTGGGGGGTCGCGTCGTCGATGCGGCGGTGGTATCGCATTCCCGTGATGCCGCCCACGATGGCGGCGAGCAGGGCCACCACGGCCGCGACGACCAGGGCGATGACGCCGCCGGTGGTCAGCGTGCCGGAATCGACGGGGATCCGCGGGAAGGTGTTGACCTCGCGTAGCACGTCGTACTTGGTCCCGGCGACCGCGGCAGCCAGAGCCACCAGGCCAGCGATGAGCGCGGCCCACAGCCAGACCGCGAGTCCTTGCTTGGCACCGTTGAACCGGGCCATCCGCCCGGCGACGTACCCGCCACAGAAGTACGCAACGAACAGGACGACCGCGAGGATGACGGCACCGGCGATCCCGACGGTCTGGGTATCGGACGACACCGTCGTGGTGGCCTGGTCGACGGTGGTGTCGGTCGCAAGGCCGAGCGCAACCCCGGCCGCGGCGACCAGCGCCGTCAACGACACGGCGGTTCCGGTCGCGGTGAGCCAACCGAAGAACGCCGACCCCGGCTTGATGCCGCCGAACTGTTCCTGCTGACGGGTCACCACCTCACGCGGGTCATGAACCGTGGTGTCTTCGTTCCACATCGTGGCGTGACCGGTTTCGTCAGCACGACCGGTGGCGCTGGGAGGGCTTACCGGTGGGCGCGTCGGTGGCCGAGGGCTCCTCGGGTCACGAGCGTTCGGGTTCGATCCTGCGGCGGTACTCATTACGGCTGGTACTCCTCCTGGCGATGGTGGACCGGGGGCAGGCCCCGACGATGACGTCGAACCACGACGCCGGTGCGACGGTCGGGGTGGCCGGGTGCAGTGTCAAGGTCTGCACCCGACCACGCTCCGGCCGGCCGCGCGGCTCAGCGGCGGGTGGTGTCCGCGTCCGCGCGGTCGGTGCTCTGCTCGAGGCCGTCGGTGTCGAACTGTTCCTTGCGCACTTCCTCGGTGACCTGCTTCTCCTCGGTGACCGTCTCGGTCCCGAGCTTGACCCGCTCCACCGGGACGGCCTCCTTCTGCACGACGACCTGCTCCTCGTGCAGGGTCACCTCGTGCTCCTCCTCGGAGATCTCAGCCCCAGCCGTCGCCTCGCCGACATTGGCGTCCGTGATCGGCTCCCGCTCGAGGCGAACCTCCTCGCGGGTAACCGGGACGGTCACGGTCTGCTCCTCGGTGACCACGTACTTACGCAACCGCGCCTTTCCGGCCTCCCTGGTCGTGGTGCCGACCTTGAGCTGCTCCTCCGAGCGGGTCATGGCTGCGTCGGTGTTCGGCCCTGACGTGTCGTGTCCTTCGCCACGCTCGGCCGCGTGGTCGCGGCCATCGTCGGAACGAGCGGTGTTCTGGTCGTAGGGCTGGTCTGCATCGCGCAGATCGGCATCGGCGCGGTCTCCATCCCGATCCGCCACATTCCCGACCGCGGCCGAGACCTGCGTCAGGCCGTAGTACTCGTAGAGGTGCTGCTCTTCGTCGGGGGTGATGTGTCCGGCGTCGGGGTCGACGTTCGGGGCGTCCTTGACCTTGTCCTTGCTGTAGGGGACGGTGACGCCGTCTTCGGTCAACGACGCTTCGCGCAGCGGCACGAAGCTCTCGTTGGTGCCGAACAGGCCGGTGTTGACCGTGACCCACTCCGGCTGGCCGCTCTCGTCGTCGAGGTAGACCTGACCGGCCTTGCCGATCTTGTCATTGTCGCTGCCGTACACCGCGCGACCGTCGATCTGCGCGACCTCGTTGCTGTTGATCATCTGCTTCTCCTTGGGGTAGTAGAGGTGACTTGCGTTGACACTGATCAGTGGTGCGCTCCCGTCCACCGGAAATGCCGGGCTATTGACCGTGCTCCAGCCCTTCGCGTGCTGGCTCTGAGCGACGTGGCTCCCCACGTCGGCCAGCCAGACTTACGTTGTAAGCGGGTGCTTCTTCACACCTACCCGCTCGAGGGCGCCGTCCTAACGCCTCGGCGAGACCAACCTCTGCGCAAGGTCCCAGGGCGAGCCCGAACGGGCCGGTCGTGGTTGGGTAGCAGGGGCCACCTCACGCCCTCCGGAAGGACTTCGCCATGGCTGACCCGCCGACCCGAAGTGAGCCGACGACTCCTCGGAAGACGAGCGAGCCGCCCGGCCCGCGCCTGAGCCGGGCCCTGATTCTCGATCGCGCGATCAGACTCATCGACGCCCAAGGGGTCACCGCCTTGACCATGCGCGCGCTGGGCGCGTCCCTGGGAGTGGAGGCGATGTCGCTCTACCGCTACGTCAACGGGCGAGAAGACCTTCTCGAGGGTGTCGTCGAACAGTTGGTCGGCTCGATCGAGGTCGAACCGGGCGAGCGAATGGAACCGAACGACGGGTGGCAGGCGTTCCTGCAGTGGTTCGCCCACGACGTGCGCCGACTCGCTCTGGAGCACCCGGCCGCGTTCCCGCTGATCGCCACCCGGCATCCAGCCGCACCCTGGCTGCGCCCACCTCTTCGCAGTCTGCGCATCGTCGAAGCCTTCTTGAACGGGCTGCGCGAGCGCGGTTTCACCGACCACCAAGCCGTCACGGCCTACCGGTCGTTCAGCAGCTTTCTGCTCGGACACCTGCTGCTCGAGTGCGCCATGAGCTGCGTGGGGACCTCGTTCGCGGAGGAGCCCGTCGACGAGGGCAACGCAGACCTGCCCAATGACGATGCCCAGCTCGACCTGACCGACTACCCGACTGTGGCTCGGCTGCAACCTCAGCTCACCGAAGACCACACCAGGGCCGAGTTCGAGGAAGCCCTTGAGCACCTGCTCGTGCGCATGGATCTCGAGATGAGCCAGTAACACCTGAATCCACCCGGCGGCAGCTGACCCCGCGGCACCGCCGTGAGCCCAGCGACTCCGAGACGATCCGCCGGTTCTGGGTAGGAGACGTAGTGCGGTACCGCAGTGAGAAGGGATGGTGGTGGGGTCCGTAAGCAGCACGGCCCCCACCACCTGACCCACCAGCGACCGCGAGCCGAAGCAGCCGGCTCGCTCTCAGAAAGAACCTGTTCGGTTGAGGTGGGCAGTTCCAGATCGTAACCCCATCGCCGCCGGGTGCAAGGTGTCAGTCGGGTAGACGCTCAGCTGTTGACCGAACGGCGTCCGCCGACCCGGTTCCAGATCAGCAAGGCGATGATGGCGCCGATGACCGAGCCGATGATGCCGGCCGGCTGGAGCAGACCCTCGGCGGAGTCCTTGCCGAAGAGCAGGTAGCCGAGAAAGCCGCCGACGAACGACCCGACGATGCCCAGCAGGATCGTCATCGGAATGGACAGGTCCTGCTTGCCCGGAACGATGAGGCGGGCGAGGGCGCCGGCGATGAGGCCGACGACGATGGCGCTGACGATGGTGCCCAACATGATGATTCCCTTCGTTGCGGATGATGACTGGTTCGAGGTTGTCACCCCTAGGGCGCTACCGGAACACCCCTAGGTAGGTTTATCGTGCCCGTGTGAACAACGTCGACGCCATGGCTGCACGGAGCGGACCCACCCCGCCAGACCACCCGCAGGGCAGGGGGTTCTGTTCGTGACCAGCCCTATCACCGTGGCCCTGGTCGACGACTATGACGTCGTGCTCATCGGGGTGGCCAACATCATCGACCGATACCGAGACCGGGTTCTCATCGCCGAGATCGACACGAACAAGCCCCTGCACGACACGGTCGACATCGTGCTCTACGACTCGTTCGCCCAGCCGGAGAGCGACCGTGACGAGATCTCGGTCCTGGTCGCCAACCCGCATGCCCGTCAGGTCGTCGTCTACACCTGGACCTTCCACCCTGACCTCATCGAGAGCGCGAAGAAGCACGGCGTGCGCGGGTACCTCTCCAAGGCCCTGCCTGCTCGCGACCTCGTGACTGCCCTCGAACGAGTCCATGGCGGCGAGCTCGTCGTCAGCGAGGCACCGGGGCGGGTGCGTCCGAACCACGGCCTCGACTGGCCGGGGCGCGGGGAGGGCCTCTCCGATCGCGAGTCCGAGATCCTCGCCCTGATCACCCAGGGGCTCGGCAACGCCGAGGTCGCTGCGCGAACCTACCTCTCCCCCAACACGATCAAGTCCTACATCCGCACCATCTACCGCAAGATCGAGGTCGATAGCCGCACCCAGGCCGTGCTCTGGGGCGTCGACCACGGCTTCTCCCCCGACCACCGCCGCATCGACCACTGGCGCGGTGGGCCCTGAGGCCCAGCGCGCAGCCGCACCGTGCCTGCCATCTGGCAGCTTCGCCCGGTTGGCCTGGTTCCCGTCAGTACCCTCTCCATGTGCCGAACCTGACCGTGACCAGCGACATCGACCAAGACCCGGCCAACTACGTTCGGCAGTGCAGCACCGTGATTCGAGAGTTCAACCATCTCTCCCAGGACTCCGGCAACGCCTCGTGGCTCGTCGAGTCGCAGGGCCGACGTTTGTTCGTGAAGACGGCCGGCACGAGCCGGCCGCCGGCGCCCGGTGCGCGCGTCCCTTACCTCGATCACCCTGCACGCGTGCGTCTGTTACGCAACACCATAGACCTGGCGCGGTCGTGTGACCATCATGCGCTACCAACTCTGATGAACGTCATCGAGTCGCCTGCGGGGCCGGCACTGGTCTACGAAGCGGTCCCCGGCGAGCTGGTCGGCGTGCCCAGCGGGCGACGTAGCGACCCCACCTCGCCGTACCGGCGCTTCGCGCAGCTTCCAGCGTCCGTTCTGCTTGGCTTGTTCGACACGCTGATCGACCTGCACGTGGCCCTCGCCGCGGCTGGATGGGTCGCCGGCGATCTCTACGACGGATGCCTGATCGTCGACTTCCGGGCTCCGGACCTGCGCGTCATCGACCTCGACTCCTACCGTCAAGGTACGACCACGAACACGATGGGTCGGATGTTCGGGTCCACCCGGTTCATGGCGCCTGAGGAGTTCGAGCTCGGCGCCCAGCTCGACGAGCGAACGACCGTGTTCACTCTGGGGCGCATCGTCTGGCACTTCGCCACCCGGTTCACGGAGACTCGAGCAGAGTTCTGCGGACCTGATGGCGTGGCGAAGGCGGTCGCACAGGCGTGCCAGACCGCACCGACAGACCGGCCCGCCGGCGTCGCCGATTTCGCCGCTTCGTGGTTCACGGCCAGGCTGGCATAGCCCGGCAGCGTGAACCAGGGCGATCTTCGCAGTGCCGTGGGCGGGCGCGCGGTCACCTGGTTGCCCCGTCCACGCGGTCGGGGCAGACTGCTGGCGTGGACATCCGCTGGCCATTATCTGACGGCCGGGTGACCATTCGGCCCTTCTGCGTCGGAGACGCCGAGGCATTGCTCGAGTACCGGCGCCTGCCCGAGTGCCAGGAGTACACCTCCCACACCGTGGCCACGATCGACGAGGCCCGAGCCTTGTTGTCCGAGAGGGTCGCACGTCCCGAGGTGATCATGGGCGCACTGATGATCGATGGTCAGGTGGTCGGAGACATCGGCGGGCGCCGCTACCGGCCGGAGACCCTTGGCCCCGACCCGCACGGCTGGGACTTCTACCTCGGCTACACGGTGCGGCCAGACAGGTGGGGCCAGGGCATCGCCAGCTCCGCCGTCGCCCTCCTCACACCGGCGCTGCACCACCAAGCCGGCATCCGCCGGGTGGTCGCGAAAGTGTTCGCGCGCAACGCGGCATCCGTCCGAGTCCTTCTCAAGAACGGCTTCCAGCTCGAGGGAACCGAGCGCGCAGCCGTCCTCGGCAGGGACGGCACCTGGCTCGATGACTGCACCCTGGCTCATCTGGACCCACGCCTCGCCGTCACCGACTAGCCAGCGCAGGCAGATCGGGGGGTCGCCCCGCCCGACGCGATCGCGCTGAGGTCACCCCGAGGTCGAACGTCGACCTCCGTTGGGGCTTTGCGGTCATGACGGCAGGGCACGGAGGCTGAACATGATCGGGAGCGGCTGCCCGGTGTGTCGCCATCGCATCAGCCCGTCGTCCTCACGGGTGGCGAGTCCTCGAGGCCCGTCGGTCTCGACGGCAAGGTGTTCGCCGAGATGGTCGATCGTGAGGTCGCTCTCGATGGCGGCGGTGACGATCTCAGCGAGCGAGTGCGCGTACTCCGTCGTGCTGTTGTGCTCGGTGGCGGCCTCGGGTGCCGCGTACGAGCCGGCCTGGTTCTCGAACCGCTGCGGCCCATCCGCGGCGTAGGGAAAGTCGAGAACGAGCGGATCGACCGAGTCGGCCATCAGGAAGAGCGGATGCATGTCGATCAACACGAGCCGTCCGCTTGGTTTGAGCACCGCCCTGGCTTGACGCATCCACTCGTCCAGGTCGTCGATCCAGCACAGAACCCCGCGACTGGCATAGCAGACATCGAAGGCCGCACGGAGGTGAACAGGCAGGTCGAGAATGTCGGCGACGTAGAACTGCGCGTGATCGGCGAGTCCGGCGCTCTGGGCCAGGGCGGTCGCCTTGTCGATCGCAACGGGCGAGAAGTCGACACCCGCCACTCGGCGCGCCCCTGCTCGTAGCCAGGAGAGCGTGTCCATCCCGGTGTGGCACTGCAGGTGGATCACGTCCTGGCCGGTCACGGATCCAGTGACGGCGTGGTCCAGTTCATACAGCGTGGAGCGGCCGGCGAGGAAGGCCGATACGTCGTATACCAGGTCGGCGCCGTGCAGTCGCGCACGCTCGTCCCACCACTGCTGGTTGTTCGATAGCACGCTGCCCCGCACCGAACGCTCAGTCACCCTCCCAAGGTAGCGCTCGGCAGGGCCGCGCGACCGCTGTTCTACGACCGCTGCTCCCCTGTCGTCAGAAGGCCGGGGAGGTAGAATCTTGATCACTTCATCAGGTCACCCGCTCGCGAAAGGGAATGATGACCAGCATGCGCAGGCACGCTGTTTGGGTGACTGCTGCAGCCGTTGTCGGGTTGGTGGGGGGGTGCACCGCGCCGACCGGAAGGGCTCCGTCTGCGGCCCCGACGAGCACGTCCCCCAGAACTGCTCGGTCGGCGTCGTCGGTGGTGACCAACCCTGCCCTTGCTCGGTCACCGAAGCACATCTGCGAGCGGGCTTTCAGTGGCGCTGACCTGCTGGACTGGGGGCCAGGAACCGTCGCCACCTTCCGGGCGTACCAGTTCGGCGGTCCCAAGGCCACGGTGCCGCTCGCTCACGCCTTCCCTAAGGTCCCCGGAAGCACCCTCGGGGCTTGGTGCGGCATCCAGGCCGGCCCTGACACGACCCACTGGTGGGCCGTGGTCGCGGGACACGACCCTGCGTCGCTCATCACCATCACCGGGCCGGGCGAGGGCCTCGCACACGGTTCGGTTGCGGCGCCGCCGCAGGTCCCGTGACACGCAGGAGCGACGGCAGCGGCCAGAGTGACTGAACCGCGCCCACCCCACCTGACGGTGTCCCACGCCGGGCTGCAAGGGGCCGTCGAGGGCAACGCGAAGCACGAGCAGCCGGTCGGCAGCTGAGAACGGCCCCGCCAGAGGGGTCTCGGAGCGGCGAGACACCCGAGACCCCTTCTCAGCGGGTTGGGGCTGTGCCGACGACAGCCTCGGTGAGGCTCCATCCAGGTCCTCGTTCTCGCAGCAACGCTTCACGGCTCGCGCGTCCGGGCTCGACCCCGGCTGCCACGCAGGTTCGGCCCCGGCCAGCCGCTCGCGGGGCCGACCAGCACGAGCAGAGCCGGCACGAGCAGTGACCGCACCAGGAAGGCGTCGATGAGAATCCCGCACGCCATCGCGAAGCCCAGCTCCCGGAAGGGTGAGAGCGGGATGATCGCCAGCATCCCGAAGCTCACCGCCAGGGTGAGACCGGCCGACGTGATGGCGCGTGACGACTCGGGCACCGCCTTGATGACCGCCTCCCGCAGCGGCAGGGTCCGGGCCTCCTCCCAGACGCGGCCGACCCCGAAGATGTTGTAGTCGGAGCCGAGCGACACCAGGAGCACCGCCGCCGCGAACGGCACGTAGAACGTGAGCCCATCGGTGGTACCGACGTCCATGAAGACCCAGACCGTGAGCCCCAGCGACGCGGTGAGGGCCAGCACGCTCGACGCCAGCAGGAACAGCGGCGCCACGAGGGCTCGCAGGAAGACGACGAGCAGCAGCAGGTTGACCGCGATGCCGGCGAGCGCGATGCGGTAGAGGTCTTGCTCGGTCGACGTCACCAGGCCTTCGGCCAGGGCCGTGTCGCCGCCGAGGCTGATCCGCACGCCGCTCAGCCCACTACTGGCCGCGATGCTGGGCAGTCGCTCTCTCAGGGCAGTGAGGTCGTTGATCGCGGTGGCGTCGAGGGGGTCGCTCTTCAGGACGATCAGCATCCGAGCCGCGTCGCCGCTCTTGGCCAGCACCACGTCGTACGCCTGGGCGGTGAAGTTCTGGGCCGGGCCGAGCACGCCTGCGACACCGGGTTCCGCCTCGATTCGCGTCTGCAGGTCGATCAGCCGAGGTAGTTCCGAGGTCACCTTGGTGCCCTCGATGAGCAAGGTGGTGGGTGAGGTGATGCCGGGGGCGAACGCCCTCGCCGCAGCATCGGAGGCGACTTTGACGGGGTTGTCGGCCGGGAGCGAGCTGGAGAACGCCACCCCGAGGTCGAGGCCGCGCACGGCCACCGACGCCAGGCCGAGCACCGCCACACAGCCCAGCACCACGACCGCCGCTGCACGACGGGTGGCCAAGCGCCGCATGAGGTGCAACCCGGCCAGGCGCTCCTTGGCCTCTCGAACGAGGCCGGCGCCCGGCGCTGGCCTCCGGTGTCGTGCGGCGGCCAGGGGGCTCCGGATGCGCCGGGGCCAGAAGACGCTGGGGCCGAGAATCGCGAGGGCGGCGGGTACCAGCGTCACCGACACCATCAGCCCGACGAGCACGGCCAGGGCCATCGCCGGCCCGAAGCCCCGGAAGAACTCCGACCTCGCGGCCAGAAGGGCGGCCGTGCCGGCGGCCACCGTCACCCCTGCGGCCCCGACGATGGGGGTGTCGACGGCCACCGCCCGGCGCACGGCGTCGCGCCAGTGACCCTTGCCCTCGACCCGCAGCTGGAACGCGGTGACGTAGAAGATCGTGTAGTCGGTCACCACCCCGAGCAGCAGCGCCACGAGCAGCGGTTCGAGCTCGGCCGGGGTGGTGATTCCCGCGAGGCTCTCGAGCCAGGCCGACAGTCGCGTGGTGACCACGAACGCCAGCGCGCTGCTCACGAGGGCGATGGCAGGAGCGATGATCGATCGGAACGTGAGCCCGACGAGCACGATGATCGCCAGCACGGTGAGCAGCTCGAGTCGCGGCAGGTTCTCACTGACGAGGGCCGCCTGCTGGGCCCGGGCGGGAACCGAACCCGTCACCCCGACGACGTGGTCCTCCGGGCGGTCGAGGTGTTGGTCGATGTAGCGCTGGGCGGCCTCCTGCTGGCTGCTGAAGCTGCTCACCGGGTTCATGAACAGGTACGTGAGCACGGCGGTGTCACGCTCCCCGCTGACACCGGTGAGGGGCAGGCTGTTCGTGATCGGGATCGCGCCGAGCAGGGGCCACTCGAGCTTCGCCGTCTGGTCGATCGAGATGGCGTCGAGCACCGACTCGGCCTGCACGAACACCGAGAGACCGGCCGGGTCGCGTTGCACCACGGCCGTGCGGCTCGACAACGGGAACCCGAACTCCTGGACCGACCGTAGCTCGGCACCGAGAGCGGGGCTGTCGAGCGGGATGATGCTGGCGATCTCGTTGTTGCTCGAGGGCGGTGGAGGCGTGAGCACCAGGGCCAGCGCGACGAGCACCCAGCCCCCGACGATGTACCAGCGGTTGCGAACTGCCCAGCTCGCGTACCGCGCAAAGAAGCCGATCCGTCCGTCGTCCCCGTCGGCAGGTTCCGCCGGCGAACCGGTAGGCCCTGCGCGCGGCGGGCGCCGCAGGCGCCTCATGAGCCCGGCAGATCCGTCAACCGCAGTCCGAGGCGCCGCAGCTCGGCAGCAGCCAGTCGGTCGTGGCGCCCGGCGGCGAGGTCGGCCTCCGGGTCGCGGGTGACCTTCAGCACCTCGGCCACCGTGAGGTTGGTCAGGCAGCGCCGGGCCAGCGCAGCCATGACAGCATCGCGGCGCGTGGGGTCGCCGAGGAGCGACCCGATCTGGGCCACCTCGGCTCGCCACGCCAGACGCCCGGGGAGATAGACGAACAGGACGGGCCCGAGCGGGCCGAACCCGATCGTGAAACCGAGCAGGATGGCGAGCACGCGGGTGCTCGTCGCCGCCTCCTGCCCGCCCGCCACGATGCTCGCGCCGCTCGTGACGACCTGCTGGCCGAGCTCGCCGGTGCGCTCGCCGATTACGGGCAGCCCCGAGATGTCTTGCAGGGCTTTACCGGCCGTGCCCAGCGCCCGACCCGAGTCGACCACACCGGTGCTCAGGGCTCCGAGGTTCCAGATCTGCCAGCCGGCCAGCGCCCCGACCACCAGCCAGAAGACGACCCAGAAGGCGACGACGCCGTCCCAGGTTCGGACGGAGTCGGCATCGCGGAGCCAGGACTGACGCACCTTCATCACACAGATGTACCCCATGAGGGCACCCCACGCACTGCTGACGCGGTCATGTCGGCCGATCGTCGACCGGATCGCTGCCGGGCGAGGCCATCGTGCCGACGCGCGACGAGACGGCGGCGAGACGGGCTCGGCTCACGTCGTCGAAGTCGGCAGACGCGGTCGTGGCGTCAAGTCGTCGTCGTTCCCGGTCGACCAGCCCCAGATCGGATGCCGTGACGTTCCAGGCTATCTCGTCGAGCAGCTGGTAGAGCCGGGCCACGACGAGCGGGTCACCCGCCCCGTACCGCCGGATCTGCGTCAGCGACATCTCGACGAGGTGCTCGAGGTCGGGCCGGTTCACCACCACCCGCGCTCCGTCGTCGCCGGTGTGTTCGACCGGGCCCAGCTCACGTCCGGCGAGCTGGCACAGAACGACCGAGATGTGGTCGATGGCATGGATGGCCGTGGTCGGGTCGTTGATGCCGGGCGAGAGGGCCTTGTTGGCCACGTCGGTGAGCTGGCGCAGCCCGAAGCCGACATCCTGGGCCGCGGTGCGCTCGGGGCCGGTGTGCATCGACCCGCCGACCGTCTTCGACAGGTCGGCCAACTCGTCGGCGCTGAGCGGTCCGTGCCGGCCGTGGGCCGAGCCGACCGGGGCGCCCTCGACGATGAAGTCGCCGGGCAGGGCGGTGACCTCCAGCACCGCCTGCGCCTGCTGCGACGCCTCGAGCAGCTCATCGACCTCGACCCGCAGCAGGAACCCCGAGGTCGTTGACACCACCGGCTGCCCCCGGCTCGGGAACGCGGCCGTGACCGGGTCGCCATCGCCTCGGGGCACCAGCACTGAGGCGATGGTGCCCTTGGCGTCGCGGGCCACCTCGTCCAGCATCGTCTCGACCCGGATCTGGCGGGTCAGGTGGGCGAGGAAGAGCACCAGCCCGATGACGCTGAGGATTGCGAGCACGAACGCGGTGGTCACCGCCAGTCGCGGAACGAACGGGTCCTGGCCGTCGCCTCCGGAGCGTACCGACCGCAGCACGGTGAGCGAGTAGGCGAACGTGGCCAGGAAGAGGGCCAGGGTGCCCTGAACGAAGAGGTCCTGGGTGAAGGTGCGCAGCAGCCGAGGTGAGAACTGGCTGCTCGCGAGCTGGAGGGTCACCACCGTCAACGAGAAGGTCAGCGAGGTGACGGTGATGAGCGAGCTGGAGACGGCGTCGAGCACCGTGCTGGCCGCGTTGCCGTCGCCGCCGAAGATCACCGCCGTGACCCAGCCCGGCAACCCGTCGTCGACTGCGGCATCCACTTGCGGCAGGACCAGGCCCAGCACGACGGCGACCACGATCGCCAGGGTGGGCAGCGGCCACAGCTGAGCTCGCAGGCCGTCCTTGATACTGCGCACTGCCGTGGTCACCCCCGGGTTCACGACAGGGTCCGGTCGGCACGCTTCATGGTCGCGACCCTAACGCCTCGCCGCCGACCCGTCCCGATGGTGGGACGGGAAACGCGCTCGAATCCTCGAGCAGGTACGACTGTCACCATGACCTCTTCCGACCGGGCCACGACCGAGCAGCTCCTGCAGGCCGATCGCCGGCAACCGAACGAGGCGGTGTTCGCGAGCGGGGTCTCCTCGGCGCAGCAGCACGCCGCCCTGCGCGCCTCGGTACGTCAGCTCGGTGCCCTGCTCGGGGAGGCGCTGACGCGACACGAGGGCCCCGAGCTGCTCGCCCTCGTCGAGAGCGTGCGCAGCCTCGCGCGCCAGCCCGACGACGAGCAGCTGAGAGCCACCCTGGCCGGGGTCGACGCGCCCACCGCCGTCGTACTGGCCCGCGCGTTCACCGCCTACTTCCAGCTCGTCAACGTGACCGAGCAGCTGCACCGCTGGCAGGAGGTCACGGCCGGCACCGAGGGGCCGCTCGCCGCCGCCGTCGGGCGCATCGGTGAGGCCCTGGATGCCGGCAGCATCGACCACGACCTCGTCGCGTCAGTGCTCACCCGGCTCGAGTACCGCCCCGTCTTCACGGCCCACCCCACCGAGGCGACCCGTCGCACGGTCATCGACCTGCTGCGTCGCGTCGCCGACACGGCCGCAGCGATCGAGGACCCCCGCCGACCGGCCTCCGACCTCCCCCGCGTCGAGCAACGGCTGGCCGAGCTGGTCGACCTGCTCTGGCAGACCGACGAGCTGCGCATCGTGCGGCCGGAGCCCACCGACGAGGCCCGCACCGCCATCTACTACCTGCACTCTCTCGCCGCTGCGGTGGTGCCCGACCTGCTCGCCGAGCTCGACCGCACCCTGGCCGGCATCGGGGTCGAGCTGCCCGTCGACGCCCGGCCGCTGCGGTTCGGGGCGTGGGCCGGAGGCGACCGCGACGGCAACCCCAACGTCACGCCGGCCGTCACCCTGGAGGTCATCGGCCTGCAGCACGATGCCGCTCTGCGCGAGTTGGTCGTGCACGTCGAGGACCTGCTGGTGGAGATCTCGTCGTCGACCCGGGTGGTGACGGTCAGCGACGAGCTGCGCGCCAGTCTCGAGCGCGACGGTGACGCCCTGCCGGTCACCAACGCGGCGGTCGAACGGCTCAACGCCGAGGAGCCCTACCGGCTCAAGCTGAGCTTCGTACGGGTGCGCCTGCTGCGCACCCGTGACCGCCTCGACCACGGCACCGCGCACGAGCCGGGCCGCGACTACGGCGACTTCGACGAGCTGCTGACCGACCTCACCCTGGTGCGCGACTCGATGCTCGCGAGCGGCGACGAGCTGACGGCGGGCGGTTCGATCCTGCGCCTCATCCGCACCGCCACCGCGATCGGCCTGGGGCTGGCCACGCTCGATGTCCGGGAGCACAGCGACAAGCACCACGCCGCCCTGGCCGAGCTCTACGACCGCATCGGTGAGCTCGACGCGCCGTACACCTCTCTCGAGCGTCCAGAACGAATCTCTTTGCTGTCAAAGGAGATGGCATCACGCCGCCCCCTCACCGGCAGCGGCGCGACCGACCTCGGCCCAGCGGCATCCGCCTCGCTCGACCTGCTCGGCACGATCCGCCGAGCGCTCGACACCTACGGCCCCGACACGATCGAGACCTACATCGTGTCGATGACGCACGACGTCGACGACCTGTTCGCGGTGGTGGTGCTGGCTCGTGAGGCGGGGCTCGTCGACATCGGCCCCGATCTGGGTTCGACGACGGCCCGCATCGGGTTCGCCCCGCTCTTCGAGACCGTTGCCGAGCTCGAGGCTGCTGGGCCGCTGCTCGACGCGCTGCTGAGCGACCCGGCCTACCGCCGCGTCGTCTCGGCCCGTGGCGACGTGCAGGAGATCATGCTCGGCTACTCCGACTCGAGCAAGGATGCCGGAATCGCCGCGTCGCAGTGGCAGATCCACCGCGCGCAGCGGGCTCTGCGTGACGTCGCGCGCGAACACGGCGTGGTGCTGCGCCTCTTCCACGGTCGCGGCGGGTCGGTCGGCCGCGGCGGCGGGCCCACCGGCGAGGCCGTGCTCTCGCAGCCCTACGGCAGCCTCGACGGCCTCATCAAGATCACCGAGCAGGGCGAGGTGATGAGCGACAAGTACACCCTGCCCGGCCTGGCCCGCTTCAACCTCGAGGTGGCGCTCGCCGCGGTGCTCGAGGCGTCGGTGCTGCACCGCACCTCGCTACTCCCCCGCGACGTCATCGACGGCTGGAACACCACGATGGACCTCGTGGCCGGCAGCGGTCAGCACGCCTACCGCGAGCTCGTGCGCGATCCGGGGCTGGTGCCGTTCTTCGTGTCGGCCACGCCGGTCGACGAGCTCGGCAAGATGAACATCGGGTCGAGGCCCTCGAAGCGACCCGGTGGGGCCGGCGGGCTCGATGACCTGCGCGCCATCCCGTGGGTGTTCGGGTGGACCCAGTCGCGCATCATCCTGCCCGGCTGGTTCGGCGTGGGCTCGGGTCTCGCGGCTGCGCGGGAGGCGGGTCGTGACGACCTGCTGCAGGAGATGTACGGGTCGTGGGCCTTCTTCCGCACCTTCTTGTCCAACGTGCAGATGACCCTCGCCAAGACCGACCTCGACATCGCGGCCGGCTACGTGCGCGAGCTGGTGCCCGTCGAGGTGGCCGGGCTGTTCGACACGATCCGTGACGAGCACGCCCGCACCCTCGAGGAGGTGCTGCGGGTGACCGGTCAGCAGCGGCTGCTCGAGCGCTCGCCCGTGCTACGGCGCACCCTCGAGCTGCGCGACAGCTACCTCGCGCCGTTGCACGCGCTGCAGACCTCGCTGCTGGCCCGTTCGCGGTCGGCCCTCGACTCCACGCCGGACCCTGACGTGCAACGGGCGCTGCTGCTGACCATCAACGGCATCGCGGCCGGTCTGCGCAACACCGGCTGACCCCCGGTGTGGCCGAGGCCGAACGAGGGGGGATGGCGCTCAGCGCGACGGTCGGCGCGGACCGTCCGCGCAGACAGCCATCTCGGACGGTGTCAGCTGCGCCCGGCGGCCATCAGGCGACGGCCCTGCTCGGCCATCACGGTGCGCAGCTCGGGCGGCTCGATCACCTCGAAGGGCCACGGCAGCCGTGCGAGGTTCAGGGCCATGACGCGCAGGTCGTGGCCACCGGCCTCGAGCACGCAGTGGTCGGCACCATCGGCGGTCACCCGCCCCACCGACGGTGGAACCTGTTGCTGGACAGCCTCTTTCGAAGCCTGCACTCGTACTCGGACGACCTGGTCGTACACCGAGACGCTGATGGCGCGGCCGACGAACTCGGCGGCATCGGGGGCTTCGCGTGGGGTGAAACGCCAGCCGCGCGAGCGAACGCCGTCGATGCGGTCGAGCCGGAAGGTGCGCCAGTCGTCGCGGTCGAGGTCGAACGCCATCAGATACCAACGTCGCCCGGTCGCGACCAGGCGGTAGGGCTCGATCCGGCGCTCCCCTGTGCCTCTCGGTCCGGTGTAGGTGAAGACGACCTGCTCGGTCTCGCGAACCGCCCGGGCGAGCGTGAGCAGCGTACGCGAGTCGACGATCGGGCCTCCCGACTCGAGCGTGACGGTCGCCTCGTGGATCGCTTCCACCTGGCTTCTCAGTCTCGACGGCAGCACCTGGTCGAGCTTGGCCAGAGTGCGTACCGCGGCCTCGCCCAGCCCTTCCACGGTGCCGCCGGCGGCGAGGCGTAGGCACACGGCCACCGCGACGACCTCGTCGTCGTCGAGCAGCAGGGGTGGAAGTCGGCGCCCGGCGCCGAGCTGGTAGCCACCCCCAGCGCCCGGCTCGGCGTTGACGGGGTAGCCGAGGTCGCGCAGCCGTTCGACGTCGCGGCGCACGCTGCGGGTGGTCACGCCGAGGCGCTCGGCCAGCTCGGTGCCGCTCCACACCGGCCGCGACTGCAGCAGGTCGAGCAGGCGCAGCACGCGGCCTGTCGTCGACATGGTGCTGCCGCTTTCATGGTCTGCCATGGCCACACTGTGCCAGACACTGCGGACAGTTCCTGTCCTAGTTCGGTGGCAGAGTCGCGGCATGACGACAACAACGCAACCGAACCGACCACTGCTCCTGAGCGAGACCCTCGTCGAGCAGCTCGACTGGCACTGGCGCGGCCAGCTGCGTCCCCGGCTGGGTGGACTCACCGACCTCGAGTACTTCTGGGCGCCGACGCCCGACGCCTGGAGCGTGCACTCGCGGGGTCAGGGCCTCACCGAGATGCAGGGTGGTCGGGGCGACTTCACCGTCGACTTCGCTCACCCCGCACCGAACCCGACCCCGATGACGACCATCGCCTGGCGGCTCTCACACCTGATCGTCGGCGTGTTCGGCGCGCGGGTGCACGCCCACTTCGACGGTCCGGAGGTCGACTACGTGGGCTTCGACTACGCCGGCACCGCCGACGGGGCGCTGGCCCAGCTCGACGCGGGCTACGCCGCCTGGGTGGCCGGCGTCAAGGCCTGGGGCGAAGACGGGTTGGCCGCAGAATGCGGGCCGGCGGAAGGGCCGTGGTCGGCGCACTCGCGCGCCGACCTCGTTGCGCACATCAACCGCGAGGTGATCCACCACGGCGCCGAGATCGCGCTGCTGCGCGACCTGTGGGCGCACCGGGACGACCGGGCGGGGGCCTGACGTGGCAGCGCAGGTGCCACCGGTTGCCGACGAGCGCGACGGCCTGATCGCCTACCTCGACCAGCAGCGCGACGCGTTCGTGTCGGTGTCGTTCGGCCTGACGGAAGAGCAGATCCGGATGACCCCGACCGCCGGAAGCCTGAGCGTGGGCGGGCTCATCAAGCACGTCACGACCTGCGAGCGCGGTTGGGCTGACCGGATGGCGGCCGCCCCCGACATCCCGGCCCCGCCCAAGCCGTCGACCGAGGCCGCAGCGTCGGCGTGGGGTGACGACTTCCGGGTCACCGACGACGACACCCTCGAACGCCTGCTCGCCGGCCTCGCAGGAGTCGGTGACCGTACCCGGGAGGTGCTGCAGCGCGCTGATCTCGATGCCGCCGTGCCGGTGCCGCACGACGCGCCGTGGTTCCCGAAAGACGTCGACGCCTGGTCGGTGCGCTGGGTCGCCATGCACATCGTGGAGGAGCTGGCTCGGCACGCCGGCCATGCCGACATCGTGCGCGAATCCATCGACGGGGCAACGATGTACGAGCTCGTCGCCGCACGGGAGGGATGGCCCGAGACCGACTGGCTCAAACCCTGGCGGCCGGCCGACTGAGTCAGCCCGGCGGCATCCGGTCAGGCGGGGCCAGCCGCTCTCGCAGGAAGTCGAGCACGGCGTCCACCGCGACCGGATGCCGCTCCGCCGTGAGGGTGGCGTGGCCGGGGCCGTCGAGCTCGACCCGGCGAAAGCCGTCGCCCAGCTCGCGCGTCAGGGTCTCGAACCGGGTTCCGGTGGAACGGTCGTCGCGGTAGCGCACCCCGAGCACCGGGCACCCGCTCTGAACGCGCGCCCGCACGGCGGCCAGGTCGGCGGCACTGAGGTTGACGTCGGCAGCGCGGCCGCGGTCGGTCGCCAAGGGGATCGCGGGCTGGGCCACGACAGGCGCGACGACCGACGGGTCGAGCATCATCGCGAGTGCGAAGCCACCGGTGAAGCACATGCCGATCGCCCCGACACCCGCTCCCCCGAGCTCGGCGTGCAGCCCCGCGGCCAGGCTGCGCAGCCACCCGGCCACCGGTGTGGTGCGGCCGGTGGCGAGCAGGGTGAACTCGCGGCGGATGCACACCTGGGCGATCAGTCCGAGAGCCTCCCGGCGGCGCGGAGCGTGCTGCGCACTGCCGAAGAAGTGCGGCATGACGACGGTGTAGCCCTCACGCGTGAGGTCGTGACCGAACGCGGTCACCTCTGGTGTGAGGCCCGGGCTCTCGTGCATGAGGATGACGCCGGGGCCGGTACCGCGGCGATAGGTGTCGAAGGTGAAGCGCCCGCTCGTGTGGCTCGACCTGTGCCAGCCCGCCAGCAACGACATCCGCCAACCCTACGGCGGCGTACGCAAGTGGCCACTCGACTGGGTGGGGCCCCCCAGTAGAGTGGCCACATAGAGACCGCCCAACTGACCGGCAACCCGCCACCAGCCCGTCGAGTGGCCACGTCG
>JAKDLG010000247.1 GCA_030452985.1 Humibacillus sp.
ACGGCGCGGGGCCACGGACGGGGGTCCGTGGCCACTCGTTGCTGTCCGGCTCGGGCCGGCATCCGGCGGATAATGCGATCGCGCGGTTCCCGTCGCGTCAGAAGGCTGCCTCGGGCACGTCCATCAGGGCGTTGTCGACGGCCTCGGCCATGACCCGCTCTGCGGTCAGCTTGGGCAGCACGTTCCTGGCGTAGAACGCTGCGGCGGCGACCTTGCCGGTATAGAAGTCGCGGTCCTGTTCTCGCATGCCCGTGGCGCCGCCGTCGAGGGCGCGTTGGGCCACCTCGGCCTGACGCAGCAGCAGCCAACCGACCACGAGGTCACCGGCCGCGAGCAGCAGGCGGGTCGTGTTCTGACCGACGCGGTAGACGTTGCTCACGTCGCCGCCGAAGCGCGGGTCGCTCTTCATCGCGTCATCGACCATGTGGCCGACGATGCCCTGCACGTCTTCGAGGGCGTGGCCGAGCAGCTCGCGCTCGGTGTCGAGGGAGCCGCCGAGGTTCTTGGCGAACTCCTGCATCTGGCTCGCCACGTGCTGCAGGGCCTGCCCCTTGTCGCGCACGATCTTGCGGAAGAAGAAGTCGAGGCCTTGGATCGCCGTGGTGCCCTCGTAGAGGGTGTCGATCTTTGCGTCGCGCACGTACTGCTCGACCGGGTAGTCGGCCAGGAAGCCCGACCCGCCGAAGGTCTGCAGCGACTCGGTGCCGAGCAGCGTCCAGGCCCGCTCGCTGCCGAGGCCCTTGACGAGCGGCAGCATCAGGTCGCTGACCCGGTGCGCCATCTCGGCGTCCGAGCCGGCGACGAGCGCTGCGCCCGGGTTGCCACCCTGCGCCTGGTTCACGGTGTCCTGCTGGGATGCCGTGTAGAGCACGAGCGCGCGCAGCCCCTCGGCGTAGGCCTTCTGAAGCATGAGCGAGCGGCGCACGTCGGGGTGGTGGGTGATCGTCACCCGTGGCGCCGCCTTGTCGGCCATCTGCGTCAGATCGGCCCCCTGCACCCGCTCCTTGGCGTAGGCAAGGGCGTTGAGGTAGCCGGTCGAGAGGGTGGCGATCGCCTTGGTACCGACAAACATCCGCGCGTTCTCGATGACCTTGAACATCTGGGCGATGCCGTCGTGCACGTCACCGAGCAGGGTGCCGACCGCCGGCTCATGCTCGCCGAAGGTGAGCTCGCAGGTGGTGGAGGCCTTGAGGCCCATCTTGTGCTCGAGGTTCGTGACGTAGACGCCGTTGCGCTCGCCGACGTCGCCGGTCTCGAGGTCGACGTGAAACTTCGGCACGACGAAGAGGCTCAGGCCCTTGGTTCCGGGGCCGGCCCCCTCGGGGCGGGCGAGCACGAAGTGGACGACGTTGTCGACCAGGTCGCTCTCGGCGGAGGAGATGAACCGCTTGACGCCGGTGATGTGCCAGGTTCCGTCGGGCTGCTGGACCGCCTTGGTGCGCCCCGCGCCCACGTCGCTGCCGGCATCCGGCTCGGTGAGCACCATGGTGGCGTGCCAGGCGCGGTCGACGATGTGCTGGGCCAGCTTCTTCTGGTCGTCGGTGCCCAGGTAGTAGAGCAGGCTGGCGAACGAGTAGCTGGCCGCGAACATGTGCACGGCCGGGTTGGCGCCGCACACCATCTCGGCGACCGACCAGCGCAAGGAGGCCGGCACGACCATGCCGCCCAGCTCGGCCGGAACGTCAAGGTTTCCCCACTCACCGTCGACGTAGGCCTTGAACGACTTCTTGAACGACTCGGGCATCGTCACCGAGTGGGTGGCGGGGTCGTAGACGGGCGGATGCCGGTCGCTGTCGAGCAGGCTCTCGGCCAGCTCGTGCTCGGCCAGGCGCGCCACCTCGTGCAGGATGTCCTTGGCTGCATCGACGTCGACGTCGGCGTAGATGCCGGTACCGAGGACGTCCTGGCGGCCGAACACCTCGAAGAGGTTGAACTCGAGGTCGCGGACGTTGCTCTTGTAGTGGCCCATGGGTCCTCCACTCGCTTCTGCGCCGCTCGACGTGATGGTCGGGGCGCGGGTGCTGCCTAAGTTACTGGCCGGTTACTCTATGATGCTACCGACCAGTAATGAAAGGCAAGGGCCGAAGGTCACAATTGCTCTCAGGGCGATCCCGGTGCGGAGGCCAATTTGGGGTGCACCCGTCGGTGCTGGTGGGGTGGGATGGGTAGATGGAGACTCCGCGCGGGCTGGCTGACCATCCCTTCGACTGGAGCGAGGCCAGGTCGGGTGAGATCCGTGTGCTGCGCGGTGGCCGGGTCGTCTGCGTCGTCGGTGGCCGGGAGGCCCGCAAGCTGTCGGCCCGCCTCGCCGCTGCCGATGGCGTCGACGACCCGAGGGCCCAGCTCGCCCTGGCCAAGGCCTCCGGCCACTACAAGCACGGCACCGAACGCTGAGCGAGGCCGACGATCGGCGTCACTCGCCGGTGACGACGACCCGGTTTCCGTCAGGGTCGGCGAGCTGCAGGATGCGCGCGCCACCGCCGGGCTGGGGCCCCTCGTGGTGGATGCCGATCGCCGTCAGACGTGACGCCGCGGCATCGAGGTCGCTCTCGCCGAGCACCACCGATGACTGGCCGGCGCGGCCGGCTTCAGACCAGACCTGTAGGCCGGACGTCTCTCCGAGGTGCCACTCGAGCAGGCCGGGCATGGGTCGGGCGTCCGGCTCGCGGTCGAACAGCAGGGTGTACCACTGCTCGGCATTCAACAGATCCGAGACGGTGCAGCTGGCGAGGATGCGGCAGATCATCAGGGCCCTCCTGTGGGGGTGAACCAAGGATGCTGGGGTGTTCCAGACCACCACGAGCGATGCTGCGATGACAACAGGTGGGCCAAGCGAGCAAAGCGTCGTGGCAGGTTGGCCCCGACAACGACGAAGGGCCCGGTCGAGGTGACCGGGCCCTCCGCAACTGGAGCAGGTGGCACGAATTGCACGTACGTCTTCCTCCTGGAGGGAGGCTGTTCTGCTACTGAACTACACCCGCGTGCACCACGATGTTAGCGGCTTCTGTTGCCTCGGTGAAATCGGGCGCGCCCACGCCAGGAGGATGCACCTGGGTGCTCCATGACGTGCGAACGCCCCGGACCACAGCCGTGAAGCGGTGATCCGGGCGCTCGAGATGCGGCGACAGCCGCTGTGAAACGCTCAGTTGTCGAAAGCGTCCTTGACGTTCTCGCCGGCGTTCTTGAGGTCGGACTTGGTCTGGTCGGTCTTGCCCTCGGCCTCGAGGCTCTGGTCGTCGGTGGCCTTGCCGGCGGCTTCCTTGCCCTTGCCGGTGAGGTCCTCGGCGGCGTTCTTGGCCTTGTCCATGAGTCCCATGCTGGTCTCCTTCGTGTCGTTGGCTGACTGCGGATGAGGTGCGCCTGAAATGGTCGCTGAAGTCAGCGCTCAACCAGTCTTACCCGATGTGGCCAGTTCTGGCACGCGCCCGGAGCGGGTCGGCGGAAAGAGGCTTGCGCTTCGCGTTCGGTCAACCTGGGAATCTTCGCCCACGTCGACGCCGGCAAGACCACGCTGACCAAAAGCGCGGACCGCAGCTGCGCCACCATCGCCACGACGTACACGACACCGCCACCGAGAAGCCCGACGGCGCCGAAGCGAGCGAACAGAAAGTCGGAGCCCGCCTCGCCCATGCCCGTGGACAGCAGCTTGGCGACCCAGAACAGGACCGTCAACTGGGCGACCTTGACGGTGACGGGCCGCCGAAGCATCAGGAGGCGAACCGGAGGTCAGATGGGTGTCGTCACGCCACGGAAAGTACGGGCGCACGCTGAACGCATCCTGACCAGGGACTGTGCGGACCCCCTGCGTCATGGGGTTCCGGCGGCCGGGCGGGGACGACCGGCTGGCAGTAGGGATGCCGCTGAGCGTGCGGGCCGTCGTCGGAGCCCCCAACTGCCAGCCGGCTGTCCCGCGCACGGCCGAGACGGTGGGCTCGAGCAGGGAGTGTTGTTGGAGCGAGCGACGGGAATCGAACCCGCGTATCCAGCTTGGGAAGCCTGCCAGCCCGTCCATCCGTGGTGAGCTCGTGCTCGGGTGATCCACCGTGAGGGTCCGCCGCGGCCCGATATTGTCTTGGCGCTGTTGCACGTGAGGCGCACGCCCAATACCGACGAACTTCTGGTCCGTGGAAACGTGCCAGGGTCCAAGCGGTTCCCTGCCCGTCCTGCGCGCAAGCGTTGCGAGTCTGGCCGCACCGCGTCGTCCCATGCTCGCGACGCTGGACAGGGCCCGTGTTAGCACGCTCGTTAGCAAGAGCCCGGGCCATGCCGATGTTCGTCCAAAACCCCATACATCACCCGCGTAGGGGCTCGCCGCATGAGGTCGCACGGCATTCCCGGCTGGCGTCTAGCGCCGTGTGAGGTGCTCTACTCCGCCATCTTGCAATTTCGGCTGTCGATGGTCACATGCGCTTGGGAGATTCGAGCACTCGGCGTGGGTGGTTCGGTCGGGCGATGCCGAAGAGTACGTGCTCATGGCCTGTTCAGCTGGCGTGGGCGATTGCCAGCGACTGCTGAAATCGTGCGCCAACCTGCGCCACGAGGCGGCATAGAAGGAGAAGGCACACAGGACGGCAACGCCTGTTTGATGAAGGTGTCGAACGCCGCTTCAACGTCAGCCTGGTCGCCTATGTGGACGTGAGACAGGCCGGTGGGTTCCTTTGCCATCTGGTGTCCGTGCCTCGCGCCGGTTGTTCTCGCGTGCGGCACGTCGCCTCTCTGCCCTATTGGGTGGCCGCGGAATAGAGACTTCCGTTGGCTCTGACCCACGCGCACCACCTATGGAATCGCGCCGCGCTTGGTAGTTGGGTGGAATCGCGCGGATCGCGCGGTGGAAACTTTCGTCCTCATCGAGACTGGGCAGCGGATGCGTAGGGGCGAGCAAGTTTCGGTAGGCAGGCATCCCGACACGCAAAGCCTCCCAACAGGTGATCAGAGGCATCGCCCAAAACTCAGCTTCGACCCACTCCCCCTGGCCGCCCGATGCGTTCCAGCCGAAGCGAGCATCCATATGAAAAGTCTGCGCTCCCACGAGCGTCCCGTGGGTGGCCTGGGAGTGCCAGCGGTAGAAGTCATACAGACCAGGGGCAAGGCCCAGGTGAGCGACGAGGGATTCAACGCTCGGGGGACCTGGAACTTGCGCCCCCTCCGCGCTAGCCGCCAACTGATCCAACTCTTCCAAACGCTTCTTCAACTGCTCCTCGTTCAACTCCCCAACGTTTCGAGAGAAGCGTTCGTTCTCCTTCTGGAGAGCGATCCACCTTTGCTCGCGGTCGGTAGCGCTCTGAGGTTGAAGCAGCCAGGTCATCCGAAGGAAAGACTCAAACCCTGCCCTCGCGAGCACGGCAGCCGAAGTGGCAAAGGCAGGGTGCTGACCGGCTAGATGGAAGACGGCGTCGATGTGCCTGCCGGTGAGTTCGAGAAGCGAGGTCGCAGACGTGGTTGCCTTCCAGCATCCGCAGAGAAGGTCATCCCCATGGCCCTCACCCAGCTTCGCCCGCTCGGTGCGCGCTCGATCTTGCGCCGCCTTGGGAATGGAGAAGAGGTCGTCAACGGCCGCCTTGATTAGGGAAGCGGCGTTGAGGACGTGCTCATACCCCGGGACGTCGTGAGCCAGCATGCAGTCAACTTATGCTGCCGCCTCAGTCTCGTGTGCGTGTAACGCGCCACATCACGACATGGCCAGGGAGGGCCGCCGACCCGATAGCGGAGCACAAGAGCCGGACAGAGTGGCCGAGTCAACGGGGGCCGCAGGCAATCACGTAGTGACGCGTAGCGCCGTTGACGCGGTCCGGAGTCGGGCGGATGCTCCTGTGTCGGGTCGGCGGATCGGACGATAGTTGCCTTCGCAAGCGAAATTGGTGTGCTCCACTGTGTCCCGGCAGGCTATGGCTGGGGAGTGGCGGGGGTGCGCGCAGGCGCGCCAGCGCCGGAGCGCGGGGGTCCCCTGCCACGAGACAGCCATAGCCTCCCGGCTGGTGCGGCGGAGCCGCACCCTTGATCCTTTAGAGGTCAATGCGGCAGTTGTTGTGAGCGGACTGGACGCTATGGCGTGTCGCCTGCCATGAGCATGGGACCGTCCTGAGCGGTTTTCTGCCAGGTTCATGG
>JAKDLG010000248.1 GCA_030452985.1 Humibacillus sp.
GCCCGGCCTGCGCGACCTGGTCGAGGAGGTCACGGGCGTGGGCCAGCCCCGCGTCGGAGTCGGGATCGCCGGCCATCATGCGCGACAGCTCGCGCAGGCGCTCATCACCCTCGACGACGGTCACGTCGCTTGAGGTGATCGTGCCGTCATCCGACTTGTGCACCACGAGATGCCGATCGGCGTGGGCCGCCACCTGCGCCAGGTGGGTCACGACGATGACCTGAGACTGCTCGGCGAGCCGGGCCAGGCGGGCGCCGACGTCGAGGGCAGCCCGGCCACCCACGCCGGCGTCGACCTCGTCGAAGACGAAGGTAGAGGGACCCTGGCCGGCCGCGTGCCGACCCCCCGCAGCAGCCCCGACCACCTCGATCGCCAGCATCACCCTCGAGAGCTCGCCGCCTGACGCAGCCCGGGCGATGCTCCGAGGCGCTGCACCCGGGTTGGCCGCCAGCAGAATCTCGACGTCGTCTCCCCCGGTGCTCGAGACGCGCACCCGCTCGCCGCCGGGCATCGCGATGCCCTGGGGGTCGAGCCGAGGCCGCACCTGCACGACCACCTGGGCCTTGCCCATCGAGAGGTGCGCGAGCTCGGCACACACGGCATCCGCGAAGGCGACACCTGCCTTCGACCTGGCCCGTGAGAGCGCCGCCGTCGCATCGCCGAGCTCCGACTCGACCTCCGCCACCTCGGTGGCCAGCCGCTCGACCCGGTCGTCAGCGGTCAACAGCTCCTCGAGCCGAGCCGCGCCGCGACCCGACCAGGCCAGCACCTCCTCGATGCTCTCGCCGTACTTGCGCGTCAGCATCCCCAGCGTCGCCCGACGCTCCTGCACGAAGCCCAGCCTCGCCGGGTCGAGCTCGAGATCAGCGAGGTAGGCCGTCAGATCGGCCGACAGGTCGGTGACGAGCATGCCCACCTCGTGCAGGCGGGCGTCGAGCGAGCGCAGCTGCTCGTCGTGCCCGGTGGCGGGCCCGAGTGCGGCCCGCGCCGACCCGATGAGGTCCTGAACGCTGGTGGCCGGCGCCGCCGCGAAGTCGTCGGCGCTCAGTCGCTCGAGGGCGTCGGCGGCCGCGAGCCGCAGGGTGTCGGCGTGGGCCAGCCGTTCGTCCTCGGCTCGCAGGGCGAGGTCTTCCCCGGGCTGGGGGTCGGCGGCCTCGATCTCCTCCAGGGCGGCGGTCAGAGAGTCGATCTCGCGAGCGCGTTCCCTCGACGCGGCGACGAGCCGCTCCAGCTCGGCACTGGCGTCGCGCCACCGGCGGTACCGACCCTCCACCGTCGACGCCAGGGCGGCGAGGGCCGGACCACCGAAGTCGTCGAGCACCTGGCGATGGGCGTCGCCCTGCTTGAGGCGCCACTGGTCGGCTTGTCCGTGTACGGCGACGAGCAGGCGCCCCAGCTCACCCAGCACCGCGACCGGGGCGGTTCGGCCGCCCACGTGGGCCCTCGAGCGACCGGCGGCGCTCAGGCTGCGGGCCACCACGAGCACCCCATCGTCATGGGCCGCGCCGGCCTCGTCGGCGCGAGCCAGCGCGGGATGGGCCTGCGGCAGCTCGAGCACCCCCTCGACGAAGGCGGATGCCGCGCCGGTACGCACCAACCCCGAGTCGGCGCGCTCCCCCAGCAGCAGCCCGAGCCCCGAAACGACCATGGTCTTGCCGGCCCCAGTCTCGCCGGTCACGACGTTGAGGCCCGGACTGAGCTCGAGCATGGCGTCATCGATCACCCCGACCCCACGGATCCGCATCTCGCTGAACACGTCGTCAGGCCCCGGCTGCGGGGTCGGTAAGGCTCGGCGCGTCGACGTTCTCATCGGGGGCGCCACCGATCGCCGCCCCGTTGCCGCGCCACCCCTCCACCGACAGGTGGAACTTGGCCACGAGACGGTCGGTGAAGGGCCCGCTCGACAGGCGGGCCAGCCGAATGGGCCGAAAACCACGGCGCACCTCGACCCGAGCGCCCGGTGGCAGGTCGACGTGGCGCCGCCCATCGCACCAGAGCACGCCGCCGCCCTCGTTGGCGGCCTTGAGCTCGATGGCGAGATGGGAGTCTGGGCCGAGCACGAGGGGGCGGGCGAACAGGGCGTGGGCCGAGTTGGGCACCAGCAGGATGGCCTCGACCTGGGGCCAGACCACCGGGCCCCCCGCCGAGAAGGCGTAGGCGGTCGACCCGGTGGGCGTCGAGACGATCACCCCGTCACACCCCCAGCTCGAGAGCGGTCGACCATCGACCTCGACCGTGGTCTCGAGCATGCGTTCGCGGGAGGCCTTCTCGACGCTGACCTCGTTGAGGGCCCAGCTGCTCGCGATGAGGTGGCTGCCGAGGCGGACGTCGACGTGCAGCGTCATCCGCTCGTCGACGGTGTAGTCGTTGCGGGCGATCCGTTCGACGGTGGCGTCGAGGTCGTCGCGCTCGGCCTCGGCGAGAAAGCCGACGTGCCCGAGGTTGACACCGAGCAGCGGCACATCGACGCATCGCGCGAACTCGGCGCCACGCAGGATCGTGCCGTCGCCGCCCAGCACCACCACCAGGTCGCACCCGGCGGCCACCTTGGCCTCCGGCTCCTCCCCGAAGGGCCGGATGTGCACCCGCGAGGAGTCCGTGAGATCGAGCGCCCGGGCCTCGTCGGCCTGCAGAGTGACGTCGATCCCGAGAGCCGTCAGGCGCTCGATGACCCCTTTGGCCACGGAGATGGCCTCCGGTCGACGCGGGTGCGCGACGAGCAGGATGCGGCGATTCGGGTGGGTCACGGCGCTTGCTCCAGGTGCATGCGTTCCAGCATGTCACCCACGTCAGCCTTGACCGACGCCGGTCGCGGTGCCAGCCAGAGGAGGAACTCGCGGTTGCCCTCACTGCCGGTGATGGGGCTGGGGATGGCGCCGTGCAGGGTCAAGCCCAGCAGGAGCGCGTGATCGGTGACCTGACGCAGCACGCGGCGGTGCTCGTGCACCGAGGTGACAACCCCACGCCGGCCCAAGCGCTCACGACCGACCTCGAACTGGGGTTTGACCAGCACCAAGAGGTCACCGTCGTCGCGCACGAGGGGGCGGATCGCCGGCAGGGCGAGCGTCAGCGAGATGAAGCTGAGGTCGCACACCACCAGCTCGAAGGGGCCACCCAGCTCGAGCACGTCGACCGTGCGTACGTTGGTGGCGGGTAGATCGACGACTCGGGGGTCGGTGGCGATCGACGACACGAGCTGACCTCGACCCACGTCGAGGGCGGTGACCTGCGCCGCCCCGCGCTCGAGCAGCACCTGGGTGAAGCCCCCGGTGCTCGCCCCGACGTCGAGACACCGCTTTCCCGCTGCGGTCACCGGCCAGCGCTCGAACGCCCTGAGCAGCTTGAGGGCCGCTCGCCCGACCCAACGGTCAGGTTCGTGGCCGAGCGCGATCTCGGCGTCGTCGTCGACCGGCGTCGACGGCTTGGTCGCCGCCCGACCGTTGACGACCACACCACCGGCTACCACGAGGTCGTGCGCCTGGGTTCGTGACCGTGCGAGTCCGCGGGCCACCAGCGCGACGTCCAGACGCCGGGCCGTCACGCCCGGCCGAGGTCGCCCAGCCGACCCTGCAACAGCCGATGCACCCGCTCTCCCGAGTTGATGCGTTCGGTGAACGACTGGCTCTGCGCGCGCGCCAGCTCGGCCATAGCGGCGTCGAGCTCGACATCGCCCGTCAGCGGCGGCATCCGCGGTGCGGGCGGGTCGGGCTGTTGCCGTTCTGGGCGCTCGTCAACCTCCGGAACGGCCGCGTCGCGAGCAGTCCCCGGCGAAGCGTCCACCGCGGAAGCGTCGACACCGCCCGATCCGCTCGGTCCGCTTGCCTGCTCGGTGACAGAAACGCCGACGACGCCCACAGTGCTGACAGCGCTGATGGGGCCGGGGCTGATGGTGCCGGGCGGGTCGCCGATCATGTGCTGCCTCCACGTGGCTGGTCGGGAGTGGCATAGCTGGTCTTCGCGCTCACGGTACCTGCCCGGGCGGCGGAACCAGCGCATCGAGCGACCGCGCCATCTCCACGAGATCTTCAAGCGGTAGTCGGCCGTCGTCGCGGGTGGCCAGGAGTGCTGCGATCCCGGCTCGTACGGCATCCATCGGGCGTGTGCTCTGCGCTTCGAAACCGTCGACGCCCTGCCTGCCGTGGATGCCGTAGATGCTCAGTCGGGGTCGCGAACTGCCGTCGGGCGCCATCTCGATATGGGCCGACGTGTTACCGCAGGACCACGACCGGTCGCTGCCCGTGCCGGCCACAGTGACGACGGCAGCCGGCTCGAGCAGCTCGGCCAAGTCCGCGACGACGTAGGTGGGGGCGACGATGTCAGGGGCCGCGAACAGAGAGCTCGGATGGTCGACCCCGGTGAGCACCCAGGCAGAGTCGACCCTGGCGGCACCGGCACCCGCGATGTCGGTGTCGAGACGATCCCCGATGGCGAGGGTGCGCTCCGGGCTCGTGCCCAGCCGTTCGGTGGCCAGCAGGTAGAGAGGTGGAAAGGGTTTGCCGACGACCTCGGGCGTGCGGCCGGTCGTTGACTCGAGCAGCTCGACGTAGGCGCCGTTCCCTGGCGCGATTCCCCACTCGAGCGGGAAGGTCGCGTCGAGGTTGGTCGCGACCCAGCGCGCTCCCCGTGTGAGGTGGCGGGCTGCGACCTCGAAGTCCCTGACCGTGAGCCGGCGACCGAGCCCTTGCAGAACCGCGTCGATGTCGTCGCCGTGGGCTGCCGATGGCGCGACGGGGGTCAGCCCCACGGTGCGCAGCGCCTTGGTCACCCCAGGCCCACCGAGGGCCAGCACCCGGGACGCCTGGGGCAGGGCCTCAGCGAGGTGGGCCGCGCCCGCCTGGGCGCTCGTCACCACCTGACCCATCTCGCACGGCGCCCCGAGGCTCGTCAGCTGGGCGGCTACCTCTCCCGGTGGGCGCGAAGCGTTGTTCGTCGCGTAGACGATGGCGAGCCCGGCCTGACCGAGGCGACCCAACGCCTCCGGCGCCCCCGGCACCGCGTTGCCGCCCCGGTAGACGACACCGTCGAGGTCACAGATGACCCCGTCGTAGGCGTCCGCTACCGAACGGACCGCTGCGGACGCACCGCCATCGCCGGAGCCGTCGCCCTGCGAGTCGTGGGACGCCACCGGTCACACAACCGTGGGGGGCGTGCGCCAACCGTCTCTGTCGTCAGGTCCACCTGTAGTGTCGCTGCCGTCGTGGCCGTCGCCCTGATCAGCGGACTCGTCATCGAGCAGATCGGTGACCTCGACACCGTCAAGCGCATCGAGTCGCTCAGCAGCGTCGGTCGTCAGCTCGTGGTCGGCGTCAGCCGCACGCGCGAAGAACTCGCGGGCCGCGGCGAGGTCGCCTGCCTCGAGCTTCGCATCGGCATACGCGTAGTAGAGGCGCGGCGCCGATGGCCGACCGGGGCTGATCGAGCGCACCAGCTCGCTCAGGCCCGCCGCGGCCGCGTCAAGCTGACCCAGGTCACGGCGGATGCCGGACACCACAATGGCGAGCTCAGCCCGCTCGTCGATGGCCAGCCGACCGGCTTCCTCGCTCTGAGCCAGCTCCAGCGCCTTGCCCTGGCGCCCCAACGCTCGTTCACAGTCGACCATGAGGGGAAGCAGGTGGTTCGACCCCGACAGCCGACGCACCGTGCGGAACTCACCCAGAGCCCGCGCCCAGTCGCCGAGGCGGTACGCCACCAGCCCCAGGGCTTCGCGTGCAGCCGGCACTCGCCCGGCCCGGCGCACCGCAGTCTCGGCGTGTGCCAGTGCTGCCTCCGGTTCGACGTCAAGCAGTTCCGCCACCATCACCAGATGCTGGGCCACCCCCAGCGCGTTCTCCTTCGACAACGTACGGAGCTGGTTGGTGACCCCGCGGTCGACCTCTTTGCCCGTGACTCCCTCCCGGATCCGGGGCTCCGGCAGACGTGGAGACTTCGGCGTGAGCCGGGTTCCACCGCGCTCTTCGGGCGCTCGACCACCTCCGCCACGGGGGCGGTCATCGCGCCGCTGGGAGGAGCCGGCCTTCTCATCGCGCCGGCGGGGATCGCCCCGACCAGGCCGGTCCCGATCGAAGGACCGGGCGCCTTCGCGGGAC
>JAKDLG010000249.1 GCA_030452985.1 Humibacillus sp.
GCGAACGCGCCGGTATGCCAGCGCGTTCGCCCATCAACCCGGCGTTCGCTCACCAACCCGGCGCTCGGTCATCAACCCGGCGTTCGGTCACCGACCCGCCGTCCACCCGCGAACGACTCGTTCGAGGTCGAACACGCTGGTGTACCAGCGCGTTCGGTCAGTAACCCGTCGTTCGACGCGGAAGAAGACCATGAGTGACGACCTGCCCCCCAGGCTGCCGGAGGAGCCCGAGGTGGTAGCTCCGACCGACGACGACACCCGCATTGCGGATGCCGCTGCCTCGGCTCTCGCTCGAGCGCGGGTCGCTGCTGCCGAGAAGGGTTTCCGGCCCGGCATGCGGCCGAAAAAGCGTCGGCGAGCCCGGGGGGCCGACCCGATGCTGTCGGGAACGGCGAGAGACGGTCGTGACCCGGCTCTGCTCGGCGACCAGCTCGACCGGCTGCTCGTCGACCGGGGCTGGAAGCTCGACGTGGCGGTCGGGTCGGTCATGGGTCGGTGGCCGCAGATCGTCGGGCCCGACATCGCGGGACACGTGGAGCCGCTCAGCTTCACCGACGGCGTGCTCACGCTGCGCGCCGACTCGACGGCGTGGGCCACGCAGATGCGGCTGCTCACCTCGTCGGTACTGGCCCGGGTCGAGGAGGAGATCGGTGTCGGCTCGGTGACTGAGCTCAAGGTGCTCGGCCCGAGCGCACCGTCGTGGCGCAAGGGCAGTCGGCGCTCGCCCGACAGCCGCGGTCCGCGCGACACCTACGGCTGACCGATCGCGCCCGCCGAACACCCACCCGCGCCGCGCCCTTCCCGACCCGCCGGGTTCTCGTCAGGCGCGGAGCACCTCTTCGAACCGGTCGACCATGAAGTCGATGTCGGCGTCCTCGACGACCAGGGGCGGGGCGAAGCGCAGAGTCTGGTCGTGAGTCTCCTTGCACAGCACCCCCCGCTCGGCGAGGCCTTCGGCGGCCTGTCGGCCCGACATCCGTGACGGGTCGAGGTCGACGCCGGCCCACAGGCCCCGGGTACGCACCGCCGTCAGACCGTGCCCGACGAGCGGCTCGAGGCGCTCCTTTAAGTGCGCGCCGAGCACTCGAGCCCGCTCCTGGTACTCGCCGGTCTCGAGCAGACCCACGACCGCGCGACCGACGGCGGCCGCAAGCGGGTTGCCCCCGAAGGTCGAGCCGTGGCTGCCGGGAGTGATGACGCTCATGATGTCGTCGTCGGCGATCACGGCCGAGACCGGAACGACTCCACCGCCGAGCGCCTTACCGAGGATGTAGACGTCGGGGCGCAAGCCCTCGACGTCGCACGCGAAGGTCGCCCCACAGCGCCCGAGACCCGACTGGATCTCGTCGGCGAGGAACAGCACCTCGTGCTTGGTGCAGAGCCGACGGACCGCCGCGAGGTAGCCGGCGGGCGGGATGATGATGCCAGCCTCTCCCTGCACCGGTTCGACCAGCACGCCCACGGTGTTCGGGGTGATCGCTGCCTCGAGGGCGGCCTCGTCACCGTAGGGAACGGTGTCGAAACCGGGAGTGAACGGGCCGAAGCCTCGCCGGGCGACCGGGTCGTCAGAGAAGCTGATGATGGTGGTGGTGCGACCGTGGAAGTTACCGCCCATCACTACGATGCGGGCCTCGTTCTCGGGCACGCCCTTGACGTCGTAGCCCCAGCGCCGGGCCAGCTTCAGGGCGGTCTCGACCGCCTCGGCCCCGGTGTTCATCGGCAGCACCCGGTCTTTGCCGGCCAACGACGCAAGCGCAGCCGAAAAGGGCCCGAGCTGGTCGTTGTAGAACGCTCGGCTGGTCAGGGTCAGCCGCTCCAGCTGCTCGGCGGCCGCCGCCATGATCACCGGATGCCGGTGCCCGAAGTTGAGCGCGGAGTAGGCCGCCAACGCGTCGAGGTAGCGCTTGCCGTCGACGTCGGTGACCCAGGCACCCTCGGCGGCTCGGGCCACCACGGCCAGCGGATGGTAGTTGTGGGCCGACACCTGCTCAGCCAACGCAATCTGCTCTGCGGTGGTGGTGGTCGGTGTGTTCATCTTCTCCGTGGACGTCGTGGTCACGTCGTCGCTCCCTTCCTCGTAAGGCCAGTCTCGGTCGGCTTCGCGTTCCGGGCAAGCCTGCGGCTCGTTTCGCAACGCGATCGTCTGCAGCGTTCCCTGCTCGTCGGTCGCGGGAGGATCAGCCAGGGGTCGTCGTGGGAAAGGGTCCGGCCTCGGGGTCCGCCTCGTTGTCGTCGGGGTTGGGGTTGACCGGCGCCGCCTGGGGGGCATCCGGTGCAGCGCTGGGTCGGGCCCCGATGACGCCCGAGGATCGCAGCTCGCGCACGACGTTCGTCACGATGGCGACCGCCGGGGCGGCGAGGATCAGCCCCAGCAGGCCTGCCACAACGCCTCCGGCCACCGTGACGGTGAGCGTGATCACCGGATGCTGTCGGATCGAGGAGGAGATCATCCTCGGTTCGAGTACTCCTTCCAGCAGGGCGTTCATCAGGAATACGGCCACCAGGGCCGCGATGGCCAGCGGGATACCGCCTTCGGAGAGTGCCATCAGCACGGCGAACGCGCCCCCCACGAACGCCCCGAGAAAGGGGACGAAGCCCCCCACGAAGTTGACGATCCCCACCGTGGCAGCGAGCGGGACCCCAAGGGCTGCCAGCACGAGGGTGACGGCCACGCCCTGAATGGCTGACAGGAGCGTGCGTTGCCGAGAGTTCGCCCGTAAGGTCTCGGCGGCCTGGGCGAGGATGCGCTCGGCCTGGGCGCGCTGGTGCTCAGACCGGCGGGCCACGAGGCGGGCGGTGATGCCCCGACCGTCCTTGAGCAGGTAGTAGAGCAGCACCAACGCGAGCGTCAGACTGGAGACGAGGCCCACGACCGATCCGATCAGCGAGCTGACGCTGGGCCCCAGCCCGTACAGCAGCGACGAACCAGAGTTTCCGAGGTCGACCGTCGCGCGATCCAGAAACCCGCTGACCGTGGGCTGGTCGATGGTCGTGGAGAGGCGGCTCAGCGCCAGCTGGATCTGTCGCCTGAGCTCGTCTGAGCGTTCCCCGACCCCGATCGCCACCAGCAGCACCATCGCCGCGCCGAAGACGACCACGAGCAGGGTGACCAGACCCGCAGCCACCGAACGAGGAAGCCGGAAGGTCTCGAGGCGGTCGACCATGGGGGCGACCGCGACGGCCGCCACCATGGCGACCACCAGCGGCACGACGATGTCGCTGAGCATGGCCAGCGTGAACAAGACGATGACACAGGCCGCGGCGGCACCGATGAAGGCCCACGACCACCGGCCGACCCGATCTGCCCAGGCGGGCAGCACGCTCGTTGACACCGGGCTACCTGCCAGCGCGGCCGGTGGCGACTCCTCGGTCATGCTGGCGCCGCCAAGACCGCGCAACGGCAGCCGACGACCTTGCGTGTCATACCCATCCGGTCACACCCACCCGTCGTCGAGAGACTGGGTTCAGTCTGTCGCAAAAGGCCCGTCTGTCGGCGCCAGGGAGGATGGTGGAGATATGTCGTCGACACCGAACCCCGCCAACTCTCGAGTCGGGATCTGCCCGATCATCCCGCCCTACCTGCTGGAGGCGCTCGCCGCCGGCAACGAACCCGGTGTGGCTGAACACGCCCGAGCGTCCCTGGCGGCCGACCGTGACCTGCGCGCAGCGCGCCGCGCCCCCACCCGGGCCCGCCGGGGACCCAGCTCGGGTCGGGCACGGCAGGCTGGGCCGTCGATCCCGGGTGGCGAGGTGCCGGCCGAGGGCCCCGGGCTCAAGCGCACCATCAGCGACGCCCAGAATACGCAGACGACACCCGGAACCACGGTGCGCGCCGAGGGGGGCAAGGCCACCGGCGACGCCGCCGCCGACGAGGCCTACGACGGTCTCGGCGCCACGTGGACCCTCTACTCGCTCGAGTACGACCGTGACTCGCTCGACGGCAAGGGGATGCCGCTGCTCGCCACGGTGCACTACGGCCGCAACTACGACAACGCGTTCTGGGACGGCAGCCAGATGGTGTTCGGCGACGGTGACGGGGTCATCTTCGAGCGGTTCACCAAGAGTCTCGACGTCATCGGTCACGAACTGACTCATGGGGTCACCGAGCACACCGCCGGCCTGATGTACCACGGTCAGTCGGGGGCGCTCAACGAGTCGATCTCTGACGTGTTCGGCTCGCTGGTCAAGCAGCACGCGCTCAAGCAGTCAGCGGCCGACGCCGACTGGCTGATCGGCGCCGAGCTGCTCAACCCGAGCGTCTCGGGCCGGGCCCTGCGCGACATGCTGCACCCGGGCACGGCCTACGACGACTCCCGCCTGGGTAAGGACCCTCAGCCCGCCGACATGGCCCACTACGTGCAGACGACCGACGACAACGGTGGGGTCCACATCAACTCCGGCATCCCGAACCGGGCCTTCGCGCTCGCGGCCATCGCCATCGGAGGCAACGCCTGGGGCGACGCCGGCGCGATCTGGTACGCCGTGCTGACCGGTGACGGCATCAAGGCAGACTGTGAGTTCGCGACGTTCGCCGACCTCACGGTGGCAGCCGCGGCTGCTGCCCACGGCGACGGCTCGGCCCAGCACGCCGCGGTGCGCGACGCGTGGACGACCGTCGGGGTGCTCAGTGCTGACGGTGCTGGCGGCGATGGTCCTCCGCCCCCGGCCGACCCCACGACCGAGACCCCGAGCGGCGAGGCCCACGGCGAGGTGCCGGGAGCCGATACCCGGGTGCTGCTGCGCCGCACCGGCGGTTTCGCGGGCCGGGTCCGTGAGCGGCAGATGGCCATCGGCGAGCTGCCCGAGCCGATGGCCCGCGACTGGCAGAACCTGCTCGTGGCCCCGACCCTGCAGCGGATCGCCGCCACGGCCGACCGGGCCCTGCCCGACGCGTTCTGCTACTCGGTGCTCTGTGAGCCGGTCGACCTCGACGTCATGGTGGCCGAGCCGCACCTACCCGAGTCGATCCACCAGCTGTTCGAGCGCACGCTCGATCTCGAGTGAGGCAGACCCGTTTCGGCGACCCCCCGTGAGGTCGCCGTCACGACACCACGCCAAGCAGATGGCGGGATGACGGCGCCCTGAGATCGCTGTCGTGGACCGACTCGCTGAGGCACGATTGACAGGCAGCAGCAGCCAGAGCGGGCCCGCAGGCCGGAACCCCGAGAAGGCATCACAGGCCCGTTGGAGGGCCGGGGCGTGACTCCCCCCTCGGAAGATGGGGTCTGCGGCCGGGAAAATGGCCGTTTCAGGCGCCTGAGGGCACAGTTCGACTCCCGCGACCCGGTAAGATGAAGAGGTTGCGGCTCGACGTCACGTCGGGCCGCCCGCTTGAGGTCATCATCGAGGAGAAACGTGTCCGACGCCGACGAGCCGACCACCACCAGCACGAACAGCAGCATCCCCAGTTCGACCGACTCGCCAGCACCGCCCGACGAAGCACCTGTGGCTGCGCGGGTGGCAGCACCCGTTGACGCCCGCCCGAACGGCGTCGACTACGACGCAAGCGCGATCACGGTGCTCGAGGGTCTCGAGGCGGTGCGCAAGCGTCCCGGCATGTACATCGGCACCACCGGCCCGCGTGGTCTGCACCACCTGGTCTACGAGATCGTCGACAACGCGGTCGATGAGTCGCTGGCCGGCTACGCCGACACGATCGACGTCACCCTGCTCGCCGATGGCGGCGTGCGGGTCAAGGACAACGGTCGCGGCATCCCCACCGACATCCACCCGATCGAGCAGATCAGCGCGGTCGAGCTGGTCCTGACCCAGCTGCACGCCGGTGGCAAGTTCGGCGGTGGCGGCTACAAGGTGTCCGGTGGGCTGCACGGCGTTGGCAGCTCGGTGGTCAACGCCCTCTCGAGCAAGCTCAGGGTGGGGGTGCGCCAGAAGGGCCACGTCTTCCGCATGAGCTTCACCCACGGGGTGCCCGACGGCCCGCTCGAGCAGCAGGAGGCCACCGACGAGACCGGCACCACGATCACCTTCTGGCCCAACGCCGACATCTTCGAGAGCGTCGACTACGACTTCGAGACGATCCGGGCCCGGATGCAGCAGATGGCCTTCCTCAACAAGGG
>JAKDLG010000250.1 GCA_030452985.1 Humibacillus sp.
CGTGTCGCAGTTCCACCATTCGTCCCTCAGGACGTGGAAAGAGTGCAGATAGCCCAAGGCGGCATCCTGCACCGCGACTTGACCGCCGTCACGGTCAAGCCGGCCACCCGCGGCTGCGTGGTGGCGGCTGGCCAGCTGGCCGACCCGTACACCGGCCAGTCCATTAGCTACCGCCGCGGCCAGTCCCCGGCCCTGGTCAATTTGGACCACGTCGTATCGCTGGGGGATTCGTGGCAGAAAGGTGCCCAGCAGCTGAGCGCCGATCAGCGCCGGAACTTCGCTAACGACCCGCTCAACCTGCTGGCCGTGGGCCAGAAGACGAACGCCGCCAAGAGCGACAGCGACGCCGCGACCTGGCTACCACCGAACCGCGGGTTCTGGTGCGTCTACGCCGCCCGCCAAATCCAGGTCAAGGCCAAGTACCACCTCTGGGTCACCACGGCCGAGAAAGCCGCACTGGACCGCATCTTCACCAGCTGCACCCGGACCGGAGGGACCCGATGACACGAGACCAACCGTTCGGCGCAGACCACGGCTCAGGCGACATCGGGCCCACCCTGCGGGTGCTGTCCCTGGGGGCCGGGAAGCAGTCGACAGCGTTGCTGCTGCTTTCTGCCCAGGGCATCTTGCCCCGGCTCGACGCCGCGATTTTCGCCGACACCGGGTGGGAACCGGGAGTCGTCTACGAGCACCTCGAGCGCATCGAGCGAGAAATTGCACGACCAGCCGGGATCCCTATCTACCGGGTGTCCTCGGGCAACATCCGCGCCGACGCCCTCGACCCGGCCCATCGCTTCGCCTCGATGCCGCTGTACGTCCTGAACCAAGACGGGACTCCAGGGATGACCCGCCGTCAGTGCACCAGCGAGTACAAGCTCAAGCCGATCAAACGCCAGGTCCGTGACCTGCTCGGCTACCCCCACCCCACCCGGGTCCCGGACGGGGTCTACGTCGAACAGTGGATCGGGATCTCGACCGACGAACGCGACCGCGCGATCGACAAAGACACCGGCGAGCTGAAGACCGGTGACGTGCGCTACTCACGCAACCGCTACCCGCTGCTCGATCTCGGCTTGTCCCGCGACGCGTGCACCATCGCCCTGACCCGGGCCGGGTTCGCCGCCACCCCCAAGTCGGCCTGCACCGGGTGCCCGTTCCACACCAACGCCCAGTGGCGGGACCTACGCGACAACCACCCAACCGAGTTCGCCGACGCCGTCGCCTTCGATACCGCGATCCGCGGCGGCGCTGCCCGCGCCAACGCCGACGGCAACCCCCTCCTCGGGCAGGCCTACCTACACCGTTCCCGGCTGCCACTGGGACAGGCCCCCATCGACCGGGTCACGTTCCGAGAGTGGGCCACCCGCCAAGGCGACCTGCTGCACGAGCTGGCCCTGGCCGAGTTCGAGGAGTCCCTACCCGCCGAGGCCACCGAGCAGCTGGGAGGCTGCTCACCGTTCGCCTGCCACGGCGCAGCCGTCACCGACCCCGAAGAGGCGCAGTCCACCCTGGTAGTGGCTCCATGAGTTACGACTACACCTACACCAAACGGTGGCGCCTGGACATTCTTCGCGGCGAACACCGGTACGTCGACGCCGGCCCGATCCGTGATCACGTTGCGATGCTGCTCGCGGCCGGCGCGTCGAAGCGGGCTATCGCCGACGCGGCTGGCATCTCGGCGACGGCGATGACCCAACTCGTCCACCGGGGGCAGCGGCACACCCAGCGCGCCACCGCGGCCCGCCTCCTGGCCGTGAGGCTCGAGGACATTCAGCGCCGGCCCACCGGCCGCGGGTTCGTCCCCGCCACCGGCACCAGACGACGCATCCAGGCGCTGCAGGCCATCGGGCACGCCGCCCGCACCATCGGCTCGGAGGCAGGGGTCTCAGCTGCGGTCGTGCACAACCTCACCGTCCAGGCGGGGGAATGGGTCAGCGCCCGCAACCGAGACGCGATCCTGACCGCCTATGACGCCCTGTGGGCCCGGCCCGGGAGCAGCAAGCAGACGGCGACGATGTCCCGCACCAAAGGGTGGGCCCCGCCCCTGGCGTGGGACGACGACACCATCGAAGACCCCGCGGCCCGGCCCAACCACGGCCGTCCAACCCGCCCCGGCAAGGGGCGACCCACCGCCGACCTCGTCGAGGACATCGAGTGGCTGCTGGAGCACCAGCCCTGCAGCACTGCGCAGCAGATCGCTACCCGACTTCAGCTGAGCCGGTCCGCGATCCAGGTCGCCCTTTCTCCTGCCCGCGGCAACCGCCCCGACCTGCTCGCCCGCCTGACCCGCAACGCACAACCCGCCCAGGAAGACGCCGCAGCATGACCACACCCACCGCCACTCTCACCCCAACCCGCCCCACCGCCCCCGAGCCGTCCCCGCAGGCCTGCGCGGCGACACCGCAGCCTCGACCGCACCAGCTGGAGGCCATCGCCGCCGTGCAGGCCGCTCTCAGCCGCAGCGACCGGACTCAGATCATCGCCAGCTGCGGTACCGGCAAGACGCTGATCGGGCGGTGGCTGGCCGAACAACGCCGAGCCGCCGCCACCGTCGTGTTCCTGCCGTCCCTGGCCCTGATCGCGCAAACCCTTACCGCGTGGCGATCCGCCGGCGGACCCTGGCAGTTCGAGGCGCTGATCATCTGCTCGGACCCCACCACCGCCGACGGCGAGCAGGAACGGGCCGGCGCCGACGGCGCGGACATCCCCACCCCGTTCTGGGCCGCCCACCGCGCTCAGGTCACCACCTCCCGCCGCCGTGCCGGCGCGGTCCTGTCCGCCCGTCGCCACGACCGGCCCCTCGTGGTGTTCTCCACCTACCACTCCGCCCCCGTGCTGGCCGGCGCCGCCCGCGACACCACGACACGGTTCGACCTGGTGATCGCCGACGAAGCCCACAACCTGGCGGGGCACCCGCGCACCGACTTCCGTGTCGTCCTCGGGCAAGAGTTCCCCGCCGGCGCCCGGGTGTTCATGACCGCCACCCAGCTCAGCACCACGGCCAGCAAGCCCCAGCCGGGCTGGGACGACTGGTCCGCCCCCATCTCCATGGACGACGTCGCCCTCTTCGGCCAGGTCGCCTACCGCCTCGACTTCGCCACCGCAATCAGCCAACAGCTGCTCAGCGACTACGAAGTCCTCATCTACGAAACCCCGGGAGAGCAGACCCCCGACCCGGTGGCCGCACTAACCGCGGCCGCCTCTGCCGACCTGTCCCGGGTGTTGACCTTCCACGGTCGAGTCGCCAAGGCCCGGGCCTTCGCTGCCGCGGTCGACGGTCAACGCCTCCCCGACGGGCGCCGGGTGCGGGCCGTGGCAGTAGCCGGCTCAGACTCGGCGGTCCACCGGACCCAAGCCGTGCGCCTGCTCGAGACGGGGGACCCCAACACGCTCGTAGTCATCAGCAGCGCCCGCTGCCTGGCCGAAGGCGTCGACGTCCCGGCCGTCGACGGGATCCTCTTCGCTGACCCCAAGTCCAGCGACGTCTCGACCATCCAAGCCATCGGCCGAGTCTTGAGACGAGCCCCCGGAAAGACCACCGGGAAGATCCTCATCCCTGTCTGCTACCGCCCCGACCTCGACGAGGACACCACCTTGTCGACCAGCTCGTTCGCCGCGGTCTGGCGCATCCTGCGCGGCCTGCGCAGCCTCGACGAAAGCCTCGCCGCCGAGCTGGCCACCCTGACCCGCCGCCCCTCGCGCCGCGGCGTACCCACCGGCTCCCGCCGAGGCCCCCGCGTCACGTTCGACCTACCCTCGGCCGGATCAACAACCACCCTGATCGCCCGCCTGGTCGAGACCACAACCCCGGCGTGGGACGAGTTCTTCACCGAGCTCGAGACCTTCACCACCACACACGGGTCCGCCAACCCTCCCGCCACCAACTCCCGACTGACCACCTGGTGCGAAAGACAACGCCAGGCCTACCGCCGCGGGATGCTCCTGCCCGACCGGGCCGCTGCACTGCGCTCGCTGCCGGGTTGGGTCTGGGACGCGCAAATGCGGGCCTGGGTCCAGCAGTGGAAGAGCGTCTACGGGCTGGCCCACACCACGGGCCTGGACGTGGACAACCCGACGGTGATGGCCCGGCCAGTGCCGGCTGCAGCCGGCGGCGGCCGCGTCTCGACAGTTGGCCGGTGGTGCGCTCGGCAGCGGATCCTGGCCCGTCACGGAGATCTCGACCCGGCCCGCCGGGACTACCTGACCCAGATCCGAGGCTGGGTCTGGGACGCGGTGAGCGAGGTCGACGCCGCCAACCTCGACCTGCTGGCCGAGTACACAGCGTGGAAGGGGACCGCCAACCCACCCGCGGACTACGTCGACGATGACCAGCCCGTTGGCCAATGGCTGAATGAGGTCCGCCGGCGCAGGGTCATTGGCACCCTCAGCCAGGCCCTGCTCGACGAGCTCGAGGTCAGCACCCCCAGCTCCGGGGACGCCGGCGCCTTGCGGTGGGAGTGCAGGCAGAACCAATGGGGGGTCGGACTGGACGCCCTTCGCCAGTACACGGCCCGGGCAGGCCGATGTCGCATGCCGGAGAAGCACGTCGAGCAGCTGGGCGCCGTGGCGGTCCCGCTCGCGTTGTGGTGCCGAAGACAACGCAGCGACCACCGCCACGGCAACCTCGACCCCGCCCGGGCCGCAGCCCTTGAGGCCGTCAGAGGGTGGCTGTGGGAGATCCAGCCCTCCCCCCGGATCGGCATCGACATCGGTGACGCCCGCCACGGGACCCGCACCGGATACGTCAAGGGTTGCCGCTGCCTGCCCTGCACCGAGGCCAACCGGACCGAGCAGGGCCGCCGCGAGAACATCGCCCGGCTGGGAGGGCCGAGTACCGACCTGGTCCCAGCCGCCCGAGCGTGTGGACATCTGCGCGTTCTGCAAGGGCAAGGAGCCTCCCAGAAGGGGCTAGCCCGCGCCGCTGACCTCAACGTCAAGACGATCGTCGAGATTCTCGATGGCACCAGGTCCCGAATCCTGCCTGACACCGAGCGGATCGTCCTAGCCGTCACCATCGGGCAGGCGAGGTCCGCTGTCGCCCCCGGTACCGCGATTCCCGCCGGCCCCACCTGGCAGCTGGTCGACGACCTCATTGCTCGGGGTTGGCCCAAGTCCTGGATCGCTCGCGAGGCCGGGCTAGGCAACTCACTGCAGCTCAGCCATGGCCAGGTCACCGCCGGAAACGCCGCCCGGATCGCGGACCTGCACGCCCAGCTCGAAGGTGTCCCCACACCCGCACGACGTCACCACGCGCCCACCCCGACCCTGGCCGAAATCACCGCCGACCGCACCCAGTCGGCCTGACCCGAACCTCGAAGGAGACGCGATGTACGACTACCCGAACTTCGACGGCACCCAGGCCTGCACGAACGCACCACCGGCCGCGGCCCGCGCCTACGCCGGCGCCGCCGGCGCCGACCCGAGACCTGCCCAGCAACTGTGCGCCAGCTGCCGATTCCGCACCGAATGCCTCAGCTTCGCCCTGCACACCGACACGTACGGGGTGTGGGGTGGCCTCACCGAAGACCAGCGGGAGCAGCTGCGCACCCAGAACGCCTCTCCGGCGCCCACGTCGGTCTCCGGCGAGCTGGACGCTCTCGTCCTGGCCCTGCGCGCCCACCACGTACCGACGCCGAACACTGACGATCCCACCGTCGGGGCGGCCGCCTCATGAACACCGGCCGCCCTGACCGAACGGCTACGCCGGCACTTCCTCCCGCGTCCCGAGCAGCCCGGTGGGATCTTCCTTCCCGAATGCGGACTCAACAACGGGTACGTCCAGCAGCGCCGCTGCGACGCCCTGCACATCGGCTTCACTTCCACCACGCCGACACCCTCGACACGCTGACCGCCCTACTGAACCAGGTACCAGCATGAACGCCCGCCCAAGGCTCACCGCCCCTGTCCAGACCTTCCCGGAGACCCACCACATCATCGACAACAAGTTCGGCCGCCCTGCCGGGACCTACTCCACCCTTGAGGAGGCCAAGACGTCCCGTCGCCAGAACCGGGCCCGCTACCAGATCGACTCCCGCCCCGCCCCGTGCTTCCGC
>JAKDLG010000067.1 GCA_030452985.1 Humibacillus sp.
TCGTTCTCGAACACCGCGTTGTAACAGTGAGTTCGAGAACGAACGCTGCGTTCAGTGGTGCCGGGTGAGGGTTATCCACAGGGGCTAAGCAGGACCGGGACCGTAGCGAGCACGATGTCGTCATGGACCTCTACGCGTTGGCGCCATCAGGCGTCTTCTCCGCTGCGGCCGCCAAGGCCTATGGCATCGGAGCACCGCTCCTCCGTCTCCTCGTTAGCGAGGGCAAGGCGTTTCCGCTTCACCGCGGTTGGTACGCCGTTCAGCGACCCGTGAACGACAAGCACCGACACCGGCTGCGGGTGGCCGCACTCCTGCAGGAGTACGAGGGGCAGGTGATGGCGTCGCACGGTTCGGCGATCGCCTGGCTCGACCTCCCCGACGAGGACATCGAATGGGGCACCGTGCACCTGATGTGGAAACACCCTGAAGCGCCGTTCAGGGCGTTCAGCCGAGTGCACATCCACGAGCTCGTGCGCCACCACGGGCTTTCGCACGGTCGAGACGTCGTGGATGTGGCTCTGGCCGCGGTGCAGGTCGGGCTGCGTAGCCAGTCATCCATGCTCGTGCTGGCCGACCACGCGCTGCAGCATGGGATGACCACGCCCGAGCGGCTACGCGCCGCAGTGGCCGCTCTTAACGGCAACCGCGGCATCCTTCAGGCTCGAGCGGCCCTTGCGTGGTGCGATGGCCGGCACGCAACCCCGGGTGAGACCCTGACCGCCCTGGTGCTGCGCGGGCTCAGCTACGAGTTCACGCCGCAGTTCGAGATTGTCAGACGTGAGCAGCCGGGCCGGTCGTTCTTCGCCGACTTCCGCATCAAAGACACCCGGGTGCTCGTCGAGTTCGACGGCAGGGTCAAGTACGACCCCAGTCAGAACGAGGGGGCGGCCACGGCGAACTTCGACGAGAAGCGGCGCGAGGATGAGATCCGTCGCTCGGGGTACTGGGTCGTGCGGGTCACGCGTGCCGACCTGCGCCGGGCACCCGAGGTGTACTCCCGTATCGAGGAGACGATCCGCACCGCCAGGATGCTGACCGCCTGACGCACCCCCACGGCGAACTGAACGCAGCGTTCGTTCTCGAACACCGCGTTGTAACAGTGAGTTCGAGAACGAACGCTGCGTTCAGCTGGCTGGGGGCGGGGTCAGAGGGCCTTGATGATGTCTTCGACGCGTTCCTTGGCGTCGCCGAAGAGCATGGCGGTGTTGTCGCGGAAGAAGAGCGGGTTCTGCACCCCTGCGTAGCCGGCGTTCATCGAGCGCTTGAACACGATGACCTCACCGGCCTTCCACACCTCGATGACCGGCATCCCGGCGATGGGCGAGGTCGGGTCTTCCGCAGCCGCCGGGTTGACCGTGTCGTTGGCCCCGACGACGAGCACCACATCGACGTCGGCCAGGTCGTCGTTGATCTCGTCCATCTCGAGCACGATGTCGTAGGGCACCTTGGCCTCGGCGAGCAGCACGTTCATGTGTCCGGGGAGTCGCCCGGCGACGGGGTGGATGCCGAACCGCACGTCGACACCGCGTTCGCGTAGCTTTGCCGTGAGGTCGGCGACCGGGTACTGCGCCTGGGCCACCGCCATCCCATAGCCCGGGGTGATCACGACCGACGAGGCGTGCGTGAGCAGTTCGGCCACCTCGGCGGCGGACGTCTCGCGGTACTCGCCGTAGTCGACGTCGACGTTCGACACCGTGCCGTCGGAGCCGAAGCCGCCGGCAATGACCGAGATGAACGACCGGTTCATGGCCGTGCACATGATGTACGAGAGGTAGGCACCCGAGCTGCCGACGAGCGCACCGGTGACGATGAGCAGGTCGTTGTTCAGCATGAAGCCGGCCGCAGCGGCCGCCCAGCCCGAATAGCTGTTGAGCATCGAGATGACGACGGGCATGTCACCGCCACCGATGGACGCCACCAGGTGCCAGCCGAAGGCGAGGGCGATCGCGGTCATGACCAGAAGCGGCGCCAGCTGCGGCGCGACGACGAACCACACCATCAGCCCGACCGACACCAGCACCGCGACGAGGTTGAGGTAGTGCCGTCCCGGCAGCATGAGCGGCTTGCTCGAGATCTTGGCCGAGAGCTTGAGGAAGGCGACGATCGAGCCGGTCAGGGTGACCGCGCCGATGAACACCCCGAGGAAGACCTCGACCAGGTGCACCGCGTCGCGTTGGCCGTCGAGGTAGGAGTTGAAGCCGACCAGCACAGCCGCCAGGCCGACGAAGCTGTGGAGCATCGCGATGAGCTCGGGCATCCCTGTCATCTCGACCCGCCGGGCCAAGCTGATCCCGATCGTCGCACCGATCGCCATGGCGACGATGATGGCAACCCACTGGCCGGCACCGGCCGACTGCCCGACGACCCAGAGGGTGGCGATCAGGGCGATGGCCATGCCGGCGATGCCGTAGCTGTTGCCGAGCTTGGCGCTCTCGTGCCTGGACAGGCCGGCGAGGCTGAGGATGAACAGGATGGCGGCGACCAGGTAGGCCGCGCCGACGAGGGCGAGATCGGAGGTCATGGATCAGGCCTTCCGGAACATCGTCAGCATGCGCTGGGTCACGGTGAAGCCGCCGAAGATGTTGATGCTGGCAACGAGCGTAGCGAGTGTGGCGATCACCGCGATCGTGACGCGTCCGTTCGAGGTGCCGAGCTGCAGCAGCGCGCCCACGATGATGATGCCGCTGATCGCGTTGGTGACCGACATGAGCGGCGTGTGCAGCGCGTGAGCGACGTTGCCGATGACGTAGAAGCCCACGACGACAGCGAGGGCGAAGACGGTGAACTGACCCAGGAAGGTGCCGTGCGAGAAGGCGGTCAGCAGGCCGAAGACGACTGCGGCGCCGGCCATCCAGGCGTGCCGCCGCACGAGGTTCGGTGGCGCGGGGGGCGCCTTCTCGATCGCTTTGCCGGATGCCGTCGGGCCGGCGGGCGCGGCCGACACCTGCACGGCCGGCGGAGGCCAGAGCAGCTCGCCCTCGCGCACGACCGTCATGCCCCGTTGCACGACGTCGCCCAGGTCGAGCACGAGCTGCCCATCCTTGGCCGGCGTGAGCAGCTTCATCAGGTTGACCAGGTTCGTGCCGTAGAGCTGGGAGGCCTGGGTGGGCAGCCGCGCGGGCAGGTCGGTGTAGCCGATGATGGTCACGCCGTTCGGCGTCACCACCATCTCGTCGGCCACCGACCCCTCGACGTTGCCGCCGTTGGCCGCGGCCATGTCGACGATGACCGAGCCGGGCTTCATCGTGGCGACCATCTCGCCGGTGAGCAGACGAGGCGCCGGACGCCCCGGGATGAGGGCAGTGGTCACGACGATGTCGACGTCGGGCGCCTGGGCCGCATAGAGCTGGGCGGCGCGCGCGTTGTAGTCGTCGCCCATCTCCTTGGCGTAGCCGTCTGACGACACGGCGTCGACCGTGTCGGCCGCCTGCACCGCCAGGAAGTCGGCCCCCATCGACTCGACCTGCTCGGCCACCTCGGGCCGGGCGTCGGTGGCGCGCACGATCGCTCCCAGCGAGCGCGCCGTGCCGATCGCGGCCAGCCCGGCGACCCCTGCCCCGACGACGAGCACCTTGGCCGGCGGCACCTTGCCCGCCGCGGTCACCTGGCCGGTGAAGAACGACCCGAACTCGTGGGCCGCCTCGACGACCGCCCGGTACCCCGCGATGTTGGCCATCGAGCTGAGCACGTCGAGTGACTGGGCGCGGCTGATGCGCGGCACGGCATCCATCGCCATGGCGGTGACCCCCGCGGCCCGGAGCCGCTCGAGCAGGTCCGGGCTGAGCGCCGGCGCCATCAGGGAGACCAGCGTCGTGCCCGAACGGAGACGGGCGGTCTCGTCCTCGTCGGGGGGGTTCACCTTGTGCACGATGTCGGACGCCCAGACCTGCGCAGCCTCCGCGGCCGCTACGACCCGAGCGCCCGCCGCGGTGTACGCCTCGTCGGAGAAGCTCGCGGCGGCTCCGGCGCCCGACTCGACCACGACGTCGTAACCGAGGCTCACGAGCTGGCTCACGGTCTTGGGGGTGGCGGCGACGCGGGTCTCGCGCGCTCGACTCTCACGGGGGACACCGATCAGCACTGCGGGCTCCTTTGGCCGGGCAACATGAACGACGGGGCTGCCTCACGAACCTATGTCACCGCAGGTCCGTCCTGGCTCCGTTGACACCGGAATCACAGCCCCGGCACCGCGGCCCGGCCCCGGCCTGGCCCGGCCCCAGCCGAGACAGCGGCCACCCCGCCCGTCAGCTCGTCGTCACCGCTTGGCCGCCCAGCAGCCGAGGTCGCGTCGCGGCCTCTTCGAGCAGGGCGTCGGCGTGCACCGTGTCGACGACGAGGGAGTTGACCAACCCGCCGCGCAGCGCGGCGCCGACGGCTCTCGCCTTCGGGCTGCCCGACACGAGTCCGATCACCTCGGGGATGCCGCGCAGCTCGTCAGCGCCGATGGTGACGATCCGATCGGCGAGGGGTGGGACGACCAGGCACCCGGCGCAGTCGAAGAACCGGCCGGCGATCTCACCGACGACGCCGGCGGCGCTCGCCTGCTCGCGGTCCTCGGGGGTGGCGGCGTCGTAGATCGTCGACAGCCCGGGCGACCATGACCCGATCCCCATCACCGCGGTCGTGACCCGTGACGCCTGGGCGAGGGCCCGCTTCACGAGGCCGTCACGCTGCAGGGTCTGGGCCGCCACGACGTCGTCGAGCAGCAAAGGGGCGTGAAAGATGGAGGAGGAGCCGCCGGTGAGGCGTGCTGCTCGACGCACGATGTCGACCGCGCTGCTGTCGACGCCGGGAATCTCCATCGCCCCCGAGAGCTGCACCACGTCGACGCGCGGCAGCCCGTGGAGCGAACGGGTCATGATGTCGACCGACCGGGCCCACGGCAGGCCGAGTACGTCACCTTCGCTGAGGATCTCGCTCAGCAGCAGGGCCGTCGCCTCGCCGAGATGCTCGTTCAGGGTCAGGAAGTCGAGGCCGGCGCCGTCGATGACGACGGCGTGGCGCAGCCCGAAGGCCTCCTGCAACCGGGCCGAACGGTCGAGGTCGATCTCGCCGTCGGCGACGATCTCGATGTGCACCATCCCTCGCTCGTGGGCGAGGTCGAGCAGGCGAGCGACCTTGAAACGGCTGATGCCCAGGTCATTGGCGATCTCGATCTTCGACTGTCCCTCGAGGTAGTGGCGTCGCGCGACCGAGGCGGCGCGCACCAGCTCCGCAGGCCCGCGGCTCTCTCTCGCCATCGCCTTCACGCCTCGATTCTGACGCCTCATCGCGCTGCCCGTGGCCACTCGCCGGTTTTGAGACCAACGGTTGACACCAGTGATCTGAGTCACTTTACTCATACGTGCAACGCCTCGCTCAAGTGAGCGGGCCTCGACGAGGAGGGTGACGTGCTTCGAAGCAGACACGCAACAAGGCGACGGGCCACCATGGCCGGAGCCGTGGCGCTCACCGGTGGGCTCGTCGCGAGCCTGTCGGCCTGCGCCGGCTGGGGTGGCGGCGGCGGCGACGGTGGGGCCAACAGCATCAACGTGCTGATGGTCAACAACCCGCAGATGATCGACCTTCAGAAGCTGACGGCCGCGAACTTCACCAAGCAGACCGGCATCACGGTCAACTTCACGGTGCTGCCCGAGAACGATGTGCGCGACAAGATCAGCCAGGAGTTCTCGAGCCAGGCCGGCCAGTACGACATTGCCTCAGTCAGCAACTTCGAGGTCCCGATCTACGCGAAGGCCAAGTGGCTCAGCCCGCTCGACCCCTTCCTCGCGAAGGACAAGGCGTTCGACCAGGCCGACATCCTGAAGCCGATGCAGGTCTCGCTCTCGTCAGACGGCAAAGTCTACGGCGAGCCGTTCTACGGCGAGTCCTCCTTCCTGATGTACCGCAAGGACATCCTGAAGGAGAAGGGCATCACGATGCCCGAGAAGCCGACCTGGCCGCAGGTCGCCGCCATCGCCGCCAAGGTCGACGGCGCTCGGCCGGGCATGGCTGGCATCTGCCTGCGCGGCCAACCGGGCTGGGGACAGGTCATCGCGCCTCTCACCACGCTGGTGAACACCTTCGGCGGCACGTGGTTCGAGAAGGACTGGACCCCCGGTGTCAACGCTCCCCCGTTCAAGGAGGCGACCCAGTTCTACGTCGACCTCGTGCGGAAGCACGGCGAGAAGGGCGCCCCCCAGGCCGGCTTCACCGAGTGCCTCAACAACCTGACCCAGGGCAACGTGGCTATGTGGTACGACGCCACCTCGGCCGCCGGTTCGCTCGAGGCACCGGGGTCGCCGGTCAAGGGCAAGCTCGGCTACGTCGCCGCACCCGTCGTCAAGACGAAGAGCTCGGGCTGGCTCTACGCCTGGTCGTGGGGCATCCAGGCCGCGAGCACCAAGCAGGAGAACGCCTGGAAGTTCATCTCGTGGGCCTCGGGCAAGGACTACGAGAACCTCGTCGGCAACCAGCTGGGCTGGTCTCGCGTCCCCGCCGGCAAGCGCGCCTCGACCTACGAGATCCCCCAGTACCTCAAGGCCGCTGCGGCCTTCGCCGGCCCGACCAAGGCCGCCATCGAGGCCGCCGACCCCGAGAACCCAGGCGTGCAACCGCGACCGGCCATCGGGATCCAGTTCATCGACATCCCCGAGTTCCCCGACCTGGGCACCCAGGTCAGTCAGGACGTCAGCTCGGCGATCGCCGGCCAGACCACGGTCGACGATGCTCTCAACAAGGGTCAGAGAATCGCTGAAGACGTCGCCGAGCGTTACCAGTCCCGGGAGAACCAGTGAGTACCGCAACCACGACGCCCCCCGCCGGCCAGGCCGCCCCGAAGGCCCCCGACTCGAAACGCAACACCCAGCTGAAGCGGGCTGGTGACTGGTCCCGGCGGGCGCCGCTGCTGCCCGCCCTGATCTTCGTCATCGTCATGACGCAGCTGCCGTTCCTGGTCACGCTCATCATCTCGTTCATGAACTGGAACGCCTACTACCCCGACGAGCGTGGCTTCGCGGGCTTCGACAACTTCACGCGGGTGTTCACCGACGTCAACGCCCGGCAGGCGGTCGTCGTCACCATCCTGCTCACGCTCGCAGTGGTGCTCATCAGCCTGCTCATGGGTCTGGGTATCGCGCTGCTGCTCGACCGCAAGTTCCGCGGCCGAGGGGTGGTGCGCACGATGATGATCACGCCCTTCCTCATCGTGCCGATCGCCGCCGCCCTGCTCTGGAAGCACGCGCTCTACAACCCCGAGTACGGCCTGTTCAACGGCCTGCTGAGGTTCTTCTTCGGCGACAACGCTCCCCAACCCGACTGGATCAGCACCAATCCTCTATGGGCCATCATCGCCTCGCTGGTCTGGCAGTGGACGCCGTTCATGATGCTCATCCTGCTGGCCGGGCTGCAGGGCCGCCCCCTCGACGTCGTCGAGGCGGCCCGCATCGACGGGGCCAACGGTTGGCAGATCTTCACGAACATGACGCTGCCTCACCTGCGTCAGTACATCGAGCTGGCCGGGTTGCTCGGGGCGATCTATGTCGTGCAGAACTTCGACGCGGTGTTCACCATCACCTCGGGCGGCCTTGGCACCGCCAACCTGCCCTACTTCATCTACCAGACCTTCTACACCGCCCAGGACTACGGCCGCGCTTCTGCCGCGGGCGTCGTGGTCGTCATCGGCACGATCATCATCATCACCCTCGCCCTGCGATCCGTGTTCAGCCTGTTCAAGGAGGAGTCCCGATGAGCACCAGCACTCCGGTCACACCCGAAACCTCGGGTGACCCCGTGCCCGACAGCGTCGGGGCCCCGAAGCCGATACAGGGCTCACAGATCAGTCACCGCAAGGCACCCCGGAGCCAAGGGCTGCTCGGCCTGCTGGCCTGGGTGATCGGCATCCTCTTCGTGCTGCCGGTGGCCTGGATGGTGCTCACATCGCTCCACAGTGAGACCGACGCCGCCACCAACCCGCCGAGCCTCTTCGCGCCGCTCAGCCTCGAAGGGTACAAGGCGTTCTTCGCCGCCGGCCCGTGGCCGGCGCTGCTCAACTCGCTCACGGCGAGCGTGATCTCGACGCTCCTGGTGCTGCTGCTCGCGTTCCCGGCGGCCTATGCCCTCTCCATCCGGCCGGTGAAGAAGTGGTCTGACGTGCTGTTCTTCTTCCTCAGCACGAAGATGCTGCCGATCGTGGCCGGCATCCTGCCGCTCTACCTCTTTGCCCAGAAGGTCGGCCTGCTCGACAACATCTGGTGGCTGATGCTGCTCTACACCTCGATGAACCTGCCGATCGCGATCTGGATGCTGCGCAGCTTCCTCGCCGAGGTGCCGATCGAGATGCTCGAGGCCGCCCAGATCGACGGGGCCAGCCTGCCCCGCACCCTTCGAGACGTGATCGCCCCGGTCGTCATGCCCGGCATCGCGGCGGCAGCGTTGATCTGCTTCATCTTCAGCTGGAACGAGCTGCTGCTCGCCCGGGTGCTCACCGGAACCGTCGCGGGAACGGCGCCGGTGTTCCTCACCGGGTTCGTCACCAGCCAGGGCCTGTTCCTGGCCAAGGTGTGCGCCGCCTCTCTGGTGGTCTCCCTGCCCGTGCTCGCCGCCGGCTTCGCGGCGCAGGACAAGCTGGTGCAGGGCCTGTCGATGGGCGCCGTCAAGTGAGCAGCGCCAGCAGCGAACCCAGGCTGTCGGATGCCGCCCTGCCCGGTCTGCGCGAGGAGGTGGCCAGGCCGGGCTACGACCGTCAGGCGGTCACGGCGAGCATCGTGCACTTCGGGGTGGGCGGCTTCCACCGCGCCCACCAGGCGATGTACGTCGACCGGTTGATGAACGAGCGCAGGGCGCTCGAGTGGGGCATCTGCGGTGTCGGTGCGCTGCCGCACGACAAGCGCATCATCGACACGCTCACGGCTCAGGACGGCCTCTACACTCTCGTCGTCAAGCACCCCGACGGCCACCGGGAAGCCCGGGTGATCGGCAGCATCGCCGAGCTGATGTTCGCGCCCAATGACCCGCAGGCGGTGGTCGACCGGCTCGCCGACCGCCAGACCCGCATCGTGAGCCTCACCATCACCGAGGGCGGCTACCTCGTCAACCAGGTCACCGGTGAGTTCGACCCGAGCGACGAGAACATCCAGCACGACCTGAAGCCGGATGCCGTGCCGCGCACCGTCTTCGGGTTCATCGTCGCCGGCCTCGCCGCGCGTCGGGCCGCCGGGGCCACCCCGTTCACGGTGATGTCGTGCGACAACCTGCCCGGCAACGGCGACGTCGCCCGGAAGATGATCACCGCCTTCGCGCGGCTGCGCGACCCCGACCTCGCCGACTGGATGGACGAGCACGTCGCCTTCCCGAACGCCATGGTCGACCGCATCACGCCAGTCACGGTGGCCGACGACATCGACCGGTTGGCCGACGAGTTCGGCGTGGTCGACGGCTGGCCGGTCGTGTGCGAGCCGTTCACCCAGTGGGTGCTCGAAGACCGCTTCACCGAGGGGCGCCCGCCGTTCGAGGATGCCGGGGTGCAGGTCGTCGGCGACGTCGTGCCCTATGAATTGATGAAGCTGCGGCTGCTCAACGCCAGCCACCAGGCGCTTTGCTACCTCGGCTACCTGTCGGGGTACCGCTACGCGCACGAGGTGTGTCAGGACCCCCTGTTCGTCGACTTCCTGCTCGGCTACATGGAGCACGAGGGCAGCCCCACGCTGCCCGAGGTGCCGGGCGTCGACCTCGACGCCTACCGCCACCAGCTTGTCGAGCGCTTCGCCAACCCCGAGGTGCGTGACACCCTCGCCCGTCTCTGCGCCGAAAGCAGCGACCGCATCCCGAAGTGGCTCGTACCGGTGATCAGCGCGAACCTGCGCAGCGGCGGCGAGATCGACCGGTCGGCCCTCGTCGTCGCGTCGTGGGCGCGCTACGCGGAGGGCACCGACGAGAAGGGTGAGCCGATCGAGATCGTCGACCGCCTGAAGTCTCGGGTCATGTCCGCCGCCGACCGGCAGGGCGATGACCCGCTGGCCTTCCTCCGCGACCGTGATCTCTTCGGCGACCTCGTCGACCACGAACGGTTCACCACCGCGTACACCGCGGCACTGACCAGCCTGCACCAGCACGGCGCCAGAGCCACCCTGGAGGCCACCCCGCGGCGCTGAGTGTGCAACAGTGACAGACCTTCACCCGACACTCGAACAGAGCGTCCCAACAGAGGGCGTCCGAAGAGAACGCGAACGAAAAGAACCGCGTCCGAACAGAATCTGCGGAGGAACCATGCGCGTTGCGGTGCTGAACCGGCCAGGCGAGATCGAGGTCGTCGAACGCGCCGATCCAGCGCCTGGCCCCGAGGAGGTACGGGTGCGCGTCGCCGCCGTCGGGGTGTGCGGCTCCGACACCCACTACTTCGACCACGGCCGCATCGGCAACTTCGTCGTCGAGTCTCCGCTCGTTCTCGGGCACGAGGCCAGTGGAGTCATCGACGCCGTCGGCCCCGCCGTCGACGAGAGCAGAGTCGGCCAGCGGGTCTCGATCGAACCGGGCGTGCCCTGCCGCACGTGCGAACAATGCCTTGCCGGCCGCTACAACCTCTGCCCGCTCATGCGGTTTCACGCCACCCCGCCGATCGACGGCTCGCTCGCCGAGCTCGTCGTGACGCACGAGGCGTTCGCGCACCCCGTTCCCGACTCGGTCTCCGACGAGGCGGCCGCCTTGCTCGAGCCGCTGTCGGTCGGCATCTGGTCGGCCCGAAAGGCTCACGTCGGTATCGGCAGCCGCGTGCTCGTCACCGGGGCGGGCCCGATCGGGCTGGTCGCGGTGCAGGTGGCCCGGGCGGCCGGCGCGGTGGCGGTCACCGTGGTCGATCTGAACGACGAGCGACTCCGGGTGGCCACCGACCTCGGCGCCACCGCCGTGGTCAACCCCTCGCGCGACGCACTCGCTGACGCGATCGACGGCGCAGCCCCCCACGCTCTCATCGAGTGCACCGGCAACGCGGCCGTGACGAAGCAGGGCGTCAGCGCGCTCGCCCCGGCCGGTCGGGCCGTGCTCGTGGGCATGGGCGGCGACGAGGTGGCCCTGCCGCTGTCGGCGATCCAGGAGCACGAGCTCGTCGTCACCGGCACGTTCCGCTACGCCAACACCTGGCCGACGGCGATCGGCATGGTCTCCGCCGGTATCGTCGACCTCGACCGGCTCGTCACCTCCCGGCACCGCCTCGACCAGAGTGCCGAGGCGCTCGTCGCCGGTCGCAGTGACCCGAAGGGCATCAAGGCCGTCGTCTCGCCGCAACGCTGACCCTTGTCGCGTCGGCGTCGGCTTCATCGCAACCAGATCAAGGACCCCCATGAGTGACCGCACCCTTGTCGCCGGAGTCGACAGCTCGACCCAGTCGACCAAGATCGTCGTGTGCGACGCGCAGACCGGCGAGGTCGTGCGCGCCTCACGCGCCCCCCACCCCGACGGCACCGAGGTGCACCCCGACCGCTGGTGGGAGGCCTACACGCAGGCGAGCGCCGACGGCATCCTCGACGGCGTGGAGGCCATCGCCGTCGGTGGGCAGCAGCACGGCATGGTCACCCTCGACGACGACGACGAGGTGGTGCGCGACGCGTTGCTCTGGAACGACACCCGCAGCGCTCCCGCGGCCGCCGACCTCGTCGCCGAGCTCGGCGGGGTGGGGGCGTGGGTCGATGCCGTGGGCAGCGTTCCGGTCGCGAGCTTCACCGTCACGAAGCTGCGCTGGCTCGCCGAGCACGAGCCCGACAACACGGCTCGGGTCGCCCGCGTCGTGCTGCCCCACGACTGGCTCACCGGCCGCATCCTCAAGCAGGGCATGGGTTTCGAGCGGTGGAGCACCGACCGCGGTGATGCCTCGGGCACCGGCTACTGGTCGGCGGCCACCGGCGAGTACCGACTCGACCTGGTCGAGCGGGCGCTCGGCCGGGTCGTCGAGGTGCCCGAGGTGATCGCGCCCGCCGCGGCGGCCGGGCGCACGTCGTCCGGGCTGATCGTTGCGGTCGGCACCGGCGACAACATGGGCGCGGCCCTCGGCCTCACCCTCACCCCGGGCGATGTCGTGGTCTCCCTCGGCACCAGCGGCACCGTGTTCACCCCGACCGACCAGCCGATCCGCGACGAGACCGGCGCCATCGCGGGCTTCGCCGACGCGACCGGGCGCCACCTGCCCCTCATGTGCACCCTCAACGCCGCCCGGGTCATGAGCGCCACGGCGACCATGATGGGCGTCGACCTGGCCACGCTCGACCGGTTGGCGCTCGAGGCCGACAGCGGCGCCGGGGGTCTGGCGCTGCTGCCCTACCTCGACGGCGAACGCACGCCTGACCTGCCGCTGGCTACCGGCACCCTCAGCGGCCTGACCCGCACCAACGCGACCCCGGCGAACCTGGCCCGGGCCGCGGTCGAGGGGATGCTGTGCAACCTCGTGGCCGGCGTCGACGCCCTGCGCGACCACGGCGTTCAGGTCGACCGGGTGCTGCTCATCGGCGGAGCAGCAGCGTCACGGGCCGTGCGTGAGATCGCCCCCGGCCTCTTCCGGGCGCCGGTCGTGGTGCCCACCCCGGCCGAGTACGTCGGCATCGGAGCCGCCCGCCAGGCCGCGTGGGCGCTGTCGGGCCAGCCCGAGCCCCCGTCGTGGGAGCCCGTGGTCGACTCCGAGTACGACGTTCCGGCCGGCGACACCTCCGACGTCATCGGCCGGTACGCCACCCTGCTGGCCACTATGCACGACCGTTGACCCGCCGCCAGCCCGCCACCAAGCCGATTCCTGCGGGCCGGGCTGTCGTCCAGCCCGGCTGCAGCGCGTCGGGGGTCACATGCGTTCGGGTGACTCGATGCCCAACAGGTCGAGACCCGTCGTCATCACCCGCAGCACGACGGCGCACAGCGTCAGTCGCGATGCCTTGACCTCGTCACGCTCGGCCTTGAGCACGGGGCAGTGCTCGTAGAAGGCCGAGAACGACTGCGCCAGCTCGAAGAGGTAGCCCGCCAACCGGTGCGGCTCGTAGGTCTCGCCGACCTCGGCCACGATGTCGGCGAACCGCAGCGAGGCCGTCGCCAGCGCCCGCTCCTGCGGCTCCTCCAGCACGACCGGGGCCTGCTGCGACAGCGGGTCCAGACCGACCGACCGGAAGATCGAGCGCACCCGGGCGACCACGTACTGCAGGTACGGGCCGGTGTTCCCGGTGAGCGAGACCATCCGATCGAGGTCGAAGACGTACTCGCTGCTGTGCGCCACCGAGAGGTCGGCGTACTTCACGGCGCCGATCCCGACCTGCCTGGCGATCGCGGCCCGCATGTCGTCGTCGAGGTCGGGACGAGCCTCGTCGATGACGGCCTCGGCTTTGGCGACCGCTTCCTCCAGCAGGGCGACGAGCCGAAGGGAGGCCCCCGACCGGGTCTTGAGGATCTTGCGGTCATCGCCCAGCACGTTGCCGATCTGCACGTGCACCGGTGTCACAGAGTCGGGCAGCCAGCCCGCCTTGCGCGCCGTGTCCCACACCATGTTGAGGTGCAGCGACTGAGGGGCGCCGATGACGTAGAGCACACGGTTGGCCCCGAGCTTGGCCACCCGGTAGCGGATCGTGGCCAGGTCGGTGGTGGCGTAGCCGTAGCCGCCGTCGGACTTGCGGATGATGAGCGGCACCGGCTTGCCCTCCCGCCCGGTGTAGCCGTCGAGGAACACGCAGAGGGCGCCCTCCGACATGACGGCGATGCCGCTCGCCTCGAGCTCGTCGCAGATGGCGCGCAGGTCGTCGTTGTACATCGACTCACCGGCGAGGTCGTCGTCGGTGAGGGTCACGCCGAGCATCGAGTACACCTTGTTGAAGTAGGCCTTCGAGAGGTCTACCAGCTCGTTCCAGAGCCGCATCGTGTCGGGGTCGCCGGCCTGGAGCGCGACGACCCGCGACCGGGCGCGCACGTTGAAGTCGCCGGCGCTACCGGCGGGCTCCGCCTTCTCGGCGGTGTCGAACTTGACCCGCGCACCCTGGTAGAAGGCGTTCGGGTCGGTGACGAGCAGCCCGGCCTCGGCCGAGCTCTCGCCGACCTCGAGCAGGTGCTCGATGAGCATGCCGAAGGGCGTTCCCCAGTCGCCGACATGGTTCTGCCGGATGACGTGGTGCCCGAGGTGCTCGAACGTGCGCGCCAGTGAGTCGCCGACGATGGTCGTGCGCAGGTGCCCGACGTGCATCTCCTTGGCCACGTTGGGTGAGGAGTAGTCGATCGGGATGACCTCGCGCTGCTGCGCAACCACGCCCACCCGGTCGTCGGCCGCGATGTCGTCGACCAGACCGGCCAGCCAGTCACGCTTGTAGGTGACGTTGACGAACCCCGGCCCGCTCACCTCGAGCCGGTCGCACATGTCGGCTGTCTCGGGCAGTGCCTCGAGCGCCGTCACGATCTTCGTCGCCACCTCGCGGGGCGGCAGGCCGACCTTCTTGGCCAGTGCGAGCGCCGCGTTGACCTGCACGTCGGCGAACTGCGAGGCGCGCAGCACCGGGTCTGCGTCGCGGAACTGCTCGCCGAGCGCTGCGGCGATAGCGGACTGCACCACGGGGGTGAGGGCGAGCAGCGGGGAGACCATGACGTCAGTTTATGGGCGGCTCACCGGTGCTGGCACCGCCGTTTCGCCAGTCGCACTGGGCTGTGGGAGCAGTGGAACGACTGCGGGGCGGCATCCGCTCAGTCGAGTGGATGCCGCCCCGCGTCGGTGGTGGGTTCGCTCAGTCGCCGTCTCGACTGAAACCGGCCCGGCGAGCGGCATCCTCGTTGTAGAACCAGACGTCGGGCTCGGCGCCGTCGTAGCCCTCGTCGCCCGGGGCGGAGAAGCTCTTGCGGTCGGTCCACGCCTTGACCTCATGGGCGAGCGGCTGGGCGCCGTCATCGATGGGCCGCGCCGAACCGATGCCGTAGCCGCCGTCGACGACCTCGTCGAAGCTCGAGATGCGCCGCTGGCCGCCCGTCTGGTCGTCAGCAGGCTCAGCGTCGGCAGGCTCAGCGTCGGCAGGCTCAGCGTCTCGGGCACCCTCGTCGTTGGCTCCCTCGTCCGTCGACTCGGTGGATGACTCGTCCAGCGACGCGCCGGCTGACTCGGTGGATGAGTCATCCACCGAGTCGGTCTCGGACCTGTGGTCAGCGGAGTCTGCCGTGGACGCGCCAGTGGCCACGGCCGGTGCGGCCGTCTCCGACTCAGCGGCGTCGGAGCGCTCCGCCTCGGGAGCGCCGCTGTCGTGCTGTTCTGAGCCCTGCTCGGCCGCGTCAGCGTCACTCTCGGGGGCCGCTTCGCTCGGTGTGTGGGCGGCGAATCCCTCGTTGGTGTTGTCGGCGACCTCGTCACCCTCGTCAAGGCCGGGCTCACCCGGCGTCGTGGCCCACGGCTGACCGCGGTGGTCTCCGGAGTCGTTGTCGGGCGGCCCTCCGGCGACGAGCACGTCGTCGCGGTCGTCGAGCGCCGGCACCGAGACCTCGGTGGGCTGCGTCGCGGTGGCCACCGGGGGTCCGTCGGCGGCGGCTGACCCCTCAGCCGCATCCGCATCGTGGCCAGTAGCACCGCTCTCGAGGTCGCCATCCGCCTGGGTTGCAGCGTCGACCGGCGCGGCTTCATCCGGGCCCGGGTCCGCGCTGACCGCGGCGCTTCCCGAGGTGTCCGCCTTCGCGTCTCTCTTCTTCTTTCTCATGTCCTCGTCGTACCCGGCAGCGGCCTCTTCGTCCCCTGTTGTCGCGAACGGGTCGTGCGCGTCGGCCAGATCGGGCTCGTCGTCGTGGTCGTCCAACGTGCTGGCGCCGCCGAGCACACCGGTGGCTCCGACGGCCGCGGGGCCAGCGGTCGCTGCCGTCTCGGCCGGCTGGTCACCGTGCGAGGCAGCTTCCTTCTCTTCCTCCGCACCGTGGTCCGCGTCGCGCTCTGCCCTGCGGTCTGCAGCGGCGTCTGCACCGTGGTCTGCATCGTCGGACTGGTCAACCCGGTGACCCGCGTCGTCGGTCGCCACGTCGGGGTCGATCCGGTCGGCCTCGCGGGTCAGGTCGTCACGCTCGGCCTTCACCCCGTCGGCCACCGCCCGATGGGCCTGGGCCTGGTCTTCCAGGGCTGCCGCAGCCGCCGCCTTCTTGTCGGCCTCCGCGCGGGCGTCGGCCGCGATCTGCTCGGTGACCGAGGCACGGTCGGTGCTCTCCTGAAGCAGCGGGGCCTTCTGCTGTGCCTCCGCGCGCAGCTCGCCGGCCTGGAAGCGTCGCTCGTCGTTCATTCGGCGTCGACGCGATGACATCACCACCCAGACGATGACCAGAATGACGACGACAGCGAGTGCGATCCAGAGGATCGTCTTGGTGGAGTCGGACATGGCTACCCCTTCAGGTGACGCTTGGTTGCAACTGTTGCACCGCAACCTACCGGCGCCACGGCGGGTCGCGTCACGAACGCACCGACCACGGTCCGCCGAAGCGTTTCCGGGACCCCGTCAGACCCCTCGGGACGCGCCCGTTCAGCCGAGCCCGAGGCGGGCCGCAGTGGTCTCGCGCATCTCGATCTTGCGGATCTTGCCCGTGACGGTCATCGGGAACTCGTCGACGATCTCGACGTAGCGAGGGATCTTGTAGCGGGCCAGCTTGCCCTCCGAGAAGGCCCGCACCGACTCGACCGTGAGCGGCTGCGCCCCCGGGCGCATGCGGATCCACGCACAGAGCTCCTCGCCGTACTTCTCGTCGGGCACCCCGATCACCTGCGCGTCGAGGATGTCGGGATGGGTGTAGAGAAACTCCTCGACCTCACGCGGGTAGACGTTCTCGCCGCCGCGGATGACCATGTCCTTGATGCGGCCGGTGATCTCGACGTAGCCGTCGTCGTGCATCACCCCGACGTCGCCGGTGTGCATCCAGCCGTCGACGATGGCCTCGGCCGTCTTGTCGGGCGCCTCCCAGTAGCCGAGCATCACCGAGTAGCCCTTGGTCAGGAACTCCCCGGCGTGCCCGCGCGGCACTGTCTCACCCGACACCGGGTCGACGATCTTGATCTGCAGGTGCGGCCCGACCCGACCGACGGTGCCCACCTTCTGCTCGAACGTGTCGTCGGTGCGGTTCTGCGTCGAGACCGGCGACGTCTCGGTCATGCCGTAGGCGATCGTCACCTCCTCGATCCCCGAGGCGATCAGCTGCTTCATCAGCTCGGCCGGGCACGGCGAGCCGGCCATGATGCCGGTGCGCACGCTCGAGAGGTCATAGTCGGCGAAGTCGGGCAGGTTCCACTCGGCGATGAACATCGTCGGCACGCCGTAGAGGCTGGTGACCTTCTCGTCCTGGGTGGCCTGCAGGGTCGCAGCCGGGTCGAAACCGGGCGCCGGGATGACCATGCACGCGCCGTGCGACGTGCAGGCCAGGTTGCCCATCACCATGCCGAAGCAGTGGTAGAACGGCACCGGGATGCAGACGCGGTCGGCCTCGGTGTAGTCGCAGAGCTCACCGACGAAGTAGCCGTTGTTGAGGATGTTGCGGTGGCTGAGGGTGGCGCCCTTGGGAAAGCCGGTGGTGCCCGACGTGTACTGGATGTTGATCGGGTCGGTGTTCTTCAGCGCCGCCTGGATGCCGTGCAGCTCGCTCTCGGGCACCTCGTCGGCCCGCGCGACCAGCTCGCGCCAGCTGTCGCTGCCGATGTAGACGACGCGCTCGAGAGCGTCGAGGTCACCTCGCACCTCGTCGATCATCTCGTGGTAGCTGCTCGACTTGAAGGCCTCGGCCGAGACCAGCGTCGAGATGCCGGCCTGCTCGAGCACGTACTTCAGCTCATGGGAGCGGTAGCTGGGGTTGATGTTGACGAGGATGGCGCCCATCTTCGCCGTGGCGTACTGGGTCAGGGTCCACTCCGAGCAGTTCGGGGCCCAGATGCCGACCCGGTCGCCCGTCTTCACCCCGACCGCGAGCAGGGCCCGGGCCAGCCGGTCGACGTCGGCACGCAGCTCGGCGTAGGTCCACCGCTTGCCCTGGGCCACGTCGACCAGCGCCTCCCGGTCGGGGAAGCGCGATGCCGTTTCGTCGAAGTTGTCGCCGATGGTGGCCTCGAGCAGCGGGGTGTCGGTCTCTCCATGAGTGTGGGAGAGGGGGCCAGGGCCCTGGATGGGCGATTCTGGGCTCGGCCCCGGTTCTGACGAACCGTGCTCAGGTGTGACGTCGGTCATCGGTTGCCTCCCGGGCGGCATGGATGGATGAGCAGCGGGCGCAACGCATCGAGACCACCCAACCCCCGACGGCGCTCAGGTGCAAGGGACAACCCGGTATCCGCCTCGGCGAGTCGTCACCTACCGCAGCCGGCAACACGGAATCCGCGATCGGCAGCTGGCAGGAGTCGCGAAGGGGCGGCCCGGGCAACCTGGCCCGAACCGCCCCTCGCGATCGTCATTGCTGATCGCTTCGCTGAACGCGCTGACCTACTTCACGTTCACCAGGGTCAGAGTCGGGCTCGTCGAGTACCCGATCCAGCCGAGATAGCGCTTCGAAGCGTCGAGTCCGCTCCACTTGGCCGTCACCGTGGCTGACGTTCCCTGCGCCAGGGTGACCGGGTTCGGCTTCACCGTGAAGCCGCCCTTGTCGGTGGCCGGGTTCACGTTGAAGACGTCCAGCCGATAGTCGGTCGTGGCTCCGGCCGACTCGTAGCCGTCGACGAGGGCGACGTACTGCCCCGCCGCGAGGCCGAGCAGGTCGATGCGCTCGTCGCCCGAGCCCGTGGCCGACTGCCCGACCAGCGTCAACGCCCCGCCCACGGACTTGTAGAGAAACAGGTCGAAGTCGGAGGCATCAGGGGTGACGTCGAGGTCGACCCGGGTCAGCGACGTGCCGGCCGCGACGGTGAACGCCACCTGCTTCTGGCCACCCGTAGCGAGCGAACCCGAGGTGGTGCTCGACTCGGCAAGTCCGGTGGGACTCATCGCGACCTTGCCTGCCTCGCCCCCGGTGACGGTGTAGCCCACCGAACCGGCCGCGCCGGAACCGGTGACCTCGGCCGGGGCGGCGAGCGCCACCGGCTTGAGGGCGACCGGGACCCGGACGAACTTCGGCCCTACGAGGAAGACGTTGCCCTGGGTCCACTGGTCGACAGCGGCCCGCGTGCGGGTGAAGGTCATCGTCACGGTCTTGGTCTGACCGACCTTGGTGAACTTCACCGTGGCCGGCTTGGCCGTCACCTTGAAGCCGGGCACCGCCGACTTGACCTGCCACGTGCCCTTCTGTACCGCCGTAAAGGTGCGCTTGACCGTGATCGAACCCGTGATGTTGCTGGAGGCGATCGACGGACCGTTGAAGTCGGTCGCCGAGATGGCAGGCACCCCGGTGTCGAGACCCTGGCCGGTGATGAAGCCGCGGAAGTCGGCGGCACCCGAGTCGATGACGAGGCCGGGGTTGAGAAAGCGCTTCGGGTCGACGAAGCCGGCCCCTTCGGCGAAGTGATCTCGCTCCTTCGCACCGGTCGCGGTCTTGTTGTCGAACGCGGTGGTCATCATGGCCGACTTGACTGCCATCGGGCTCCAGGTCGGGTGTACCCCGAAGTAGAGCGCGGCGAGGCCCGCGATGTGCGGCGCGGCCATCGACGTGCCCGAGTAGAGGTCGAAGTCGCGGCCGCTGTTCGACGGCGGGGCCACCGCCGCGAGCACCGAGCTGCCCGGGGCCGAGATGTCGGGCTTGAGCAGGTCGGAACCGTTGGCCAGCGCCGGCCCGCGGGAGGAGAACGCACTGATCTGGGGCAGCGGGGTCACCGGGCCGCCCGTGATGTCACCCAGGGCGATGGATGCCGTTGCGCCGGGGGTGCTGGCGTAGGCAAGCACTGCCGCGGCGTCGGCGTCACCGATGTGCACGGTCGGAACGGCGTGGAAGTCCGCGTCGAGGCTGCCGGGCACCACGTTGACCAGGATCATCCCGATGCCACCGGCCCTCTTGACCTCGGCCGACTTCGCGACCCGGTCGTAGGTGCCCCTGGTGCAGGCCACGATCTTGCCGGTCACCTTCGCGGCGTCGAGGGAGTCGGGCGCGCAGAGGGTTGCCTCGGCCGTGGCCACGCCTGCGGCGGCCACATCGGTCGAGTTGACGAGCGGCGACGACGGGACGCCAGTGGGCGAGATGCTCGCGCCCTTGATCTTCTGGTAGTTGCCGAGCACGACCGTGTTCTCGAAGTTGACGTGGGTCGAGCTCGCGACCGTCATCAGCCACGGGCTGTTGTGGGCCACGGTCGAGGCAGCGGGCCCGCTGTTGCCGGCGGAGGCGGCCACGAGGATGCCCGCCTCGGCCGCGCCCTCGAACGCGATCTCGACCGAGTCGATGACCGTGTTCTGGGCACCGGAGATCGAGTAGTTGAGCACGTCGACGCCGTCTTCGATGCTGTCGTCGATCGCGGCGACCGAGCCGCTGGAGTAGCAGTCACCGGTGTCGGGGTTGCCGTCGTCGAAGCAGGTCTTGTAGACGGAGAGCTTGGCACCGGGCGCCATGCCGGAGCCCTTGCCGAAGTCGACGCCCTCGACCGACATCTCCACTCCGTGGTTGCCGACCGCCGTGGAACCCGTGTGCGACCCGTGGCCGTCACCGTCGCGGGGCGAGATGTACTCGGTCGCGGGGCGGGCAGCCTCGGGAACGTTGGCGAGGTAGGTGTCGGCGTAGTAGCGGGCCGCGATGATCTTGCTGTTGCAGTCGGCGAGGGTCCACTCCTGCCCGGTCTGGCAGACGCCGGTGAAGATGCCGCCGTCGGCCTTCTTCATGACGTTGACGCCGTTGGCTCGCTTGAGCCCCCACTTGCCCTGCGGAGTGCTGGTGATGGGGGCCCCCGCGAAGGAGGCGCTTTCGGGCCAGGCACCGGTGTCGATGACGCCGACGACCACGCCGTCGCCCGCGTTCTGGTAGCCGCCCAGCTTGTTCCACACGGAGTTCTTGCCGCCCTCGAGGCCGAGGAACGACGGGGTCTGCCAGGTGTCGAGCTGGCGGGCCTCGTCACGCTGCACGAGCAGCACGTCCTTGTCGCCCGCCAGCTTCGTCGCCTGGGCCTTGGTCAGCTTGGCCGAGAACCCGCTCAACGCGAGGGAGAAGTGGCGGTTGGCCTTCGCGCCCACTGACGAGGCCACCCGGTCCTGCTTGGCCTTCAACTGGGCACGATAGGTCGTGACCGAGCTTCGCTTGGCGTCGAAGTGCTTGCCTGCTGCGGCGCGCGTCGCCGGGTTGGTGGTGGCACCGCGGTCTCTCGTGACGACGACGTAGTTGCCGTCCTTGAACGCGGCGATCGCCTTGGCGGTCGTGCCCGGGCTGGCCTCGGTGGGCAGCTTCGGCGAGGCGGGCAGAGCCGTCGTGGTGGCCCCCTCGCCTGCGGTGGCGGTCGCGGCCGCGGCCGTGGTGGAGGCGGCGGAGATGGCGCCTGCGGCAACCATCGGCGCGAGGGCCAGGGCCGCGATGCGCTTCGTGGCGCGTCGAGGCCGTCGTTGTAAACTGGTCAAGGCTTTCCCCCATCAGGTCGCCCGAAGGCTGGTGAACGGCACTCGACCTCGTCGTACAGGCGTCAGTGCCCGGCGAAGGACAGACAACCTGCGTTCCGGGACCGCGTCAAGGGGTACCGCTCTGCTTCTGACGCGAATCTGTGACGTAACTGTCCAAAAGGGAACATTGTCGCCGAGCTTTCGAGGGCGAGTCAGCCACGCCCGATGAACGGCATCGTCGTGGCCAAGATCGTCATGAACTGCACGTTGACGCTCAGCGGGAGCCGGGCCATCGCGAGCACGGCGTCGGCCACGTGCGCCGGGTCGAAGGTCGGCTCACCCCGGGTGCTGCCGTCGGCCTGCCGGGCGGCGACGGCCAGGCCCGCCGTCATCTCGGTCGTCGCGTTGCCGATGTCGATCTGGCCACAGGCAATCCCGTAGGGACGCCCGTCGAGGGAGATCGCCTTGGTGAGCCCCGTGATCGCGTGCTTGGTGGCCGTGTAGGCCACGCTCGCCGGGCGTGGGCTGTGCGCCGAGACCGAACCGATGTTCACGATCCGGCCGCCCCGCGGCTGCTGCGCCTTCATGACCCGCACCGCTTCGCGCGCGCACAGGAACGACCCGGTCAGGTTGACGTCGAGGGTCTGCTGCCAGGCGTCTACCTCGATCTCGTCGATCTCGCCCGACGGGCCGAAGGTGCCAGCGTTGTTGACGAGCAGGTCGACCCGGCCCCACCGGTCGGCCACCGTCTCGAAGAGCCCGCTCACCTGGTCGGCCGCGCCGACGTCAGCGACGTGCACGAGCGCTTCGGTCTGGCCGGCAGCCGTCTGCTCCAGGGAGGATCGCGTACGCCCGGCCAGGGCGACGGCGTAGCCGGCCCCGAGCAGCGTGGTGGCGATCTCGCGGCCCAACCCCGATCCCGCTCCTGTCACGACCGCCACTGCTTGCGACATCTCGTCCCCTCGTCTTCGTCGTGGCGCCGCAGCCCTGCTCGGATGCCGTTGACCCGGCGGTTCGATCGCGGTGACACCAGTGTTGACGTCAGTGTTGCAGGATGGCCTCATGAGCACACCACCGCGTTGGTTCACCGACACCGACGAGAACCACTCGCAGTGGTACGTCGACCGGTTCCGCCGCTTAGCTGACGAGGGCGCTGACCTGGCCGGTGAGGCCAGGCTCCTCGACGCCCTCGTGGCGCCGGCCTCTCGCGTGTTGGATGCCGGATGCGGCCCGGGCCGCCTCGGCGCCGAGCTTTTTCGGCGCGGTCACGACGTCGTCGGAGTCGACGTCGACCCCGTGCTGCTCGCCGCTGCCCAGCACGACCACCCCGGGCCTGTCTGGCTGCAGTCCGACCTCAGCGTGCTCGACCTGGCGGCTCTGGGGCAGCCCGAGCCCTTCGACGCCGCGGTGCTGGCCGGCAACGTCATGGCCTTCGTCGCCGCCGGCACGGAGCCGCTGGTGCTCGAGCGGGTAGCCGCCCACCTCGTTCCGGGCGGACGGCTCGTCGTCGGTTTCGGCCTTGAGCGCGGTTACGCCCTGGCCGACTTCGACGCCCACTGCGCGCAGGCCGGTCTCGACCTCGAGCTACGGCTGGGCACCTGGGACGTGCAGCCGTTCACCGAGCACAGCGACTTCGCGGTCTCGCTGCTGCGCCGGGCCTGACCGACCCCGTTCGGCGGGCGACCCGGGCAGGCGACTCGGGTCAGCCGACACGAGCACCGGCGACTGCCCGACGTCGTTGCCGCCCTGGCCGGATCAGTCCTTGTCGGCGTCCTCGGCGAGCGCCTTGATGTCCTTGGCGACCACATCGTCGACCGCCTTCTCGACGATGCCATTGGCCTTCACGAGGGCCTTGCGGATCGCAAGCGCGTCCGGGTCGGTCACGAGCGCCAGGATCCCGGAGTGGCCGGCAGCCACCGCGTACTCCAGCTCCTTCTCGAGCTCACCCCGGTGGTGGCGCTGGCGAACCTTCCCGAGAGCCGCGCCGCCGACGCCGAGGGCGACCGCACTTCCGATGATCGACGGCGGAAAGAGCACCCCGAGCGCCGCACCGCCCACGAGCCCCCAGGTGAGGCCGCGTTTGGTCGAATGGTCGGTGGCCTTCTGGATCTCGATCGTGCCGTCGGCATCCCGCTTGACGACGACGACACCGTCGATGGCCAGGCTGCGCTGGTCTTCGATCGAACGCAGGGCCTCGTAGGCCTCCCAGGCCGTCGCGGTGTCGTTGAAGTCAGCGACGAAGAGGGTCGACACCCCGTCGCTGGCGGCGGCTACCTCCACGGTGAGGTCGCTCGGGGTCATCTCGTTCTCGTCAGACATGCTGGTTCCTCTCGATGGGGGCTGCTGGCGTGGCTCAGCTTGCACCCCCGACGCTAGGCCCCGAGACTGCCTCCCGGCCTCACCCGCCGTGGGTGAGAGCGCGTCTTGATCCAGCCCAGCACGGCGAGTGGCGGGCCCGTTCTCGGGCGCGGCGAATCCAGGTCAGGCAGGAGTGGTCGGCTGCAGGGGGCTGGTCATCCGTCTCGGGTCGAGCAGCGCGTCGAGCTGCTCCACCGTGAGCCAGCCCTTGGCTATGACGAGGTCATAGACACTGCCTCCGGTGGCCAGGGCCTCCTTGGCCACCTGGGCCGAACGCTCATAGCCCAGAACGGGGTTGAGGGCGGTGACCACGCCGATGGAGCGCTGCACGTAGGCAAGGCAGACCTCCCGGTTGGCCGTGATCCCCTTCACGCACTTGTTGGTCAGCACGATGGTGGCGTTGGTGAGGATCGTCAGCCCCTGCAGCAGGTCGTACGCGATGATCGGCTCGGCCATGTTGAGCTCGAGCTCGCTGGCCTCGGCGGCCATGCCGATCGTCGTGTCGAAACCGATGATCTGGTAGCACACCTGGTTGACCATCTCGGGCATCACCGGGTTGACCTTGCCCGGCATGATCGACGAGCCGGGCTGCATCGGCGGCAGGTTGATCTCACCCAGGCCGGCCCGCGGGCCGCTCGAGAGCCAGCGCAGGTCGTTGCAGATCTTCGAGACCTGGATCGCCACCCGCTTCAGCGCGCCCGACAGGTAGGCGAACGCTCCCGAGTCCTGGGTCGACTCGACGAGGTCGCCGGCGAGGGTGAGCGGCATCCCGGTGATGGTGGCCAGTCGTTCGGTCACGAGCGCCGCATACCCGGCAGGGCTGTTGATCCCGGTGCCGATCGCGGTGGCCCCCATGTTGACCTCGTGCAGCTCCCGGGTCGCGTGCTCGAGGGCGTGGCGAGCGGTGGTGACCATACGGGCGTAGGCGCCGAACTCCTGGCCGAGCGTCATGGGAACGGCATCCTGGTTCTCGGTGCGCCCCATCTTCAGCACGTCGGCGGTTTCGACGGCCTTCTCCTGCAGGGCCCCGGCCAGCTGGTCGAGGGCCTGCAGGGTCTCCCCGATGGTCAGCAGCACGGCAATCTTGACCGCGGTCGGGTACGCGTCGTTGGTCGACTGCGAGAGGTTCACGTGGTCCAGCGGATGCAGGTGGGGGTACTCCCCGCGTCGGTGGCCGAGCAGCTCGAGGCCGCGGTTGGCGATCACCTCGTTGGCGTTCATGTTCGTCGAGGTGCCGGCTCCCCCCTGAATCAGGTCCACGACGAAGTGGCGTCGCAGCTTGCCCTCGATGATCTCGTCACAGGCAGTGGAGATGGCTGCGGCCCGGTCGTCGTCGAGCACGCCGAGCTCGCGGTTGGCCTGGGCGGCAGCCTTCTTCACCATGGCCAGCGCCGTGCACATCGCGCCCATGTTGTGCAGCCGCTGACCCGAGATCGGGAAGTTCTCCATCGCTCGCAGGGTCTGCACGCCGTAGTACGCGCTGGCCGGCAGCTCCCGCACGCCCAGTGAGTCCTTCTCGAGCCGGGTGGTGCCGATCGGCTCGAG
>JAKDLG010000068.1 GCA_030452985.1 Humibacillus sp.
CATAGCGAAGGGGAAACGCCCGGTCCCATTCCGAACCCGGAAGCTAAGCCCTTCAGCGCCGATGGTACTGCACTGGTGACGGTGTGGGAGAGTAGGACGCAGCCGGACACCATTTGAAAAGAACGCCCCACCCGGGTCGAGCCGGGTGGGGCGTTCTTGCGTTCCTGAATTCGAACGGGGTCGCGGGGCGTAGAGTTGGCGCCGTGCCTGAACTCATTTCCACGCCCACGAGAATCCCCGTGCCCGGCGGCAAGGTCATCAACGAGCACGTCGGCGCGGTCACGACCCCTGACGCGAACCTCTCCAGCTCCGTCTCGGTGGCCCACATGGTCGCCCCCGGCGGATGGGCGGAGCCGTATCAGACGCCCGAGTTCGACGAGGTCACCCTGGTGCTGTCCGGGTCGGTGCTCGTCGACCACGACGGGGGCCGGCTCGAGGTCGGTGCCGGTCAGAGTGTCATCACTCGCGGTGGTGAGCGCATCCGTTACTCGTGCGGTCCCGACGGCGCCGCGTATGTCGCGGTGTGTCTACCCGCCTTCAGCCCCGACCTCGTTCACCGTGAGGAGGAGTCCTGATGACCCCGGACGAGGTGCGCCTGGCCCCCAAGGTGCTTCTGCATGACCACCTCGACGGAGGCTTGCGTCCCGCTACCGTGGTCGAGCTGGCCACCGAGTTCGGCTACCGTGACCTGCCGGTCGCTGACGCCGAAGGACTGGGTCGGTGGTTTCGCGACAGTGCCGACTCGGGGTCCCTGCCTCGCTACCTGGAGACGTTCGACCACACCATCGCGGTGATGCAGAGAGTGGAGGGCCTGTTCCGCATCGCCAGCGAGTGCGCCCAGGACCTCGCCGCTGACGGCGTCGTCTACGCCGAGAGCCGGTACGCGCCAGAGCAGCACCTGTCCGACGGGCTGTCGCTCGAAGACGTGGTGGAGGCGGTCAATGCGGGATTCCGCGACGGTGAGGCGAAGGCAGCTGCGGCTGGCCGTCCGATCCGTGTCACCGCCCTGTTGACTGCTATGCGGCACGCTGCCAAGTCGAGAGAGATCGCCGAGCTGGTCGTGCGCTACCGGGACGAGGGGGTCAGCGGCTTCGACATCGCCGGCGCGGAGGCCGGCTTCCCCCCCACCCGCCACCTGGACGCGTTCGAGTACCTGCGTCGCGAGAACGCGCACTTCACCATCCACGCGGGAGAGGCGTTCGGTCTGCCCTCCATCTGGGAGGCGATCCAGTGGTGCGGGGCCGACCGCCTGGGGCACGGTGTGCGCATCGTCGACGACCTGCGGATCGACGGTCAAGCTTTCACCCCGTGGCTGGAGGAGCATCGCCACGAGCCGCGAGCCCTCGAGCTCGTCGAGCTCGAACGGGTCTCGCTGGGGCGGCTCGCGGCCTACGTCAGGGACATGCGGATCCCTCTCGAGATGTGCCCGAGCAGCAACCTTCAGACGTCAGCAGCGCTCTCGATCGCGTTGCACCCCATCACGCTGCTCGGGCGGCTGCGTTTCCGGGTCACGCTGAACACCGACAACCGGCTGATGAGCGGGACCACCATGTCGAACGAGGCCGTGCTGTTGATGGACCAGGCCGGCTGGACCGCCGAGAACCTGCGTTGGGTGACGATCAACGCGATGAAGTCGGCGTTCCTGCCGTTCGACGAGCGCTTGGCCTTCATCGACGACGTGATCAAGCCGGGGTATGCCACGTTGGGTCAGTAGGCCCAACGGGCGGGTCGATCACGAGTCGCCGATGGCGGCGTTGATGTGGTCGACGAGCTGCCGCGGGTTGGCAGCGCTCAGGTAGAGCCGGGTGAAATGCTCGTCGGCCAGCTCGATCACGACGGTGTCGGTAGCGTTGCTCACGTTCCAGAAGTGCCTGTCGCCGCCCTGGGTGAAGGTGCCCGACCACTTGCCCGGAAGACCGAGGCCAGGCCCGCGAAGGCCTTTGCTCTCGTGGTTGGCGCCCGGGTCCCAGGTGGCTCCGCGGACGTGGGCCAGGGGGATGTCGAGTCGCTTCGTGAACGACCACATCTTGTCGAGTCCGTGGGGCTCGACCGTGAGAGTGGTGTCAGAGAGTGTGACGGTGTTCAAGGTGACTCCTTGTCAGGTAGCCCGCTGTCTGCGGGTGTGGAGGCGCCGGCCGGTCGGTCGGTGGTGAGCCCTGCTCGGGCGACCAGGCGTCGCCCGAGCACGCCGGTGACGTCTGCCGCGGGAGCGCGGCGGATCGTCTCTTCGAGGAGGTCGGCGACGGCTGGGTCTCGTGGCGCCAGCTCGAGCAGTGCGATGAGGAGCAGGTCGAGCGAGCCCGACAACGTCGGCCCCGTCCATGACTCCCCGGCCAGCTCGGTGCAGGCGCGACGGAGAGCGAGCAGGAAGAGCCCCCGCTTGCTGCCGAACGCCTGGTACAGGCTGCCGCGGTGCAGCCCCGTGCAGCGGACGAGATCGTCGATGGAGGTGGCTTCGTAGCCGCCCGTGCTGAAGGCCACCGCAGCCGCGGCCACCACAGCGCTTTCGTTGAAACCCCGGTTTCTGCCCACACCGCTACGATGCCAGATTTATGACCGATCAGTCAAGAACGGTCGGTCAAGAAGGCTCTCAGCGTCAGCAGCCCGACGCAGCGAGCAGGGGTGCGAGGTCCCGTTCGGCTTCGCGCGGGGTCGTGGGCCGCGCGCCCTGCGCGGAGGCGGCTGCTACGACGCCCGGTTCCTCTCGGAGCAGCGACCACCCCCGGCGCATGAGGATACGGGGCGGCTTTCGGTGTTCGACCAGATCGCGCACGAAGCGACGAACGGCGGTGACGTAGCGGTTCTGACGCACGCACAGGGCGTCGGTCAACAGCCCCTCGGCCTGCAACGGTGAGGCGAGACGGCCGGCGAAGAGCCCCTCGGCGAGCACGTGGTCGCCCGGGCGGGCGGTGAGCCGCCGCCGACCTGTGACTTGGGACGTGGCGATGTCGTACACCGGAACCTCCACCTCGCCGGTCTCGATGAGCGCCCGCAGGGCCTGGAGCGCGGCGTCGGTGTTCCACGACTGCGGATGGTCCCAGTCAGGGATCCCGAGACCGGACCGGGGGAGCCGGGGGTCATCGATCTCTCGGTAGAAGTCGTCCAGACGAACGACCGGCCACCCGGTGCGGGAAGCCAACCGGGCCGCCAGCCGACTCTTGCCCGCGCCACTCGGCCCGGTGAGCAGCACCACGCGCTGGCGCGAACCGGCGGGAGCGGAGCGGCGGGATCCGACTCCAGCCCGGTCAACGGTCTCGGCGGTCTCCGTTGTCTCGGCGGTCTGGGCAGACTCGGCTGGGTCTCGCGGGCCTTCGTTCACTCAGATGCCTTTGGGGTGCCAGACGGTCTTCGTCTCGAGGAAGGCGCGAAGACGGCCGAGCCCGGGATCGGCCGACCAGTCAGGCTCGACGGCGACGTTCCCCGCGATCGCCGGGCGTAGTACCCGCTTGAGGTTGTCGGCAGCGGCCGCCTCGAGCTCGCCCCAGACCAGGCCGTCGACCCCCGCGGCACCGGTCAGGTCGATCGCGTTCACGTCACGGTGCGAGGCAAGCCACGGCGCGACCTCGGCCGTGCGCGCGGTGATGATGTTCACGACACCACCGGGAAGGTCGGAGGTCGCAAAGACCTCGCCGAGGGTGACGGCCGGCAACGGCCGGTCTCCCGACGTGAGCACGACTGCGGTGTTACCGGTGGCGATCACCGGGGCCACGACCGATACGAGGCCGAGAAGTGAGGAGCCTTGCGGCGCAAGCACCCCCACCACCCCGGTCGGCTCGGGAATGGAGACGTTGAAGAACGGGCCGGCCACGGGGTTGAGGTTGCCCAGCACCTGCGCCACCTTGTCGGTCCACCCGGCGTACCAGACGAGCCGGTCGATCGCGGCCTCCACGTGTGCCGTTGCGGCCCGGGCGCTCAGGCCCTCTGCCGCGGCAACCTCGTCGACGAACTGGGAGCGCCGGCCCTCGAGCACCTCGCCCACCCGGTAGAGCACCTGGCCGCGGTTGTAGGCCGTGGCCCCGGACCAGCCGCGCAGGGCGGATCGAGCGGCCACAACGGCATCCCGGACGTCTTTGCGCGAACCCATCGAGGCGTTCGCCAGGAACTCGCCCGAGGCAGAGACCACCTCGTAGGAGCGGCCCGACTCGCTGCGGGGGAAGGCGCCACCGATGTAGAGCTTGTAGGTCTTGCGCACGTCGAGGCGGCTCATCGGGTGGCTCCGGTCGTCGGGGAGGCAGAGCGCGGGCTGGTGGTGACATAGGCCTCGAGACCGTGCCGGCCGCCTTCACGGCCGTAACCGGACTCCTTGTACCCGCCGAAGGGCGAGGTGGGGTCGAACCGGTTGAAGGTGTTGGCCCAGACGACGCCGGCCTTGAGGTGGTCGGCCATCCAGAGGATGCGCGAGCCCTTCTCGGTCCAGACTCCGGCCGACAGCCCGTAGGGAGTGTTGTTGGCCTTGGCGACGGCTTCCGCGGGCGTGCGGAAGGTCAGGACCGAGAGCACCGGGCCGAAGATCTCCTCGGTCGCGACCCGGTGGGTCTGCGCGACCCCCGTGAGCAGGGTCGGGGGGAACCAGAAGCCGGTGGCCGGCAGGGTGCACTCGGGACTCCACCGTTGGGCGCCCTCGTCGACTCCGGCGTCGACGAGACGGTTGATGCGGTCGAGCTGAGCGCGGGAGTTGATGGCCCCGAGATCGCTGTTCTTGTCGAGCGGGTCGCCCACCCGCAGGGTCTCGAGTCGTCGTTTGAGCCTGGCGACGACCTGGTCGTGCACGTTCTCCTGCACGAGCAGCCTCGAGCCGGCGCAGCACACCTGGCCCTGGTTGAAGAAGATGCCGTTGACGATGCCCTCGATGGCCTGGTCGATGGGGGCGTCGTCGAACACGATGTTGGCCGCTTTGCCGCCGAGCTCGAGGGTGGCCTTCTTGGCCGTGCCGGCGATCGAACGGGCGATCGCCTTGCCCACCTCCGTGGAGCCGGTGAAGGCGATCTTGTCGACGTCGGGGTGCTCCACGAGGGCCTGGCCGGTGCGGCCGTCGCCGGTGATGATGTTGACCACCCCGGCGGGCAGCCCGGCCTGCTGGCACACCTGGGCGAAGAGCAACGCAGAGAGAGGAGTGGTCTCGGCCGGCTTGAGCACCACGGTGTTACCCGTCGCCAGAGCCGGGGCGATCTTCCAGGAGAGCATCAGCAGCGGGAAGTTCCACGGGATCACCTGTGCCACCACGCCGTGGGGGCGAGGAGTCGGCCCGCCTGCCGGCGTGAGACCCGCGTGCTCGAGCTTGTCGGCCCAGCCGGCGTGGTAGAAGAAATGAGCCGCCGCGATCGGAATGTCGACGTCGCGGGTCTCCTTGATCGGCTTGCCGTTGTCGAGGGTCTCGAGCACCGCGAACTCGCGGGCCCGTTCCTGCAGGATGCGCGCGATGCGGAACAGGTACTTGCCGCGTTCGGCGCCGGTCAGGGCTCCCCACTTGCCGTCGAACGCCCGACGGGCCGCCGCCACCGCCTTGTCGACGTCGCGAGGGCCCGCCTGCGTCACCTGCGCCAGCAGGCGCTCGTCAGCGGGGTTGATCGTGTCGAAGAGCGCCTTGGGCCGCGTGAACGCCCCGTCGATGAAGAGCCCGTACGACTTTTCGATGGTCACGACGGCCCGCGACTCGGGGGCCGGGGCATACTCGAAGGTGGGCATCTGCTCTGCTCTCGGTCGCTGAGGGTCGGTGTCGTGAGGTCTGTGTGGTGGATCGGTGGTGTCAGTCGATCGTGACGTAGTCGGACCCGGAGTAGGCGCCGGTGACCAGCTTCTGTCGTTGCAGGAGAAGGTCGTTCAGCAGGCCGGAGGCGCCGAAGCGGAACCAGTCGGGGGAGAGCCAGTTCTCGCCGGCGACCTCACTGACCATGACGAGGTACTTGATGGCGTCCTTGGTGGTGCGGATGCCGCCGGCCGGCTTGACCCCGACCTGCACTCCGGTGAGCTCGCGCCAGTCGCGCACCGCCTCGAGCATGACCAAGGTCACGGGCAGGGTGGCGGCGGGCGCCACCTTGCCCGTGGAGGTCTTGATGAAGTCACCGCCCGCCAGCATGGCCAGATGCGCGGCTCGACGCACGTTGTCGTAGGTGACGAGCTCGCCGGTCTCGAGGATCACCTTGAGGTGGGCCTCGCCGCACTCCGCCTTGACGTCCGCGATCTGGCTGAAGACCGTCAGGTACTCGCCCGACAGGAAGGCGCCGCGGTCGATGACCATGTCGATCTCGTCGGCCCCCGCCCGCACGGCGTCTCGGGTGTCGGCCAGCTTCACCGACAGGCTGGCGCGGCCCGACGGAAAGGCGGTGGCCACGGCCGCGACCCGAACGCCGCTGTCGCCCAGCGCCTCCTTGGCCGTCGCCACCATGTCGCCGTACACGCAGATCGCTGCCGGTCGAGGGGTGCTCGGGTCGAGCGGGTCCGGCACCACGGCCTTGGCGCAGAGTGAGCGCACCTTGCCGACCGTGTCGGCGCCCTCGAGCGTGGTCAGGTCGATCATCCCGATTGCGAGGTCGATGGCCCAGGCCTTGCTCGTCGTCTTGACAGAGCGCGTGCCGAGTGCTGACGCCCGTCCCTCGCAGCCCACCTGGTCGACTCCGGGAAGGCCGTGCAACCAACCGGTGAGGGCGCGGTTGGTCAGCCGCGACACCCCAAGGACGTCACGGGCGTTGGCGACGGCGCTGGAGGCAGAACCAGCAACCGAACTGGCAGCAGGATCGACAACAGGGTCGGCTACGGGGTTGTCGGTGGTGGACGAGGTGGTGCTGACGGTCACGCCGCGAGTGTATCCACCCCAGCGGCGCCGATCGGCCGCCAATTCGTCCGCCCGGTGCACTAGATCACGGTTTCGTCTGAGACAGTCAGGCATGGGCAGCACGCGAAACGAGGTGTCGGCGTGGTGAGCCGGAGCGACGAACCACTGCGCGACGAACCACTGCGCGACGAACCACCGGGCCAGAGGCCACCACGCGAAAAGCCACCGGGCCTGCGGGGCGCCCATTCGCTGCGACCCACCTCGTCGGTGGTCGTGGGAGTGGCGGGAGGCATCGCCGGCCTTTCGCTGCTCGTGCCTGCCTTGCTGTCGAGCGAGCGAAGCGTTCCACTCATCGCCTCGGTCGTGCTGGCTCTCGTGCTGCTGTGGCTCTTCGTGGCCCGGCCTCGCGCCGTGATCCACGACGACGGCATCCGTCTCGTCAATCCCCTGCGCGTGGTCGACGTCACGTGGCCGGCCATCACCGAGGTGCGTTCGAAGTGGGCCCTTGAGCTGTTCGTCGGCCAGACCCGCTACACCGCCTGGGGCGTCCCGGCCGATCCGAAGCGGCCCCGTCACGGTCGCGGGCTGCTGACCTTGGGCGCCAACAAGGTCGCCACTGGGGCGGGGGCCCGTAGCGGGCGCGGGTCTGTTCTGCCACCGGTCGAACCGAAGGTCAAGGTCGAGGCGCAGACGGTGGCCACCGAGGTCGAGGATCGCATCCTGGCCGATCGCCGGCGCAAGGACGGGCGCACGCCGCGCATCGCACACCAGAGCTGGGACCCCGTGTCAGTGGGGATGCTGCTCGCGGCCGTGGCGTTCTTCGCGCTTGCCCTCCTGTTCGGCTAAGGCCCCCTGTCGCTGCTGTCGGCAGCTGCCGCCGCTGTCGCAGCGGAGGCCGTCAGCGCCCTCTGGGCGACCTCGGGGCATGAGGCTGCGGGGAGGCGTCGGGGTCGCCTGGCCCGCTGGGGTCGATAATGTCGAGTCGTCACCCGATCCTCCGCACGACGTCGGCGAGCAGGTGTCCGCATCGGTCAGCGGCGGCCTGGCCGGCCTCCAGCACCTCGGCGTGGCTGAGGGGAGTGTCGGAGATGCCCGCGGCCAGATTGGTGACGAGGGAGATGCCCAGCACGTCGAGCCCGCACTGCCGGGCGGCAATCGCCTCGAGCGTGGTCGACATGCCGACCAGGTCGCCGCCGAGCACCTTGGCCATGGCGACCTCGGCCGGGGTCTCATAGTGGGGGCCACGGAACTGCACGTACACCCCCTCGTCGAGGCCCGGGTCGACCTCGCGGGCGATGGCGCGCAGCCGGGGGGTGTAGAGGTCGGTGAGATCGACGAAGGTGGCGCCCTCGATCGGTGAGGTGGCGGTGAGGTTGAGGTGGTCACGGATCAGCACCGGGGTGCCCGGTGCCCAGTCGGGGTTGAGCCCACCGCAGCCGTTGGTGAGCACGACCGTCGACACCCCGGCGGCCTTCGCAGTGCGGATGCCGTGCACGACCGCCCGCACGCCACGGCCCTCGTAGAAGTGCGTACGGGTGCCGAACACGAGGGCCCGGCGTTCGGTGTCGCCGATCCTGATGGAACGCATGCGCCCGGAGTGTCCCTCGACGGAGGCCCGGTGAAACCCGGGGACCTCGTCGTTGTCGATCGTCGCGACGGTCTCGCCGATGAGGTCGGCGGCGCCTCCCCAGCCGGAGCCGAGTACCAGCGCGATGTCGTGGCGTTCGATGCCGGTGCGATCGGCGATGACGGCGGCAGCCGCAGCCGCCACGGCAAACGGGTCGGTGGACGGGTCGCCCAGGTCGCCCGGTTCGAGCAGGTCAGGGGGTGCGGTAGTCACCTTCCGACCCTATCGAGCGTGCGTCGGGACCGACCGGACCACAGCCCGCGGTTCGTCGATGGTTGGATGGATCGGTGATCACCCGTGAGACCTCTGTCGTCATCGTCGGTGGCGGCCCGGCCGGCTACGAGGCCGCGCTCGTGGCCGCCCAGCTGGGGGCACGCGTCACGATCGTCGAGAAGGACGGACTGGGCGGCGCCGCCGTGCTTACCGACTGCGTGCCCAGCAAGGCTCTCATCGCCACGGCCGATCACATGTCCGACCTCGGGGTCGCCGAGCGGCTCGGGGTGCAGTTGCACGACCGCGAGGGAGACCAGGTCTCGGGCGCCGTCGCTTCGCCGCATACCGTCAACGGCCGTATCCTGGCGCTCGCAGCCGCCCAGAGTGCCGACGTCCAGGCCGGCCTGGAGCGTGCTGGAGTGACCTTTCTCAAGGCAAAAGCGCAGGTCGTCGAGGTCCACCTCGTGCGGGCCACGACGGCTGAGGGCGAGACGCACGACCTGCCGGCCGACGTCGTGCTCATCGCGACGGGCGCCAGCCCCCGGGTGATGCCCAGCGCGGTGCCCGACGGCGAGCGGATCCTTACCTGGCAGCAGATCTACGACCTCGACGAGCTGCCCGAGCGGATGATCGTGATCGGCTCGGGGGTCACCGGTGCCGAGCTCGCGCAGGCCTACCTCGGTCTCGGGTCCGAGGTCGTGCTCGTCTCCTCGCGTGACCGGGTGCTGCCGGGGGAGGACGCCGATGCCGCGACCGTGATCGAGGACGTCTTCCGCAAGCGGGGCATGGAGGTGCTGGGCCGGTCTCGCGCCGCGGGGGTCGAGCGCACCGAGACCGGGGTCGTGGTGACCCTCACCGACGGGCGCACCGTCGAGGGCACCCACGCCCTGCTCGCTGTCGGCTCGGTGCCCAACACGTCGGGGCTGGGCCTCGAGGAGGTCGGGGTCGAGCTCACGGCATCCGGTCACGTCCAGGTCGACCGGGTCTCGCGCACCAGCGTGACCGGCATCTATGCTGCCGGCGACTGCACCGGCGTGCTCCCGCTGGCCTCGGTGGCCGCGATGCAGGGCCGGATCGCGATGTGGCACTCCCTCGGCGACGCGGTGGCTCCGCTCAACGTTCGCGGGGTGGCGGCCACCATCTTCACCGAGCCCGAGATCGCGACGGTCGGTCTGGGCCAGATCGCGGCCGACGAGTCGCCCGAGGTCGAGTCGATCACGCTGCCGTTGGCCCGCAACCCCCGAGCGAAGATGCAGGGCATCACCGACGGCTTCGTCAAGCTCTTCTGCCGCCGCGACCTGGGCACGGTCCTGGGCGGAGTGGTCGTCGCGCCCAAGGCCTCAGAGCTGATCTTCCCCGTGGCGCTGGCCGTGCAGCATCGGCTCAGCGTCGACCAGGTGGCGAGCACCATCACGGTCTACCCGTCGTTGTCAGGCTCGATCGCCGAGGCGGCCCGTCAGCTGCACCAGTCGGAGTAGCCCGTCGACTCGGAAGCCGTTCAGGCCGGTCGGTCGTCACTTGGCGGCGATGGCGATGGGGTCGGGTTGGCTGCGGACGGAGCGTCAGGGCCCGGTTCGTCGGGGCTGATCTCGTCACCGTCGCGCTGCTCCTCCGGTGCCAGTAGTCCTGCTTCCGCCCAGCGCTCGCGGCGGCGGAGTGAGGCCGCCTTGCGCACCCTCTTCTGCACCGGGTAGAAGATGGCGACAATCACCAGCACGGTGATCAGTCCCTGAACGGGAAAGCCGCCGCCCGTGCCGGTCTCAGTGATGAGGGTGGTGAACACTGCTGAAGTGTCTCAGAACCTCGGCTGCCCCTGCTTACGCCGGCTCGGCCGGCGGGTCGCTGATCTCGGCGAGCACCGTTCCCGAGGTGACCGTGGCTCCGACGGCGGCTGACAAGGTGGTGACGACCCCGGCCCGGTGGGCGTTGATCGGCTGCTCCATCTTCATCGCCTCGAGCACGACGACCAGGTCACCGGCGGCCACCGTGGCGCCCTCCTCGACGGCGACCTTGACGATCGTGCCCTGCATCGGGGCGGTCAGCGAGTTACCGGATGCCGCGGCGCCACCCCGGCTGCCCGAGCCCCGTTTGGGTGCCTTCTTCCTCGCGCCGACCGCCGGACCGCCGAGAGACAGGTCGCCGGGAAGGCTGACCTCAAGGCGCTTGCCGTCGACCTCGACGACCACGACCCGGCGGGCGCCGGCGTGCTCATCGTCAGGCCCGGCGGTCGAGCCGTAGGGCTCGATGGTGTTGTCGAACTCGGTCTCGATCCAGCGGGTGTGGATGGTGAAGGGCGAGTCGTCGGCCGGCGCGAACGCCGGGTCGGTGACCACGGCCCGGTGGAACGGCAGCACTGTCGGCATGCCGCCGACCTCGAACTCGGCCAAAGCGCGCCGCGACCGCTCGATCGCCTCGCGGCGCGTGCGGCCGGTGACGATGAGCTTGGCCAGCATCGAGTCGAAGGCGCCGGCGATGACGTCACCCTCGATCACGCCGGAGTCGACGCGCACGCCCGGGCCTGAGGGCGGCCGGAAGGTCGTGACCGTGCCTGGCGCGGGGAGGAAGCCGCGACCGGCGTCCTCACCGTTGATGCGGAACTCGATGGCGTGTGCGTGCGGCGCCGGGTCGTCGTAGTCGAGGGCCTCACCGTTTGCGATCCGGAACTGCTCCCGGACGAGGTCGATCCCGGTGACCTCCTCGCTGACGGGGTGCTCGACCTGAAGCCGGGTGTTGACCTCGAGGAAGCTGATGTCGCCGGCCGGGCCGACGAGGAACTCGCAGGTGCCGGCACCGACGTAGCCGGCCCCTTTCAGGATCGCCTTGCTGGCGCGGAGCAGCTCGGCGTGCTGCTCGTCGGTGATGAACGGCGCCGGCGCCTCCTCGACGAGCTTCTGGTTGCGGCGCTGCAACGAGCAGTCGCGGGTCGAGACGACCACGACGTTGCCGTGCTCGTCGGCCAGGCACTGGGTCTCGACGTGCCGTGGGTGGTCGAGGAACCTCTCGACGAAGCACTCCCCTCGGCCGAAGGCGGAGACCGCTTCACGCACCGCAGACTCGAACAGCTCGGGGATCTCTTCCATCGAGCGGGCGACCTTGAGGCCGCGGCCCCCGCCGCCGTAGGCCGCCTTGATCGCGACCGGGAGCCCGTACTCCTTGGCGAAGGCGATGACCTCGTCGGGGCCGGCCACCGGGTCGGCCGTGCCGGGCACGAGCGGTGCGCCGGCCTTCATGGCGATGTGGCGCGCCTTCACCTTGTCGCCGAGCGAGTCGATCGCCGCCGGGCCCGGGCCGATCCAGACCAGGCCCGCGTCGATGACGGACTGCGCGAACGCGGCGTTCTCGGCGAGGAAGCCGTAACCGGGGTGCACGGCGTCGGCGCCTGCCCTGATGGCCACCTCGATGAGCTTGTCGCCGAGCAGATAGCTCTCGCCGGGAGTCGAGCCGCCCAGGGCGTAGGCCTCGTCGGCGACCCGCACGTGAAGTGCGTCCCGGTCGGGGTCGGCGTAGACGGCGACCGAGGCGAGGGCGCTGTCGCGACAGGCGCGAGCGATCCGGACCGCGATCTCGCCGCGGTTGGCGATCAGAACCTTGCTGATGGGTGCCATGGATCGGAGCCTAGCGGCAGGTGGATAGCGTTGCGCCATGACCTCGACCACGCCTGATCGCCTCCCCTCCGTCTCGCTCGGACACGCGTCCGAGCCGGGCCTGACGGTGCCTCAGCTCGGGTTCGGGGTCTGGGAGGTTGCTGAGGCCGAGGTCGAGACCGCGCTGGCCCTGGCCATCGAGGTGGGTCATCGGCACGTCGACACCGCCCGGATCTACGGCAACGAACGCGGTGTAGGACGGGTGCTGGCCGACACCGACGTGCCTCGTGACGACCTGTTCGTGACCACCAAGCTCTGGAACGACGACCACGCGAACGCGCGGCAGGCCTTCGAGTCGTCGATGGTGCGTCTCGGCATCGACGTGCTCGACCTGTACCTCATCCACTGGCCGGCGCCGGGGCGGGACACCTTCGTCGAGGCCTGGACGACGATGCTCGAGCTGCAACGCGAGGGCCGGGTGCGCTCGGTCGGGGTCTGCAACTTCCAGCCCGTGCACCTGCAACGCCTCCTCGACGAGACCGGAGCGCTGCCCTCGATCAACCAGGTCGAGCTGAGCCCCTACCTTCAACAGCGCGAGCTGCGCGCCTTCCACGCCGAGCACGACATCGTCACCGAGGCCTGGAGCCCGCTCGCCGTTCGCGCCGGTCTGCTGGACGACCCGGTGGTGTCGCAGATCGCCGCCTCGCACGGGGTGAGCCCGGCGCAGCTGGTGCTGCGCTGGCATCTCGAGCTCGGCAACGTGGTGCTGACCCGATCGGTGACCCCGTCGAGGATCCGCGACAACACCGACATCTTCGGATTCCAGCTGACCGCCGGCGACCACGACCAGCTGGGAACGCTGGACCGGGGCCAGCGCACGGGCCCCGACCCCGATCGGTTCGGGTCCTGAGCCGATAGCCTCTCGGTCATGGCCTGGTTCTCGAAGAAGGGCAAGGACGACTCCGAGCCACCCTCGGACGTCGTGTCTTCCGGCAGCGACGACTCCCTCGTCGCCGAGGGGCACACGGGCCGGCCGGTGTCGCGACCACTCGAACCGGCCGAGCGGGCCCGTATCGAGGAGGCCTGTGGCCGGCTGACCGACCTGGGGGTCGACGTCGACGACCTCGCCGCTGTCGGCGCCGCCTATGACGCGGCCTTCTCGGGCTGGCAGGCCGACCCGGCCTCGGTCGACGCGGCCGAGATCGTCGAGCTCTTCGGCACCGCGATCGGGGAGCACCTGGCTCGCCACAGTGCCCGGCAATGGGCCGTGGTGACCGATGTGTTCGGCACCGATCTGGGGCTGGTGGCGGCGCGGGCCGAGACGGTGATCGTGCCGCACAACATCGTCAGCGCCCGGTGGATGCGTCGTGAACGCGGCTGGATCCCGGGTGTCGTGTCGCACCTCGTGCAGCTGCAGCCGCGGGCGCACTGACCGAAGCCGCCGACGGGTCGGGCTCACGCGCCTAGGATCGCGGGATGGACAGTGACGAGCACCGTAGCCGCCGCGACCTCGAGGAGAGCATCGAACGCGACTTCACGCGAAAGATGTCGTACGGGGACTACCTGCAGCTCGACCGGCTGCTCAGCGCACAGCATCCTCGCAGCGACCCGCCGCAGCACGACGAGCTGCTCTTCATCATCCAGCACCAGACGTCAGAGCTGTGGCTGAAGCTGCTGATCCATGAGCTTCGTTCGGCCAGAAGGCTGCTCGCCAGCGATGAGCTGGGGCCGGCGTTGAAGAGGCTGGCCCGCATCAAACACATCCAGCACAGCCTCACCGACCAGTGGTCGGTGCTGGCCACCCTGACGCCGAGCGAGTACGCGCAGATCCGGCCTTTCCTGGCGGCGAGCTCGGGATTCCAGTCGGCGCAGTACCGAGAGGTCGAGTTCCTGCTCGGCAACAAGAACGCCGACATGGTCGAGGTGTTCACCCACGACGAGCAGGCCCGCGCAGAGCTACAAGAGCTGTTGGAGGAACGCAGCCTCTACGACGAGTTCATCGCCTACCTGGCTCGGCGCGGTTACGCCGTACCCGCCGAAGCGCTCCAGCGTGACTGGCGTCAGCCCTACCAGGTCGTACCCGGACTCGTCGAGGTCTTCGCCGGTGTCTATGCCCAGCCCGATCAGCACTGGGGTGTGTACGAGACCTGTGAGGAGCTCGTCGACGTCGAGGACAACTTCCAGCAGTGGCGCTTCCGACACCTTCAGGTGGTGCAACGCACCATCGGCCACAAGGTCGGAACGGGAGGGTCGAGCGGCGTCGACTTTCTCCGACGCGCCCTCGACCTGACCTTCTTCCCGGAGCTGTACGAGGTGCGCACCCGAATCGGGTGACGCCGCGTCAGCTGGCGCCGGGCAGGTAGGTCGGCTGCCGCAGCCAGCGGAGCGGCTCGCACTGGCAGGGGCACGGCCCGAGGCAGGGACCCACTTCGTAGCACTCGAGGAGGCACTCGCATTCGATGGGCGGGGCAGGCCAGGGATCGACGCGCGGTTGACGCCCCCGGATGAGGCGTCGACGCTGCCGCAGACCGGCGGTCGTGGGATGGTCAGTGGTGCCGTCGGGACGTCCGATGGCCAGGGCTTCGCGTTTGGCCTCCGGCGCGAGCGAACGGATGCTGTCGCGGCGACCACGCAGGTGGTAGCTGGCTTTCGGCGGCTGCCGGTCGTAGCGCGGGCTGTGGAGCCGCTCCTGGGTGAGCACGTCGGGAGGACCGACGTCGAGATGGGCGGGAAAGCGGCGCCCGGCGTTGTCGCGCACGGTGTCGGCGGAGACCGGTGCAATCACGGCTCCAGACTCGTCGGTCACCGTCAGGCAGAGCCCTGCCATCGCCAGGATACGCACGAAGGTGGACGCTTCGACCTGTGCTTCACCGGTTTCGACGCGAGAGATCGTCGACTGAGAGACCCCGATCAGCTGCGCCAGCTCGCGTTGGCTGACATCGGCTCGTCGTCGCGCCCGCACGACGTACCTCGCCACGAGCGATGCGAGATCTTCCGGACTACACGGATGCTCTGCCATGGGCCTCACTGTGGCAGGAGGGTCTGACAGCTCGCGGGCGGACAGGGAACGCTGACGCCGGCTACGTCAGTGATGCGTGGGGTGGGTCAGTGACGTAGCGAGCTGCGGATGTTGGGTGGCATCAGACGGCGGTCTTGGCGCGTACCTGGCGCTTGATCCGGGAGAGCATGGCCACCATGCCGCGAAGGCGCAGGGGGGAGACGGCTGCCGCGAGCCCGAAGCGCATCGGGGCGTCGTCGGGCACCGCCAGGACGGCCGCCGCCGACAGTCCGTCGAGGCCTTCGTGCAGGATGCCGGCGAAGCCGCGGGTGGTCGGCGCCTCGGGCGGGGCGTCGAAGAAGAGGTTGACGACCCGAGCGTCGAGGGACTCGCCCTCGCCGACCTCGACCGTGAGGAAGAGCGGTGACTGGCACTCGTCGACGCGCTCGAGCCGGCTCAGGTCACCGGCGTACCGCTCAGGCATCGGCGGCAGCTCATCGCTGAACTCGAGCAGCAGCTGCAGCTTCAGGTCGTTGCTGGCGGAGGTGAAGTCGTCGGCGATCTCGGCCAGGGCTGGGGGCAGCGGGACAGGGGAGGCGGGGGAGGCGCTCACGCTCGCCTCACTTCTCGATCGGGACGCGCACGGCGTTACCCCACTCGGTCCATGACCCGTCGTAGTTGCGCACCGCCTCGAAGCCGAGCAGGTGGGTCAGCACGAACCAGGTGTGCGACGAGCGCTCGCCGATGCGGCAGTAGGCCACCACCTCGTCTTCGGGGGCGAGCCCCTGCTCGGTCAGGTAGATGGCCTCTAGGTCGGGACGCGACTTGAACGTGCCGTCGTCGTTCGCCGCCCTGGCCCAGGGAACCGACGTGGCGCCGGGGATGTGCCCCCCGCGCATGGCTCCCTCCTGGGGGTAGTCGGGCATGTGCAGCAGCTCCCCGGAGAACTCCCCGGGAGAGCGGACGTCGACGAGGGGCCGGCCGAGGTGGGCGAGGACGTCGTCCTTGAAGGCCCGGATCGGTGCGTCGTCACGCTCGACCACGGGGTAGTCGACCGCGGCCGGCGTGGGCACGTCGCGGGTCAGCTCCCGACCCTCGGCGATCCACTTCGCCCGACCACCGTCGAGCAGACGGACGTCTTCGTGCCCGAAGAGGGTGAAGACCCAGAGCGCGTAGGCGGCCCACCAGTTGCTCTTGTCGCCGTAGATCACGACGGTCGTCTCTCGTGAGATGCCACGGGATCCGAGCACCTTCGCGAAGCCGGCGCCGTCGACGTAGTCACGCGAAACAGGGTCGTTGAGGTCGACGTGCCAGTCGACCTTGAGCGCGCCCGGGATGTGTCCGGTCGAGTAGAGCAGTACGTCCTCGTCGGACTCGAGCAGGGCGACGCCGTCAGGGCGGCCGACGGTGCCGGCTGCGATCTGTTCCGCGAGCCAGTCGGTCGTCACGAGCCGATCAGGGTGGGCGTAGGCGTCGATCTTGCTGTCGGTTTTGCTCATGCACCCATCGTGTCACGGGGGCGACTCGGCAGGTTCACGCGTTCACGCCCGTCGAGGTCGATGACAGTGCGGCCCGGGCGAGATCGGCCCGGCAGCGTTGCTCGAACTCTCCGAGCTCCTCGATCGTGTCCTGTACGTCGCGCAGTCGCTGCTCGAGGTCGTGACGGCGTTGCTCCACCTGACCGAGCACGTACTCGAGCTGGGTGCGGCGACCGCGCGGTGCGTCGAAGAGGTCGATGATCGTTCGAATCTCCTCGAGCGGGAAGCCGAGACGCTTGCCGCGCAGGATCAGCCCGAGCCGGGTTCGGTCGCGGCGGTGGTAGAGCCGTTGGGTGCCCCGACGCTCCGGAGCGATCAGGCCCAGGTCCTCGTAGTGGCGCACGGTGCGGTGCGTCACTCCGAACGAGTCGGCCACCTGGGCGATGCTCCAGGGGCTCTCGCGCCCTGCGGCATCCGACGGCGCACTTGTCATGCCCTCGATCGTGCTTTACCTTTACGTAAACGTCAAGTACGCGCCACAAGCGCCACGACATGATTCGAGGACCACCATGTTCGAGCTCAGCCAGGACCACGAGGACTTCCGCGCCGTTGTGCGCGACTTCGCCGAGGGGGAGGTGGCCCCCAACATCGCGAAGTGGGATGCCGCCTCCTACTTCCCCACCGACCTGGTGCCCAAGATGGGTGATCTCGGGCTCTTCGGCCTCGTCGTGCCGGAGGAGTTCGGCGGTACGGCGGGCGAGGGCGGCTCCGACTTCACCAGCCTGTGCGTGGCGATCGAGGAGCTGGGCCGGGTCGACCAGTCGATCGGGATCACCCTGTCAGCGGGCGTCGGGCTCGGCATCAACCCGATCCTCACCTACGGCAACGACGAGCAGAAGCAGCGCTTCCTTCCCGACCTGGTCTCAGGCCGCGCGCTGGCCGGTTTCGGGCTCACCGAGCCCGACGGTGGCTCGGACGCCGCCGCTTCGCGAACGCGGGCCACCGTCGACGGTGACGAGTGGGTCGTCAACGGGGCCAAGGCCTTCATCACCAACTCGGGCACCGAGATCACCTCGGTCGTGACCGTCACCGCCCGAACCGGCACGAACACCGACGGCTCTCCCCAGCTGTCCGCCATCCTTATTCCGGCAGGTACTCCAGGCCTGACGGTCGAACCGGCCTACCACAAGCTCGGTTGGCACGTCTCTGACACCCATGGCCTCTCCTTCATCAACTGTCGAGTGCCGGCGGAGAACCTGCTCGGCGAGCCCGGCCAGGGCTTCAAGCAGTTCCTCAAGACGCTCGACGATGGCCGGATCGCCATCTCCGCCCTCGCGCTGGGGTGCGCTCGCGCGTGCCTCGAGCTGGCGACAGACCACGCCAAGACCCGGATGGCGTTCGGGCGACCCATCGGCGTCAACCAGGGAGTTGCGTTCCAGCTCGCCGATGTCGAGGTGATGGTGGAGGCCTCCCGCGCCCTCACCTACAAGGCGGCCTGGCTCAAGGACGAGCTCCAGGCGGGCCGACGCTCCGTCGGTGAGGTCAAGCAGGCGGCGGCGGTGGCCAAGCTGTACTCGACCGAGGCTGCGGTCACGGCGACGCGGATCGCGACCCAGGTGTTCGGCGGCAACGGCTTCATGGAGGAGTATCCGGTGGCCCGGTTCTACCGGGACGCGAAGATCCTCGAGATCGGCGAGGGCACCTCCGAGATCCAGCGCATGGTGATCGCCCGCGGGCTGGGGCTCCCGGCATGAGCGAGGGCGACCCGAGAACCGAGCAGAGTGATGATCCCAGGGTCGCCGACGTGCGCGAGCGCCTGGCGACGGCCTACCGGGCCTCGGACAGTGCGCCCGAGAAGGCGCAGGCCAAGCTCGACCGACAGGGCAAGATCTACGTGCGCGACCGGATCGCGCTGCTCTTCGACGAGGGCTCCTTCGTCGAGGACGGGCGCTACGCCAACGCGCTGGCTGCGGGCCTGCCCGCCGACGGGGTCGTCACCGGCCGCGGCACGGTCGAGGGACGACCGGCCATCGTGATCGCGAACGACCCGACCGTCAAGGCGGGCTCGTGGGGGGCCCGCACCGTGGAGAAGATCGTGCGGGCGACCGAGATGGCGCTGCGCGAGGAGCTGCCCGTCTTCTGGTTCGTCGACTCCGCCGGGGCCCGGATCACCGACCAGGTCGAGATGTTTCCCGGCCGGCGCGGGGCCGGGCGGATATTCCACAACCAGGTCGCGTTGTCGGGCAAGGTGCCGCAGATCTGTGCGCTCTTCGGGCCGAGCGCAGCGGGTGGGGCCTACATCCCCAGCTTCTGCGACCTCATCATCATGGTCGAGGGCAATGCCTCGATGTATCTCGGCAGCCCGCGGATGGCCGAGATGGTCGTCGGTGAGAAGGTGTCGCTCGAGGAGATGGGCGGTGCCCGGATGCACTGCACCGTCTCGGGGGTGGGTGACCTGCTGGCCCACGACGACGTCGAGGCGATCGAGCTCGCCAAGCTCTACTTCTCCTACGTGCCGGGCTGCTGGCGTGACCACCCGCCGGTCTACGACGCCGAAGAGCCCGCCGCGGCCCTGACGCAGGCCACGGTGCCGGAGCGTGAGTCGGTGCCGTTCGACGTGCACGAGGTGATCGACGGGCTGGTCGACGACGACTCCTTCTTCGAGCTGAAGCCGCTCTGGGCCGCAGAGCTCGTCATCGGTTTCGGGAGGATGGACGGCAAGAGCGTCGGCATCGTGGCCAACAACTCGATGGTCAAGGGGGGCGTGCTCTTCACCGACAGCGCAGACAAGGCGGCTCGATTCATCTGGCTCTGTGACGCCTTCAACATCCCGCTCGTCTACCTGGCCGACGTGCCCGGGTTCATGATCGGTTCCGACGTCGAGCGCGGGGGGATCATCCGGCACGGCGCCAAGATGGTCAGCGCCGTGGCCTCCGCCACGGTGCCGCAGTTCTGCGTCATCGTGCGCAAGGCCTACGGTGCGGGCCTCTACGCCATGGGTGGCCCGGGCTTCAGCCCCGATGCCAGCATCGCGCTGCCGACGGCCCGGATCGCCGTGATGGGACCGGAGGCGGCCGTCAACGCCGTATACGCCAACAAGATCGCCGAGATCGAGCAGGACGGCGGGCCCTCGGCCCGCGACGAGTTCATCGCAGAACGCCGCGCGGAGTACGAGCAGGACGTCGACATCGAACGTCTGGCGGCCGACCTGGTGCTCGACGCCGTCGTCGAGGCCGACGAACTGCGTGCTGACCTGCTCCGTCGTCTGGCCTATGCTTCCCGGCGTGACCGTCACTTCAGCGACCGACGCCGCGCCGTCCCGCCGGTCTGACTCCCGCCTCGGTCACCGGCTGGAGAGTGTCGACCGGGCCGCGGAGTCTCGGGCCCCCTTCTACCGGCAGTTCGCCTTCTGGTTCCCAGTGGCCATGTACACGCTCTCGCGACTGTACGTCTTCGTCGCGGTGGTCGTGCTCGCCAAGAACCAGATCGCGCTGAGCCCGGGGCTCGAGTCCATCCGCATCGCCTACCCGACCCCCGCGGATCCCGGTTACCTCACCGCGATGACCAACTGGGACGGCCAGTGGTACCGCATCATCGCCGAGAACGGCTACCCGGCCGTGCTGCCGACGCTGCCGTCGGGGCAGATCGACATGAACCCCTGGGCCTTCTTCCCGGTGTTCCCGCTCAGCGTCGGCGCGATCATGTCGCTGACCGGTCTGCCCTTCGTCGTGGTCGCGCCGGTGCTCTCGACGGTCATCGGCTTCCCCGCCATGTACCTCCTCTTCCGCCTCGTCGACCGGGCGGTGGGCCGTTGGGAGGCCATCGTCGCGGTCACCGCGACGTGCTTCTTCATCGCCTCCTCGATCTTCAGCGCCTCGTACACGGAGTCGACCGCTCTGCTGCTCGTCGTCACGGTGCTGCTGCTGCTGCGAGCCCGCCACTACTGGTGGGTGGCGGTGGCTCTCGTGGTGCTGTCGTTGACCCGCAACGTCGTGATGGTCATGGCTCCGGTCATCGTGACGCACGCGATCGTGCGCTGGCGGCAGGGCGACGAGGGCCGCCACCCCGTTCGGTGGCGGTGGGGGATGGCAGCGCTCGCCGGCTTCGCTGCCGTCCTGACCTTCTTGTGGCCGACCATCGTGTCGATGGTCACGAACACCCCCGATGCCTACAACCGCACCATGCAGGCGTGGAACATCGAGACCGAGATCAAGCTCGGGCTCTGGTGGGGCCTGCTCGACGAGTATGCCGGGGTGAGCGCCCAGGTGCTGGGCGTGGCCGCAGTGGCGGCCTTCGCCTGGTGGATGCTCTCGAAGCACTCGTGGCGGTGGGGGCCGGAGATCTGGGCCTGGGCCGGCGCCTACCCTGCCTACATCTTGCTGGTCACCAGCCCGACGGCGAGCCGGGTGCGCTATGCCCTGCTCGCGTTCCCGATGACGCTCATCATCGCCTGGGTGTTGCGGCTGCGATGGTGGGACCGTTACCGCTACTGGCTGCTCGGCGGCATCCTGGTTCTCGGCGCGGCACAGATGTGGTGGTGGACGCAGCACTACCTGGTCATCGAGACGCTTGGCGACGACCTCTACCCCTGACCTCCACCCCTGACCTCTACGCTGAGCGCTCGCCGACACTCAGGTCGTCGCGGTCGCGCCGTCGGCCGGCCACGTCGAACCAGGCCACCTCGACCTGCCCGAGCAGGTCACGAAGCAGCGGGAGGGACAGTCCGACCACGTTGTGGTGGTCGCCCTCGATCGAGGTGACGAACGGGCCGCCGAGCCCGTCGATGGTGAACCCGCCGGCCACGAGCAACGGTTCTCCGGTGGTGACGTAGGCGTCGATCTCGGCGTCGCTGAGCTGCGCGAAGTGCACGGTGGTCGAGGCGGTGGCACCGAGGGTGGCGCCCGTGCCGTTGGGCCGGTCGTCGACGAGCCAGTGCCCGGTGTGCAGCACACCGGAGCGGCCCCGCATCCGGCGCCAGCGTTGCGTTGCCTCCGTGACATTGCCCGGCTTGCCGTGCACCTCACCGTCGATCTCGAGCACCGAGTCGCAGCCGAGCACCAGGGCTGCCTGCTCACCCCGGCCGGCCACGTTCTCAGCCTTGGCGCGCGCCAGGAGCAGGGCCACGTCGACCGGCTCGAGCCAGCCGTACCGACTCTTCGCCTCGGCGACCGCACGGTCCTCGTCGACGGTGCTGACGAGCACCGTGGGCTCGACCCCCGCCCGACGCAGCGTCTCCAGGCGAGCCGGTGACGCCGAGGCGAGGACGAGCCGAACGGATGCCGGGTGGTCGGTCACGGTCAGATCTCGCCCAGCACGGCGGCACGCAGGGTGTCGAGGCCGACCCCGCCGATGTCGAGGGCTCGACGGTGGAAGGCCTTCAGGTCGAACCCATCTCCCTCCCGCTGCTTGACCTCGTCGCGCAACGAGAGCCAGAGGCGCTCACCGATCTTGTAGCTCGGTGCCTGGCCCGGCCAGCCCAGGTAACGGTCGAGCTCGAAGCGCAGCACCTTCTCGTCCATGAACCCGTAGCGGGTGAGGTAGGTCCAGGCCTTGTCGTAGTTCCAGGTGCCCCCGCCGACCTCGTCGGGCGCGTCGAAGCCGCAGTGCACGCCGATGTCGATCACGACGCGCGCCGCGCGCAGCGACTGGCCACCCAGCCACCCCATTCGGTTGCCGGGGTCGTCCATGTAGCCGAGCTCGGCCATCAGCCGCTCGGCGTAGAGGGCCCACCCCTCACCGTGCCCGGACGTCCAGGCCTCGAGCCGGCGCCACCGGTTGAGCAGGCCCGAGCGGTACACCGTCTGTGCAACCTGCAGATGGTGCCCGGGAACGCCCTCGTGGTAGACGGTGGTCAGCTCGTTCCACGTGGCGAACTCGGTGTTGCCCTTCGGCACCGACCACCACATCCGCCCGGGGCGGCTGAAGTCGTCGCTGGGGCCGGTGTAGTAGATGCCGCCGGTCTGTGTCGGCGCGATCATGCACTCGATCGTGCGCACCGGCTCCGGGATGTCGAAGTGGACGTCGGCCAGGTTGCTGATGACCTCGTCGGCGCGGTGCTGCATCCAGGCCTGGAGGGAGTCGGTGCCGTGCAGCTGGTAGGCCTCGTCGGCGTTCAGGATCTCGACGCCACGCTCGACCGTGGCGCCGGGCTCGAGGGCGCCCGCGATCTGCTGCATCTGCGCGTGCAGGTCGGCCACCTCCTGCTGACCCCAGCGGTAGGTCTCTTCGAGGTCGACCGCGGCGCCGAGGAAGTATCGCGACTCCAGCTCGTAACGGGTGCGACCGCAGGCGTCCTCGGCGGGGGCATGGGGCAACAGCTCGCGCTCGAGGAAGTCGGCGACCTCCCGGTAGGCCGCTGACGCGTCGGCGGCGGCCTGGGCCAGCCGAGTCCGCAGCTCACCGCTCAGGGGAGCGGCACACACGGTGGCGTCAGCGACGACCTTGGTGAAGTAGCCGTCGTCGTCGGTGAGTGCACGGGACTGCTCGGCACACGCGGTCACCTGCCGTCGCGCCGAGACCTGACCCCGCTCTCGCGCCGCGAGCAGCGACGCCTGGTAGCCCTGCAGGGCGGCCGGGATCTTCGAGAGCCGAGCCGCGAACACGCGCCAGTTCTGCTCGGTCTCCTGCGGCATGAGGTCGAACACGTCACGCACGCTCTGCAGCGGCGACGCGATCACGTTGAGCGACATCTCGTCTAGCCCGGCGGCGTACCGCTCCTGGGCGAGACCGAGACGCTCGGTCATCGCCGCGATCGTCACCCGGTCGACATCGTCTGCCGCGGTGGCGGCGGACAGCTCGGCCAGCGTCGCCTTGCGGAGGGCAGCAGCGGCAGCGTTGCCGGCCGGAGAGAGGTCATCGAGCTCGTCATCGCGCCCCGGCACCCCGAGGTAGGTGGCGCTGATCGGGCTGAGGTCGACGGCGGCGCCGAAGTAGCGCTCCGCGATGCGGTCGACGTCGGTCTGCGGGCGTTCGGTCTGAGCGGCAGTCTCGGTCACAGCCCGAAGGTATCCCACAGACTCGTGGCCGCCGCCACCCGATTTCCCGGCCCCGGCCAAGGACTGCCCACGGCCATCGCGGCGCAGAGGGTCAGCGCGGCAGGGCCGAGCTGCGCCAGCCTCCGTGGTCGCGGGAGGGCCCGACCAGCCGCCACCCCGGGTCTGACCAGGCCGACCCCGTCGAACCGTGCGCCGGGTCGGTGCGCTGCTGCGCGGCGCCCGTCGACGCCGCTGACAACACGGTGACGAGCGCCGCGATCTCCTGAGGTGTCGGGTGCCCCGAGACGACGCGGAACGCCACCTCACCGGGTTGGTCCGGCCCGGCGGCATCCGGCTTCACGGCATCCGCCACTGGGTTCACCGTGCTCGGCGTGCTCATAGCGGGATGTTCCCATGCTTCTTCGGGGGCAGGGTGTCGCGCTTGTTCTTCAGCGCGCGCAGAGCCCGGGTGACGTTCATCCGGGTGTTCGACGGGCTGATCACGGTGTCGATGTAGCCGCGCTCGGCCGCGATGTAGGGGTTGGCGAGGGTCTGTTCGTAGTGCGTCACGAAGTCGCGGCGAACGGCCTCCACGTCACGCCCGTCGGCCGCCGCGGCTGCGAGCTCCTTGCGGTAGAGGATGTTCACGGCGCCCTGGGCGCCCATCACCGCGATCTGGGCCGTCGGCCAGGCAAGGTTGATGTCGGCGCCCAGATGCTTGGAGCCCATCACGTCGTAGGCGCCGCCGTAGGCCTTGCGGGTGATGACGGTGATCTTCGGCACGGTGGCCTCGCCGTAGGCGAAGATCAGCTTCGCGCCGCGGCGGATGATGCCGTCCCACTCCTGGTCGGTGCCGGGCAGGAAGCCGGGCACGTCGACCAGGGTGAGTACCGGCACGTTGAAACAGTCGCAGGTGCGCACGAAGCGGGCGGCCTTCTCGGAGGCGTCGATGTCGAGACAGCCGGCGTACTGCATCGGCTGGTTGGCGACGATGCCGACAGACATGCCGTCGATGCGGGCGAACCCGGTGAGGATGTTCGGCGCGAAGAGCGGCGACACCTCGAGGAAGTCGGCGCCGTCAGCGCCATCAGCATCGTCGTCAGAGGCATCGACGAGGTGCGCGATGACCTCGCGCATGTCGTAGGGCACGTTGGGGGAGTCCGGGATGGCGGTGTCGAGCCAGCGGTCGTCGTCGGTGACGGCGAGGTCGGCCGTGCCCTCGTCGTAGGCCGGTGGGCCCTCGAGGTTGTTGCTCGGCAGGTAGGAGAGCAGGCCCTTGACGTAGTCGATGGCGTCCTGCTCGTCAGAGCCCATATAGTGCGCGACGCCCGACTTGGTGGTGTGCGTCAGGGCGCCGCCGAGCTCCTCGAAGCCGACGTCCTCACCCGTGACGGTCTTGATGACGTCGGGGCCGGTGATGAACATGTGCGAGGTCTGGTCGA
>JAKDLG010000069.1 GCA_030452985.1 Humibacillus sp.
CCTGTACTGGTGCGCGAACTGTCAGAAGCGACGCTAGCTCTGCGGGCGGTGCGGGCGTTACGGGGGGGCCGGGAGGGTGAGCCACGGGTGGCTGACCGAGGACGGTGCCCGGCTGCCGGCTGTTGCCGCCCGGCCCGTGTTGTCGACTGGACGGTCAGAGAGGTGCACGCCTGATGTCTGGATGCCGCTCTAGGCTGACGTCATGGGCTCCCTCGCGCCGCGACCGGCACCGACCCACGTCATCGCGCACCTCAGTGACCCCCACCTGCTCGCGGGCGACCGGTTGCTGTCCGGTCGTATCGACACGGCGGCCCAGCTGCGGCAGGCGTTGAGCAGGGTCGAGGAGTCGAAGGAGACGTTCGACGCGATCGTGCTCTCCGGGGACCTGACCGACTCTGCCGACCCCGACGCCTACGCCTTGCTGCTCGAGATCGCCCAGCCGGTGGTTGACCGACTGGGGGCCGCGCTGGTGATGACGGGAGGCAATCATGACGAGCGCCGCCCGCTCGCTGCGACCCTGTTCGGCAGCGACACCGACGCTCCGCAAGACCGGGTGACTCACCTGCGCGGGTTGCGCCTCATCACCCTTGACTCCGCAGTTCCGGGCTACCATCACGGTGGCTTCTCTGACGCCCAATATAATTGGCTAGCAACTGAACTCGCGACCCCAGCCGACTTCGGAACGGTCCTCGTGATGCATCATCCGCCCATCACCTACCACTCCCCGACCATGGCGATGCTCGACTTCGATGACCCTGCGCGGCTCGGGCGGGTTCTCGCCGGCACTGACGTGCGGGCCATCCTCAGCGGGCACCTGCACGTGACCACCTTCGGCACGCTCAGCGGCATCCCCGTGATGGTCGCGGGCGGAGTCAGCTACGTCGACGACGTCGGCGCGCCCCGCGAGCTGATGATCGGTGTCGACGGCCCGCAGTCGTGGAACCTCATCGAGCTCCACGCCGGTGCCGAGGGCGAGCGCATGGGTGAGGTGGTCGCGTCGGTGGCCCCCGTTGCCCGGCATCCCGGCTGGCCGGCGCTGTCGGAGGCCGTGCGCGACTACATGTCCACCGTGCCGGCAGACGACCGCAGAGAGGTCTTCTCGCGGAAGCGGTCGTAGCAGGTGAAGACGTCCGCCTTGCGCGGGCGCAGCACGCTGGTGGCCGGCGGAAAAAGGTGTCAGAGCAGCGCCAGCACCGGGTTCTCCGCCGCCGGAACGACCTCGCGCGGTGGGCCGGGTGGGGTGCCTTCGCCGAAGGGCGACCCGCCGAGCTGTTCGCGGCCATGCGGGGTCGCCCAGTTCGCCAGGTCGGGCCCGGCCGGCACGATGCCGGTGGGGTTCACGTCCTTGTGCACGATGTAGTAGTGCTTCTTGATCTGGGTGAAGTCGGTGGCGTCGCCGAACCCAGGCGTCTGGAAGAGATCGCGAGCATAAGCCCAGAGCGCGGGCATCTCGCTCAGCTTGGTGCGATTGCACTTGAAGTGGCCATGGTAGACCGGGTCGAACCGCGCCAGCGTGGTGTAGAGGCGCACGTCCGCCTCGGTGATGTGGTCGCCCACGAGGTAGCGGCGGGTGGTCAGGTGGGTTTCGAGCACGTCGAGGTGGGTGAACAGCCGCTGGAAGGCGCTGTCGTAGGCGTCCTGAGTGCCGGCGAACCCGCATCGGTAGACGCCGTTGTTCACCTCGGTGTAGATCGGCCTGCTGATCTGCTCGATCTGGTCGCGCAGGTGCTCGGGGTAGAGGTCGGGCGCGCCCTCGCGGTGAAAGGCCGCCCACTCGGTCTCGAGGTCGACCGTGATCTGCTTGAAGTCGTTGGTCACCACGGCGCCGGTGGGCACGTCGACGATGGCGGGCACGGTGATGCCGCGCGGGTAGTCGGGGTCACGCTTGAAGTACGCATCCTGGATGCGCGGGATGCCGAGCACGGGGTCGACGCCACCGGGGTCGAGATCGAAGGTCCAGCTGCGCTGGTCGTGCGTGGGCCCGCAGATACCCATCGACAGTGCGTCCTCGAGGCCGAGGAGCCGGCGCACGATGATCGCTCGGTTCGCCCAGGGGCAGGCCCAGGCCACGACCAGCCGGTAGCGCCCGGCCTCCACCGGAAAGCCTTCGCGCCCGTCGGCGGTGATCCGGGTGGTGATGTAGTTCGTGTCGCGCTCGAAGCTCTTCTCGACGTACGTACCTTGATCACTCATTCAACTATCTTAGGGCGTGCGGGCCGGGCGGAGTAGGCCAAGACGTCGAGACGCCGACGGGTTCGGGGCCACACGGGCCTCCCGGCGCGAGACGATGTCGGGTGGAGGTCGTGTTCACCGGTGAGGTCTGGCCCTGGCGCGGCCCGTAGCCCTCTCACTTCGTTCTGGGCCACCTCGCTCGACCCGAAGGACGGCGGCTACGTGCTGCCCCTCAAAGCTGCCGTACGACGCGCCGAGAGCATCGGGCCGGGAGTCACGGTGACGGTGCACATCGAGCCCTGTGACCTCGGCCGACCGGGACGTACCCGGTCCCAGGTCGTGGTTGGGCAGTGGCAGCCGGGCGGTCGCGTCTTCGGTGCCGCGGTCACCCGCGGGGTCAGATGTGCTCGAGCCAGGGGTGATCGGGCGCTTGGCGTGCGACCGCATCTCGCAACCACTCCCGCCGAGCCGGATCCAGCACGGCGAGGGTAGCGGTCAGATCGAGAGCGTCCTTCGGCCGGTTCTGGGCGGCCTTGTACGAGATGGCGATTTCGGGAAGCACGTAGCGGATGCCGTCGTCTCCGATGAACGTGACGTCGGTGATGTCGGCGACGTGGTCGGGGTCGCGCCTGTTGGTCCAGCGGCCGTTACATCCTGGGGTCAACGGGATGTCCAGCACCCACGGGCTGGAGGCGTTCTTGCGCAACCAGAGCTGGCTGTCGGGCTCGTCGACGGTCGCCCACTGACCGCCCAGGGGGTGCAGCACCCCGCCGACGTTGTTCCAGACGTGCCAGTCGCCGGCCAGGTACGACACGAGCGCGGGGACCTCGCAAGCGAGCATCGAGATGTCGGTGTCCTCGTGCTCTCGCCGGTATCCGGTCGCAGCCTCGACGGCCCAACCACCGACGACCCACCACGGCCGGTCGAATCGCGCGAGCACCTCGGCGACCTCGGCGGGTGTCAGTGGCGCCCACGGTCCGTACACCGCGTAGAACTCGTCTTCGGTGCGTTGTTCCGCAGCAGAGCGTTGCAACGACACCCGTTCCGACGTCATGCCCCATCATCACCGACCGGGCCCCTGGTTGAAAGCCTGTTCGAGCCCTGCCGATGCCCGATCCACCGGACCGTGATCGCACAGCGGGTGCTGACAGGGGTGCCGCAGTGCTGTCGAGGTGCGGGCGAGACAGAATGGGGTCATGAGCAAAGCGACGGCTCGAGTGCAGCATGCGTGACCTGCAACCCCTGACCGCGACTCGGGTCGATGACCTCGTCGGCCGGTGCGCGCCCTGCACGTTCTGGCTCACCGTTCCGAACAATGGTCACGGCGAGCACCGTGACGCCAGTGCTGTGCTCGCGCGATGGGTCAACGAGGTCACCGACGACTGGGGACCGCCCGGGCGGGTCGCCTACGTCGACGGAGAGCCGGCCGGGCACGTCATCGTGGCGCCCGCGCGGTTCGTGCCCCGGCTCGCCGCCTTTGCGACGGCGCCGTCCGATCCGGCGACTCTCGTGCTCGTGACCGCCTGTACCGCACCCGGCCAGCGCGGCACCGGACTGCGCAAGGTGCTGTTGCAGGCCGCAGCCAAGGAGGCCTTGCGCCACCGGTGTCGCACCCTGGATGCCGTCGCGGCCCGCCCGCTGGCGGTCGGCCGGCACGAGTGCGTGCTGGAGGTGGCCCCCCTCGAGAAGCTGGGCTTCCGGGTCGAGCGCGACCATCCGGCCTACCCTCGGCTCCGGCTCGACCTGCGCACGACCGTGTCGATCAAGGACGACGCCGCGGCTTACGTGTCGCGGGCGCTGGGCCGCATCCCGGGTCTGCGTCCGGCGCCCGAGACCCGTCCTGACGGCGTCACCCGGGCTCGGCTGTTCTCCGAAGCCGACCGTTCGTTGAAGCCGATCGGTTCGTAGGAGCCCACCGCTCGAAGGAGCCGACCGGAGGGGACCGCGTCACGAACCGGTGGCCGCGCCCCCCAGCTGCGCGGCGCCGTTCGCGTGGGTGGATGCCGCCCGCTCGCGGCCGGCGCGCATCATCTCGAGGTGCCGTCTCAGGTCATCGAGCCGGAGCACGCCGGTGCGGGTGGTGTCGGTGTCACCGAGGTAGAGCCGCTGCAGCGCCACCACCACCGCTTCGGCGAGGCGATCGAGGGTGCTCCCGTCGGCCAGGACAGCAGCGTCTCCCTCGTGGTCGAGGTAGCCGACGTCGAGGTGAACCGCGGGCATCCGGGTGCGCCGCAGCATCGACCAGGTTCGGGGATGGGTGCGGCAGTCGGTCAGGCCCGTACGCGCGACGACCTCGCGCAGCAGTAGGTCGGCGAAGTGCTCACCGGTCACCGACCAGCCCCCATGGCTCACCGGTCCGGCCTCGCCGGCCCGACCGGGGGCGTCGATGTGACCGTAGAAGTAGGTCGACGCGCCGTGCGCCACTCCCGATGGTGAATGGTCGGAGTGCAGCGAGAGCACGAGGTCGGCGTCACACTGGTTCGCGAACTCGGCTCGCCGTTCGCTGCTGCCTCCCTCGGTGGAGCTGGTTCGGGTGAACACGACACTCACCCCGTGGGCCGAGAGCCGCCCTTCGATGCGCCGGGCGAGGTCGAGCGAGAGGTCGGCCTCGACCAGCCCGTGGAGCCCCGCTGCGCCCTGGTCGGCGCCACCGTGCCCCGGGTCGAGCACGATGGTGCGGCCACTCAGGCTGAAGCCACTGTGACGGATGCGCTCGCGCTCGCGCAGCGCGTTCGCCGAGCCACCCCCGACCGAGCGGCGCAGGCCGACGAAAGCGCGCATGGTCTCGGGCCCGACCGTGCCGTCGGCATCGAGCCCGACCCCCGTCTGGAACGCCCGCACGGCGCGGTCGGTGACGGGGCCGTGGATGCCGTCGACCTTGCCGGTGGTGAACCCGAGGCCCACGAGGCGGTTCTGCAGCGCCGCGACGTCATCGCCCTCCACGAGGTGACCGGGGAGGTGGCGCAGCACGCGGTCACCGAGTGACCACCGTGCCCCGTCGAGCACGGTGTAGGTGTAGCTGCCCACGACGCCGTCGACCAGCAGCCCCCGTCGCTGCTGGAACGACTTGACGGCGCTCTCGACGTGTTCGTCGAACACGGCATCCGGCTCGGGGCGAGCTCGGGGCTCGGACCGGGAGTGGCTGGGGCGGGCGGCATCGGCGCGCGTGGCGGGCGCAGAGGCGAGGTCACCGGTGAGGGCGAGCCGGTGGCAGATGTCGGCCACGGCCCGGCCGCTGTCGCCGCGACGAACCGCGATCACGGGTGCAGGAGTCACAGCGTGCCTCCTTTCCGGTGGTCATCGTTCCGGTGCGCGGTCGGGCGGTCGCGCCGGTCGCTGAGTGCTTCCGCGTGGGCGCACCGGTGTGACGTTGCCGTGCTGGCGGGTTCAGGCTAGTACGACACCGGGACGGGCGCCGGTTGGCAGCCCGTCCCGTGCACGTCCCGCGAGTGTCGCACCGGCTCGGTGTGCCGGCAGCCGGGGTGACGTCGGCCTTCTCGACCCGTTGTCGGTCGAGCGAGGGTCGCCGATCAGGCGATGAACTCCTCGAGCTCGCGCAGCAGCTTGGGCTTGGGGTGGGCCCCGACGATGGTCTTGACGACCTCACCCTTGACGTAGACGTTGAGCGTGGGGATGGACGTCACGCCGTACCGGGCCGCGGTGTCCTGGTTCTCGTCGGTGTCGAGCTTGACGATCTCGATCTTGTCGCCGTGCTGGGCGGCAATCTCCTCAAGGATCGGGGCGACCTTGCGGCACGGGCCGCACCAGGCCGCCCAGAAGTCGACGAGAACGGGCTTGTCGCTCAGCAGTACGTCGTCGGCGAACGTGGCGTCGGTGGTCTGCTTCAGTGCCATGGAGTGTCCTTTTCGATAGTCCGCAAAAGCGGTCGGATGCGGTTGGGGGGCGGCCGAAGGGCTGACCGTCAGGCTAGGCGCGGCTGCCGACAGACAGGGAAGACAGCGATCCCTCGGCGGGGGACTCGACGGGGTCGGCGGCGTCGATGGTTGCTGCCTCGTTCGCGGCCTCGGCCGGGCTGCGGGTGTCGTCACGGGCGGCCAGGTAGTGCTCGGCGTCAAGGGCGGCTGCGCAACCGGATCCGGCGGCCGTGATGGCCTGGCGGTAGGTGTGGTCGACCAGGTCGCCGCAGGCGAAGACGCCGGGCACGTTGGTACGGGTCGAGCCACCGCTGCCGGAGTCACCCGTGAGCACGTAGCCGGCGTCGTCGAGCTCGACCTGCTCTCCGTGGGCCGCGGTGAGCAGCTCGTTGCGGGGATCGTGGCCGATGGCCACGAACAGACCCGTGACGTCAAGAGTGCGGGTCTCTCCGGTGCTGGTGTCGCGCAACGTGACCCCCGAGAGCTTGCCCTCGCCGTGGATCTGCGCCACCTCGGAGTTCCAGGCGAACCGGATCTTGTCGTTGCTGTGCGCGCGGGCCGCCATGATCTTGCTCGCTCGCAGCTCGTCGCGGCGGTGGATGATGGTGACGGTGCGGGCGAACTTGGTCAGGAAGGTCGCTTCCTCGACGGCGGAGTCACCGCCGCCGACCACGGCGATGTCCTGGTCACGGAAGAAGAACCCGTCGCAGGTGGCGCACCACGAGACACCGTGGCCCGACAGCTCCTTCTCGCGCGGAAGGCCCAGCTCGCGGTAGGCCGAGCCCATGGCGAGGATGACGGAGTGCGCCAGGTGCACCTTGCCTTCACCGTCGGTGACCGCCTTGACGTCGCCGTCGAGCGTCACCTCTGTGACGTCATCGGTGCGGATGTCGGCCCCGAACCTCACGGCCTGGGCTCGCATGTTGTCCATCAGGTCAGGGCCCATGATGCCGTCCTGGAACCCGGGAAAGTTCTCGACATCGGTGGTGTTCATGAGGGCACCGCCGGCGGTCACCGCACCCTCGAAGACGAGCGGATGCAGGTTGGCACGGGCGGCGTACACGGCAGCGGTATAGCCGGCAGGGCCGGAGCCGATGATGATGACGTTGCGGACGTCGGACATGCAGAATGCTCCCTCGAGAAAGCAGATGGGTCGAACGGGCTCTTGTCTCAACCGATCCTAGGTGCTGGTTGTTCCCTCGAAGCGGAGTCGCCGGAGCGATCCGATGCCGGGCCGGCACCGGCCAACCTCATGGGGGCGGTGACAGGTAGGACGTCGACGCGAGCCGGGTCACGGAACGTCGGTGGCGGCCTTGAGCACGACGGGGTCTGCTGCGGTGCAGGAGCGCGCGACGACCCAGGCGCTGGAGTCACCGTTGTTCGTCACGACGAGCACTGCGGCCGGGCTGCCGTCGAAGGTGGCGAGGTCGACCGAGACCGCCGCTGCGTCGACCACCCGCAGGCCGGTGAGACACGAGGTGAGGCCCGCTGGGGTGCCCACCGGGCCGGCTGCTGCTGCTGCCCCGGGGTCGAGCTGCGGGCCCGGGTTGGTCAGCAGGGTGCGCGCGCGGTCGGCCAGGTTGCCGGCGGCGTACAGGGTGTCGCTGGCCTGGATGTGCACCGCCCCCAGCCGGGGAGCGGGCTGTGTCGTCGATTTCGGCGCTGCGGTCGTGGTGTCGCTGAGAGCGGCGGCGCCGTGGGAGCGCTTGTTCAGGTGCAGGGCCGACCCGCCCACCGCGATCACCGCGACCGCCGCGGCCACCGCGGCCACCGCCATCCACGGGGTGCGCCGGGTGGTCCGGATGCTGCTCGCGACGAACGGCGTCACGGTGGCCCCTCGTTCGGTGGCCGTCAGGGGCCCGGGGTCGACGCGCAGGCGGGCCGCATCGGCGAGGGCGAGGGTGATGCGATCGGAAACGTCGGGCGGCATCCGGTCTGCGGCACCTAGGTCGTCGGCATCCGGGAGCCGCCCGGCCAGGGCGAGCAGCGCCGTCACCTCGGTCGCCACCTCGGGGTCCAGGGTCGTCGACGGCTCGGTGTCATTGGGTGCGGTGTCATTGGGTGCGGGGTCATTGGTCGCGGTGTCGTCGGTCGCGGTGTCGTCGGTCGCGGTGTCGTCGGTCGTGCTGGGCTCGCCGAGTCGTGCCGGGAGGCTCTCGCGATCTCGGGGCAGGTCGAGGGGAGAACGGGGGTCGATCGGGTCCACGGGTTGAGTCCTTTGAGCAGTTCGACGTGGTGCAGTTCGACGGTCAGGTCTTTCAAGGTGACGCGGTGGCGAACGCCCGCTGACACGGACCCGACCCCGGGTACGCCGCTCGCCAATGGTCCGACGCGCGGCGGGCCTGCCTCGGTTCCCGAAGAGACCTCGCATTCTCATCCGCCGGCGCCTGACAGAGTGGGTCTGAGGTGTCAGTCGCGGTCGCCCGGTGGGCGTCGGCCCGGCGTGAGCCCGAGGCGCTCGGCAAGGGCGGCCCGACCCCGGGCGCACCGCGACTTGATCGTGCCCTCGGCGACGCCCAGGATCTGCGCCGCCTCCGCGACCGGCACCGCGTGCATGTCGACCAGCACCAGGGCGGCCCGCTGGCCCTCGGGGAGGGTGGCGAGGGCCTCGTGGATGTCGAGGCGCACCTCGGTCGAGGCGTAGTGGTCGTGCCGGTCGGCCAGCTCGAACTCGGGCAGCTCGCTGGTGGGTTTGCGGCGGCGTAGCCGGTCGAGACAGGCGTTGACGATGATGCGGTGGAGCCACGTCGTGACCGCCGCCTCACCGCGGAAGGACTCGGCCCGACGGAACGCGGCGATGAAGCCGTCCTGCACACAGTCGGCGGCGAGCTCCGGGTCGCGCGTGGTGCGCAGGGCGACCGCCCACATCCGGTCCTTGTGCCGTCGGAAAAGTTCACCGAACGCCTCTTCGTCACCCTCGACGTGCAGCTGCAGGAGGTCCTTGTCGCTGAGGTCGGCGAGGCGGTCCGCCGCGCCCGGTGCCACGGTCAGCGCACCGACACTTCGGACACCTGGGCGCGGTAGTGGTTGGGGGCCTCGGCCGGGGCGGCCTTGGTGACCCAGACGATGAGCTTGGTGGCGGTCGTGAGGCCGGCGGGTGCCTTCATGGTGATGGTGCCGTCTTTGTTCGTGACCGAACCGATCTTCTGAGCACCGGTGATAGAGGCCGTCGTCGCGGCGTAGACGGTGACGTCCTGCTTGGCCGGGAGCACGAGGTCGACCCCGGTGAGCACCACGGACCGGTCGAGGTCGAGCACGATGCCGATGCCGTCCTTCTTGCCGTTGTAGGTCGGGGTGCCGTACCAGCGCGAGGTCCAGGCGGTCGCCGGGTTGCCGTCGTAGGCGAGCTTCACCTTTCCGCTCTTCTCGACACCTCCGGGGTCGAGAACGGAACCACCCGTGATGGTGACCGGCGCAGCGGGGGCCGTCGTCGTGGTCGGCGCGGTGGTCGAGGGTGTCGGTGTCGTGGCCGATGGTGTCGGAGGCCGGGTCACGGTGACCCTGACCACCGGCGCGGCGGCCGGGTCGCTCTGTCCGATCTTCATCACGTTGTTGATGCCGATGACCAGCAGCACCACCACCAGGACCCCGATGATGGCCAGCGCCATCCGCGACCCCGCCTTCGACGGCCCTGCGGACGACATCCGCGTGAAGCCGGGAATCGGTGGTTCGAGAGGGCCGACGGGCGCCTCGTCGAGGGCCTCGTCGAGGTGGATGTCCTCGACCTCCTCGTCGTCGAGGGCGTGGGCGGCCCGTCGCTCGGCGGCCTTTGCCGAGGCCTTGTCGGCGGCCGCACGGGCGAAGGAGCCGACCCGGTCACCGATCGCTCCGGCCGCGCCGGCCACACCGGCCATGGCGGCACCCGCCGCTGCGATGTTCTTGTTCGGCCCGTCGTCGTTCGGTTCGGTGCCCTCGAGGCCAGCCACGTCAGGGCCGTCTGTCGCCGTCTCGGCCGGCGCCGACCCCGCTGTGGTGTCGCCGGCCCCCGCCTTCGCGGTGGCCGCCGCGGGCGGCGTCTCGTCGGTGCCGGTCTGGTCACCGGCGGTGCTCGCGGCACGGGCACCGGCACCGGCACCGGCAGCCGCCCCTGCGGCCGCACTGGATGCCGCTGACCGCCGTCGTCGCGGAAGCGTCGGCAGCTGCCGGTGCGGGGTGGCCTTCGCCCGTGTCGGCGTCAGGCCGATGCCGCTACCTCCGTCGTTCGTGGGCGCCGTCGCGGCCCACGGCGCGATCTGCAGCGCCAGGTCGCCCGGGGAGAGCGGGCCGCGGTCGTCGTTGAGGGTCATCCGACAGATCAGGTCGAGGTCGTTCGGGACGCCGACGGCGATCTCGGAGGGCGGGGCGACGCCACCGACGATCGTCGGAGCGGCGTCGAGGGAGGCGAACGACACCGCTGTGGCCGTGGCCAGTCCTTCGAGCTCGTCCGTGGACCCAACGGACCCAGCGGACCCAGCGGGGCTGCTGGCCGCCTGCGTGGACGTGGTCCCTGCCGGCCACCGAGCGGTGAGTCCGGCGTAGATGAGCTTGACGAGCCCGACCGCGTCGAGCCGTGAGGCCTGCTCGCCGGTGACGCTGTCGGCGTCGAGGAGGGCCGCATCGGTGGCGATCCCGCGCACCTTGACAGCGCCGTCGGCCATGCGCAGCACCGCGCCGGGCGTCAGGGCGAGGTGGTGCAGGCCACGTTGGCGGGCCTTGTCGAGCGCACTGGCGGCCTCACCCACGAGCCGCCGCACCTCTTCAGCGGGGAGTCCGCCCGAGCCCAGCAGGTCGGCCATCGTGGCCGCCCCGGTGAGCGGCTCCTCGACGATGAAGCCGACTCCCTGGTCTGAACCGACGTCGAGAACCCGCACCAGGCGGGGGTCCTCGACCCCGGCAGCGCGCCGAGCAGCATCGAGGGCAGCGGCGGCGACCGAGGACCCGGCGGTGAAGCAGACGAGCACGACCTCGCGTTCGAGGGTGTGGTCGCTCGCGCGCCACCGCTCGTGGTGGACTCCCTCAGAGGTGCGCAGTGTGACGGTGTAGCGCCCACCGAGCACAGAACCAGGCCCGACCCCCTGCACGGTGCCACCTCTCTGGTCTTGATCGTGCCGACCATGTATGCGACGGCTTTGCGCACATCCTAAGGTGCGTCAGGGCGACTTCTCGTGCACGTCCCGGCCGTGGCGTCCGGGCAGGGCCCCGGTGTCGCTGATCTCGTCGATGCGGGAGGTGCCCTTGACGACGGCTCGCGCGACCCCGGCGAGCAGGATCAGCCCAAGCAGCCCCCCGCCCACCCAGAAGACGGTGCTGTCGATGGGGTTCGCTGATACGGGGATCACCGCCGGTGAGCCGATCGGGGTGCCGTCGGCAGTGGTGAGAAAGGCACGGATGTCGGCCTCGCCCGCGGCCACGGCGATGACCGGCACGGGCACGACCCGCTTCGAGCTGGGGGCGATGCTGATGGGCCCCGGCTGTGTGACGACCTGCATGCGGGGGTTGGACGGAGCGAGGACCAGCCGGATGTCCTCGACCTGGTAGGGCAGCCCATTCTCGACGGTGATCTGCAGGGTGCCCTTCTCGGCGAGGAAGTTGACGCTCTGCGCCACCACCTTGATGGCGCTCGTGGCAGCCCGGGTCTCGGCGGCCACAGTGGTGCTGAGCTGGGACCAGGACGCCGGCTGGTAGCGCCACCGCACACTCGCGAGCTCGTCGAGCACCTCACGGTAGGTGCGCTGAAACTGCTCGCCGTCGCGAAGCACGCCGGCCACCCGGTTCAACCTCTCCCGCTGGAACTCCATCAGGGCCAGCCGGCGGCGGTTCAGGGTGGGCGGCGGCACGGTGGCCGGGAACGTGCTCACCGGTTGCTGTTGCTTGAGCGCCCGGTCGGCCCCCGAGTCGGTCAGCAGCGACGCCGCGTCGATGGGGGTGAGCCAGGGGGCGGTCGACGTGGCGGCGACGAACGCGGCCAGGCCGGCCGCATCCGGGTCGTAGGTGCGGGGCGCCACCACGAGCAGGGAACGGGGCGTTCCCGACCGCTCGCCGAGGATCACCAGGGTCTCGGCGAGGTAGCGCTGCACCGGTAGAGCCACCGCCGTTCCCGAGGCGGCAGAGGGGCCGGAGCGGTTGGGCAGCAACGCCGACAGCCGCGGGTCGTAACCGAGCAGCCGAGTGCCGCCGGTCGCCACCCGGCGAGCGGTCGGCGTGTACGGGGAGGCACCGGTGATGGACTGCTGGTTGACGATGACACCGGCGGCCTTCTTCACGGTGGTCCCGGCGAGCATGGTGCGCAGGTTGACTTCGCGGCGGGCCGGCATCCGGCCGTCGACCGGCCAGATGATGTCGGAGCGCACCGGGTGTCCGACCACCTTGGCGACCAGGGAGGCCCGGTCGACGAGGTCGCGCACGAGCGGGTTGGTCGGGGCGATGTCGACGGTGGCAGCGAGATCGGCATCGGCGTAGGGAAGGGCCCAGAGCGAGCGCCCCGCGAGGGATCGGACGAGGCCGGCGGAGAGGGCGCGCACGTCGGCTCCCTCGACGTCTGAGTCGGTTGGGGTGGCCGACGGTTCGGCCGGCGTGGTGCTGGGCGGCCCGGTCGGGGAGTCCGAGGAGGGAGTGGTCGGCTGACCCGGGTCAGCGACATCCGGGCTCGTGTTCGTCGGTGTCGTGTTCGGCGGTGTCGTGCTCTGCGGGTCATCGGGACCGGACGGGGCGGGTGTCACCGGGTCGATGGCCTCTGGCCCGAACACCGACGGGTCGACGGCGAGGGTGATCGACGAGTTCGCGGCGCCGTCGATGATGCGTCTGATCCGGGAGTCGGGGCCGATGGCCGACTGCCAGGCCCGGTCTCGCACCTCCGCGACGCGCGAGAAGAGCTCGACGTCGGGGTCAAGGGTGATGGGCAGCACCGTGGCGATCTGCAGCTTGTCGTACTCCTTGCGGGCGTTCCACGCCAGGAACGTGCGCGCGATGCCCACCGGTTCGGACGCGCTCTGCTGCACGACCTCGACCGACACCGGCAGGGCGGCGAACGCCTTGTTGCTGTGCACCGCACCGCTGGGCAGTCGGAGCGTGAACTCTGCGGTCGCCGACGCTAGAACCGAGGGCAGGCTCACCGAGCCGAGCTGCGGGCCGGATGCCGGGTCGGCGCCCGACGCCCAGGTGTCGATCTGGTCTCGCTTCGTCACCGGGGCCCCCTGCACAAGACGGACGCGCGGGGAGGTGAGCGGGCCGGTGGTGGGGGCGGTCACGGTTCCCGTGATGGTCACCGCATCACCGGGGGCAACGACGGTCGGGTTCAGGGTGTCCAGGGTGACGACCGCGCGGTCGGCGACGGGCGTCACTTGGGGCACGGTGGCCGCGTCACCGGCGGTACCGGCATCGTTGGCATCAGCGACCTCGACCGCCGGCTGCGCTCGGTTGACGCCGGCGACGCGAACCGACGGCGGGGGGGTGGCGCTCGCGGTGGGGCCCGCGCCGAGCGCCGACGCCAGCATGAGGGCGATGACGGCACCGACGGTTCCGGCACCTAGCGTGCGTGATCGCAGCCGGGCCCTGAACCGGTGGCGCGAGCGTCGGGCCGGGAGGCCAGACGCCTGCGGCCGTTGAGGTTCCCGGGCCCCCACGGGCCCGACTTGCCTCACGCCGTGCCCGCCAACCGGTTCCAGGCCGTCTGGGCGATGCGTCGCTCGTTCGGGAAGGTCAGCCGACGCTGCACCTCGTCGAGGGCCATCCACGCCACGTCGATGGCCTCGTGGTCGGGGTCGTTCTCGATCGACAGCTCTCCGCTCACGGCTTCGAGCAGATAGTGGTGCACGAACTTGTGAATCCTCTTGGTCGAGGTGGCGAACCAGTAGTCGATCGTGCCGAGCTCGATGATCACGCGGCCGGTGATGCCGGTCTCCTCGGCCACCTCGCGGGCCGCGGTCTCGACGAGCGTCTCGCCGGGTTCGACATGGCCCTTCGGTAGGCACCACTCGACGCGTCCGGCCCGGTTGCGTCGGGCGATGATGGCGATGAGGGCCCGCCCGTCGCGGATGTCGACCACGATGCCGCCGGCCGATCGCTCCTCGACCGAGGGCAGACGGCGACCCGGAACCGGGTCGGGGGCCGCCTGCGCGCTCATGTCGCCACCATAGCCAAATCTCATATGCGGTCCGGGTCGGTCAGCTGCCCGCCGCAGGAGTCGAACCGTGGCGGGGTTGGTGCGTGGTTCCGGTCGCGGGGGTGCGGCGGGCTGTGAGGGGCTGAGCGGCATCCGGTCAGGGGTGGGTCGCCGGGATGCCGCTCACCTAGGCTTGCGCGGTGCCCTCGCTCCCGAACGTCAACGACCCGCGGCCCCTGCTGCGGGAGGCCGTCAGCCGGCTCGCCCCGGTGCTGCCGCTGCTGACCGAGCTCGGTGAGCGGTTCGCCGCCCGCGGGCACGAGCTGGCGCTCGTCGGCGGGCCGGTGCGCGACGCGTTCCTCGGGCGCACCTCGCTCGACCTCGACCTGACCACCGACGCCCGGCCCGACGACATCCTCGCCGCGGTCGCCGGCTGGCACGACGCCCACTGGGAGATCGGTCGCGAGTTCGGCACGATTGGTATGCGCAAGGGCAGCCACGTCGTCGAGATCACCACCTACCGGGCCGACACCTACGACCGCACCTCCCGCAAGCCCGAGGTGATGTTCGGCGACAGCCTCGAGGGTGACCTCGTGCGACGTGACTTCGCCGTCAACGCCATGGCGATCCGGCTGCCGAGCCTCGAGTTCGTCGACGTGCACGGCGGCCTCGACGACCTCGCCGCCGGCCGGCTGATGACGCCGGCCGCGCCCGAGGAGTCGTTCGCCGACGACCCGCTGCGGATGATGCGGGCGGCCCGGTTCGCCGCTCAGTTGGGCTTCACCGTGGCGCCTGAGGTGCGGGCGGCGATGACCGAGCGGGCCGAGACGCTCACGATGATCTCGGCCGAGCGGGTGCGTGAGGAGTTCGTCAAGCTGCTGCTCTCGGCCGCGCCGCGCACCGGGCTGACCCTGCTCGTCGACACCGGCCTGGCGAAGGTGTTCTTGCCCGAGCTGCCCGCGCTGCGACTCGAGGTCGACGAGCACCACCGGCACAAGGACGTCTACGAGCACTCCCTCATCGTGCTCGAGCAGGCGATCGCCCTCGAAGGGCCGGCGAACGGGCCGGCCGAGTCGGTGCCCGCCCCCGACCTCGTGCTGCGGCTCGCAGCCTTGCTGCACGACATCGGCAAGCCCGCCACGCGCCGCTTCGAGAAGGGTGGCGGGGTCAGTTTTCACCACCACGAGCTGGTGGGCGCCAAGCTGGCGAGCAAGCGGATGAAGGCGATGCGCTTCGACAAGGACACCACCAAGGCGGTGACGCGCCTGATCGAGCTGCACCTGCGCTTCCACGGTTACGGCGACGGCCAGTGGACCGACTCGGCCGTGCGCCGCTACGTCACGGATGCCGGCCCGCTGCTGACCCGCCTGCACCGGCTGACCCGTAGCGACTGCACGACCCGCAACCAGCGCAAGGCGATGCGCCTGTCACGGGCCTACGACGACCTCGAGGCTCGTATCGAGACGCTGTCGGCGCAGGAGGAGCTCGCCGCCGTTCGCCCTGAGCTCGACGGCAACGAGATCGCCGAGACCCTCGGCATCGAACCTGGGCCGGTGCTGGGCGAAGCGTACAAGTTCCTCCTCGCGGTTCGGCTCGACGACGGGCCGATCGGCCAGGATGCAGCCCGCGAGCGCCTCCGGGCCTGGTGGGCCGAGCGCTCGTAGGTGGCCGACGCCTGTCCGGTCGGCCGCTCCCGAGGTGGTCGACGCTTCGGTCGTCACGCCGCAGCATCTCCCCCGACCGGAGGGGATCAGCTCTGAAGGCAGCGGCGGGACTCGCTGCTCTCGGGCACCGGCGTGTGGCCGAAGGTGCCGCGCCGTCGGCAGGCGCGTGCGCTTCCAGGAGGGCGGGATGACGCAGTCCCCGAGGGTGACGATGTCGAAGCTCGGATCGCGAAGGTCGAAGACGCCGAACAGCGAGGGGAGGGCAGCTGCGGCTCCGGTGATCTCTACACCGGGCGAGGTGATGTCACCCAGCCACCAGCGCGAGGAGGCGCAGCTTGGCCAGCCAGATGGTCGCTTCGGCGTTGCTGCTTGTCGGACGTGCCAGGTAGCTCAGTACCCCGTTGCGCAACGTAGGTCAGTGCCTGCAGAAGGGATCCCTTTTGGAGCAGCCGTGCGGGACGGCCGACGGGGCCGCGAACGTCCTCAACTGCCGATGATCGGATGGTTGTGGTTCGGCGCCTCAGGCGCCATAATGGCGCCATGCCCAGTGTTCAGATCAAGGACGTCCCGGAGAGCACCCACGCGGTGTTGCGCCAACGGGCTGCCGCCGCGCACCAGTCGCTGCAGGAGTACCTGCGCTCACGGCTGATCGCCGAGGCCAGCCAGCCCACGGTGGAGGAGGTCCTGGACCGGGCCGGCGGGCGTTCGGGCGGGTCGGTGCCGCTCGCGGATGCGGTCAAGACCGTGCACGGGGATCGTGCTCGTCGTTGACGCCAGCGTCCTTGCGGTCGCGTTGGCCGACGACGGCCCCGACGGGGATGCCGCGCGCGCCCGACTTCGCGGAGAGACGTTGGCCGCTCCAGAGCTGGTCGACCTCGAGGTCGCCTCGGTGCTGCGTCGTCAGAACCGGGTGGGGATGCTCGACAACCGGCGGGCCGAGCTGGCCATGACCGACCTCGCGGCGCTGCCGATGCACCGCGCCGCGCACCTGGCGTTGTTGCCCCGCTGTTGGGAGCTGCGGGACAACCTGACCACCTACGACGCCGCCTACGCCGCCCTGGCCGAGGCACTGGACGCGACCCTGCTCACCGGCGACCGACGACTCGCCCACGCGGCCGGCCCAACCTGCACCATCGAGCTGCTCATAACGCGCCGCCACTGAGCGACGATCAACCACGCGGAACCGTCGCAGATAGTGCGTGCGCCAAGCTACTTCGCGCGGCTGGTGTCAGACGGGCCCGTTGGGCAAGGTGGCACGCTCAGAGTCGTGCAGTCTTGGCTGCTTCTCGACAGATGTCGAGCGGCGGCTGTCATCATCAGGAAAGCCGAAACCGTGAGGAGTCGAGATGTCGCAGACGGCCAATGACCCTGGTGACCGTGGGCAGATTTTTGACGGGGTCAAGATCGGTCGTCCGGCCACCGGTGCCCTGGTGGACGCCGGCTACCGGTCACTATCCGATCTGCCCGAGGATCTCGAGGAGCTGGGCGATCTCCACGGCGTCGGCCCGAGGGCCGTGGCTCTATTGAACGACGCACGAAGCCGCTAGCGGATCCCCACGCGCGCCCTTGGCACCGTAGAACGGCGATGAGCGATGGCGAGGGCAGCGCACGGGCTCGGGTGGCGATCGTCGCGGCTCCCTCGGTGCCGGCCCGCATGCGCAGCTATGCATAGGCGCCTCCGCGACTTCCTCAACTGCCGCGTTCAGGGTGTCTCTACTGTCTTCAGACTTGTACTACATCGTATGACGTGACAGACTCACTTTGTGAGCGAAGAGCTCAACTGGGACGCAGATTCGGAGGCGTACATCCGTGCGCGGTCCCGTCGGTATCGAGACGGGCTCGACATCGAGGCAGCCTGGACGCAGGAAGTGCTGGGCGATACGGACATGGTCGCGTTCGAGCCTGACCCGAAGTCTCGTGTGGGAGCCGCGCGGTTCGTCGGGCGCTCACGAAGTGCTGGACGAGTGTTAGTGGTGATCGCGTATCGCGACCTGGACGGGGACCTGCACGGGGTCAACGCCTAGCCGGCCACCGGCGCCGACCTGAAGTTTTACGAGGAAGGACTCGACCATGGCCAAGACGACTGATCCTGAGCTCATCGCGCGGTTGCGCGAGGAGTCAGAGCGCACGAAGAACGACGCGTTTCCCGACGGCGTCCGACCGGTGCGCCCGAACAGGTCACAGGTGTACTCGGTGCGACTCAGCGCCGAGGAGCAGGCACGAGTGCAGAGCGTGGCTGACGCCAAACACTTGCCAGCCTCCACGCTCGTGCGCTCGTGGATCCTCGATCGACTCGATCACGAAAGCGCCTGAGGATGCATCCGCTCTGCCGCGATTCGGTCGGTCGTAGCGAGGTGAGGATGGTCAGAACCTGGTGACGTCCCGCGTCGCTGCCGAAACTGGTTTGGTGCGTCAGCTGGCCTCTGCTTGGTTGGTCAGGTGAACTTCGATGGCATGTGGGCTGAGCCGGGCAGCGACCCGCGAGAGGCGCTGAAGCCCGGAAAGGGTGAGAAGGCGGTACTGGCGGAATACCTCGACCGCTACCGGATGACCTTCGAGCTCAAGTGCGAGGGGCTCACCGTCGGGCAGCTGGCCGCTCGGTCAGTACCACCGTCGACGATGTCGCTGCTGGGCATGATCCGCCATCTCGCTCGGGTCGAGCACTCGTGGACGCGCCGGGTCTTCGAGGGGCAGAGCGAGCTGCCGCGCCTTTACCGCACCGAAGAGGACCCGGACCTGGACTTCAACCAGGCCGTGGCCGATGACGGGGTCGTCGCCCAAGCGTGGGACACGTGGCGTGATGAGGTCGAGCACGCCCGCAGTGTGTACGCCGACCTGGTCCTTGACGCGCCGATCATCGTCGACGCCCAGGAGGTCGAGGCGCGTGACATCGTCGTTCACGTGATCGAGGAGTACGCCCGCCACGTCGGTCACGCCGACCTGCTGCGTGAGTGCATCGACGGCCGTACCGGCCAGTAGGCCGTGCGAACGGCGAACTCCAGCACAGGTTGATGGCGAGCGAAGGTGATGCTGCCGGGCACGGACTCGAGGGCAGCGGCACGTGTGTCGGACCACGCGGGCACGGCCTGAGCATGGGTGCAGCGGAGCATCCGACTCGACCGGTACATCCACAGCACCAGCGACAGCACGGCGGACGCCATCAGCGAGTGCGACTCTGACCCGATCTTCGCAGTCGATCAGGAGAGAGTGGCGTTTCGCCCGCCGTGGTAGCCGGAGATCGCCTGTGGCACGACAAACAGGGCGAGCACGCTGAAGGCGGCCGCCCAAGAGCCGGTGATGTCGCGGGTGGTGCCGATGAGGATGGGTCCGATGGCGGCCAGGATGTAGCTCACGGACTGCGCCATCCCCGACAGTGACGAGGTCTGTTGGGCGTGTGCTCCGCGCAGGACGATCATCAACAGGGCCAGGCTGATCCCGGCGCCGGGCCCGACGCCGGTGACGATGGCCCAGGCCAGCGCGCTGGAGGGAAAGGCGATCAGGCCGGCCAGACCCACCCCGGCCGCGGCGCTGATGACCACGGCCAGCCAGCGCTGGTCTGGCAGCCGGATGGCGATGATCGGCACCACGAGGGAGGCGGCGGTTCCGGAAAGCCCGAACGCGGCCAGGATGCCTCCTGCGGCTGCGGGGGAGTAGCCGAGTGAGGTCAGGTACAGCGGCAGCCATGCCGAGCACGTGTAGAAGATCAGCGACTGGATCCCCAGGAAGATGGTCACGGCCCACGCCAGCGGTTGGCGCCACAGCGTCACGGTGCCTGCCTGTGGAGGCACGTGCTGGCCAGTCATGGCCAAGGGAACCCACAGCGCAAGGGCCGGCACGGCCAGCAGGCCCCACGCGGCCAGGGTCAGCTGCCACGACTGTCCCGTCACCTGCTGCAGCGGCACTGTCAGCCCTGCCGCGGCGGCGGCGCCCAACGACAAGGTCATCGAATACAGCCCGGTCAGCAGCCCGGCCCGGTGGGAGAAGTCTCGCTTGATGAGGGCGGGCAGCAGGACGTTGATGACCCCGATGCCGGCGCCTACCAAGGTGGTGCCCGCGAGCAGCGCGCCCAGTCCGGGAACGATCCGCACCAGGATGCCGGCCAGCAGCAGCAGCAGCGCGCCGCCGATGGTCCGCTCCAGCCCCAGGCGTCGCGCGACCCGGGGTGCTGCCGGGGCGAAGACGCCGAAGCACAGCACCGGGAGTGTGGTCAGCAGCGGCCACGGTTCCGTTCAGGTTCAGGTCGGCGCGGATCTGACCCAGCAACGGCGAGACCGCGACCACGGCCGGGCGCAGGTTGGCCGCCGTCAACAGGATCGCCGCTCCCGCCACGAACGCGACGGTTCCGCGGATCGGCTCGGGTGCAGCAGTCAGGGGACGATCACTCACTTTCTGGTCTGGTCTGCGCGGGCCTCGATTCTAGGGACCGGCGGGCGCGTGCCGGGTCACCATCGGCTGCGTAACACGAGCGGTCATCCTTCGCGTGTGGCGAAACACCCGGGCGGGATCTTGCTGTGAGAACGTCCGCCACTGGCACTGAGAGCGCGTTGGCGAGGGGTCCAAGTGGGGTCGGATTCACCCGTCCCTGTGGGTCCAAGTTGGGTTGACACGGTCAGAGGTACACCTCCAAGTCGCTGCGCGCCGGGGTCAAGAGCGTCATAGAGGTCCACGCTCTTGCCGGGGCTCCCCTGACGCTGGAGGCTGTATGCAAACCCGTCCGACCGGAGGCACCCATGGGCAAGCTGATCTACGCGGCCAACACCTCGCTCGACGGCTACCTCGAGGACGAGAGTGGCTCCTTCGACTGGTCCGTGCCAGACAACGAAGTGCATGCGTTCTGGAACGAGCACGAGCGGCACATCGGCACGCGCTCTACGGCCGTCGGATGTACGAGACGATGCGCGTCTGGGAGAACGACGACTGGTTGACGACCGAGCCAGCGGTCGTTCGCGAGTACGCCGAGATCTGGCGCGACGCCGCCAAGGTCGTCTACTCCTCGACGCTCGAAGGGGTGTCCACGGCGCATACGAGGATCGAGCGGCAGTTCGAGCCGGAGACGGTACGACAGCTCAAGGAGGCGTCTGGTTCGGACCTGAGTATCGGCGGTGCGGCCCTCGCGGCGCAGGCGTTCCAGCACGGTCTGGTCGACGAGTGCGTGCTGCTCGTGTGCCCCGTGCTCGTGGGCGGCGGCAAGCCGGCGCTGCCCCGGAGCGTACGACTCGACCTCGAGTTACTGGACCATCGAAGGTTCGGCAACGGTGTGGTCTACCTGCGCCACGCGACACGAAGGGCCACCTCCGGAGCACCACGTAACGCCACCTGAGCGACGACGGCCGGGTGGTCGTCGCTTCGGTCGGGCGTGCGAGAGACGCCGCTGCTGCTGCACCACTGGGCTGCGTCGACGCCCCCGACTTCGGTCGTCGAACGTCGACCCTGCCTCCCGGTCAGACCGCCTCGTGAGCCCATTCGCATCCGTGACCTGGAACCGGTCGCGCTTCACTTTCCGCCCGCTGGCTGGTTGACCGTGTCGAGGTCTTCGGCAGCGGCGGTAGCACGCCGCCGACCGTGGGCTCAGAGACCGGTCATCCGTTCCATCTGTTCGGAGTAGCGTCCGCCGTGCACCTGGATGCGTGAGGCGGCGGTCTCGATGTCGGCGAGGTCCTCCTCGCTCAGCTGCAGGTCGGCCGCTCCGGCGTTCTCCTCCAGCCGCGAGAGCCGGCGGGTGCCGGGATCGGGCAGATCCACGGTTGCTGGGCCAGCAACCACGCCAGGGCTACTTTGGCGGACGTGGCGTCCTTGGCGGTGGCGACCTGGCCGAGCAGGTCGACGAGGGCCTGGTTGGCGGCCCGGTTCTCCTCGGTGAACCGGGGGATGCCGGCGCGGACGTCGCCGGCGCTGAACTGGGTGGTGGCGTCGACGGTGCCGGTCAGGAACCCCTTGCCCAGCGGGCTGAACGGAACCAGGCCGATGCCCAGCTCTGTCAGGGTCGGCAGGATCTCGGCCTCCAACGTGCGGTGCCACAGCGAGTACTCACTCTGCAAAGCAGTGACGGGCTGGACGGCATGAGCGCGGCGGATCGTGGCGGCACCGGCCTCGGACAGGCCGAAGTGCTTCACCAGACCCGCCTGGATGAGCTCCTTGATTGCGCCGGCGGTCTCTTCGATGGGGACGTCGGGGTTGACGCGGTGCTGGTAGTACAGGTCGATCACGTCCGTGCCGAGCCGGCGCAGGGGCCCCTCGACGGCGGTGCGGATCTGTTCGGGTCGGCTGCCCAGGCCGCTCTGTTTGCCGTCCGCGTCGAACGCGAAGCCGAACTTGGTGGCGATAACGACCTGGTCGCGCACCGGGGCGAGAGCTTCGCCGACGAGCTCCTCGTTGACGAACGGACCGTAGACCTCGGCGGTGTCGAACAGGGTGACGCCGCGGTCCACGGCTGCCCGGATGACGCCGATCATGGCGTCCCGGTCGCCAGGATCGGGACCGTAGCTCTGGCTCATGCCCATGCAGCCCAACCCGATGGCCGACACCTGCAAGGTGGTGCCGTTCATGGCGCTGCCCAGGGTGCGCTGCTTCACCTGGGTCATCCGGTTCAGTCTCCTCGCGTGGTGGGGTGGTGGTGGTGGTGCGGATGAGGGTTCGGGCCGTCAGCTGCCGAAGACCTGCTTCGCGACGGTGACGGCGCTCATGGCCTTGGGCCAGCCGGTGTAGAAGGCGAGGTGGGTGATGGTCTCGATCAGCTCGGTCTCGGTGACGCCGTTCTCCTTGGCGCGGCCGAGGTGAAAACCCAGCTGATCAGCGTCGCCGCCGGCGACGAGGGCGGCGAGGGTGATCAGGCTGCGGTCGCGGGCGGCGAGCTCGGGGCGGTTCCAGATGTCATCGAAGAGAACATCGTCGGTGAGGTCGGCGAGCTTGGGGGCGGTGTCGCCGATGGTGCGACGGCCCCCGCCGATCTGACGGGGCTGCGGGCTCTGGCCAGGCATGGAAGGTCCTTCAGGTTGTCGGCGGTGTTTCGGCTCAGTGCTGCTGCGCGGCGTCATAGTGGACGTCGGTGACCGGCTCGAGCCAGGTCGTGGGGTCAGAACCGTCCGGGTTGGCCTCAAGGAGGGCCAAGTGGCTCATGAAGGTGTCGGCCGTGGCTCCGTGCCAGTGCTCCTCACCTGGCGGGCAGATGATGGTGTCGCCGGACCGCGCTCGGACCACCGTGCCGTCGCGGGTGCCGACCAGGCCGACTCCCTCGCTGATGTGCAGGGTCTGGCCGACGTCGTGGGAGTGCCAGTTGGTGCGGGCGCCGGGGGTGAAGCGGACGAGAGCGGCCGTCATCCGGGACGGGCCCGTGCCGGAGTAGATGGGCGTCAGGTAGACGTCGCCGACGAACGCCGTCGCAGGCGTCTTGACGGTGGGTGCGGGGTGCTGCAGTTCCATCGGGTGCTCCTGGTGCTTGACCAGCGTCAGGACGGGTCCGGCGCGCTGGTGAGGTGGTGGTTGGTGTCGCCGGCGGCCTGGGTGGCTGCCCAGCTGGCCAGCAGCGACAGGTTGTCGGCTGACGGCGAGCCGGGCGCTGCCGTGTACGCCGTGAGCGTGAGCCGGGAATCGCTGGAGACGGCAAAAGCCTCGAACGGGAGGTCGAGACGGCCGACGACCGGATGGCTGAAGTGCTTGGTGCCGCTGCGGTGCAGACGGACCTCGTGCGCGGCCCAGCGGGTCCGGAAATCGTCGCTGCGGGTGGACATCTCACCGATGAGGGCGGTCAGGTCCCTGTCGTAGGGGTCGCGGCCGGCTTCGGTTCCCAGCAGAGCGACCGTGGTGTTGGCCGCGTCGTCCCAGTCGGGATAGAAGCTCGCAGACCGGGGGTCGAGGAAGCAGAACCGGGCCAGGTTCACCGGTTCGGGCTGACGGTCGAAGACGGGGCTGTAGAGGGCACGGGCGAGAGGGTTCGCGGCGAGGACGTCGAGGCGTCCGTTGCGGACGAAGGCGGGGGCGCCGGTCATCGCGTCGAGCAGGTGTTGCAGGTGCCCGCTGATCTGGGGTCGGCCCGGGCGGCGACGCGTACGTAGGGCGGGGCCGGCGGCGCGGGCCAGGTCGAACAGGTGGGCGTGTTCGGCCTCGTCGAGCTGCAGGGCGCGGGCCACAGCCTTGAGCACCTCGTGCGAGGCCCCGCGCAGGTTGCCGCGCTCGAGCCGGGAGTAGTACTCGACGCTGACCCCGGCCAGGTCGGCGACCTCTCCGCGGCGTAGCCCCGCCACGCGGCGGTGACCACGAGCAGCGCCCAGACCGGCCTGCTCGGGTGTGAGCCTGGCCCGCCGGGAAGCCAAGAACTCGCGCACCTCGCCGCCGTTGTCCATGACCTTGACGTTAGAACGCCCACGACGGCAACAACAGCAGTATGGCGTGCCCTGGCATTGCATCTCAGAGCAGGGCACCTCGCAAAGCACGGGCGCCGGCGCCGATCCGTGTTGTCTAGATGAGTAAGTCCAAGGGGTGTGACGGGTGGGACCAGCGTGGCGGCTGTGGTTTATGGCGAAGGGTGCCCAGACTCGGCGTTGTCTACCCAACGCGAACCTGGAGGCCCTCGTGGACGCCGATCTGGACACCCTTGCCACGGCATTCTATGTGACCTGTGACGACCTGCTGAAGGAGCACCCTGAGCGGGTCCCGGCCCGGCCACTGGTCGGGATCGACCCGCAGATCAGCGACGCCGAGCTGCTGACTCTGTCGGTGATGCAGGCGCTGCTGGGCTACACCAGCGAGGCCCGCTGGCTGCGGTACGCCCATCGCGACCTGGCCGGGATGTTCCCGATCCAGCCGCAGCAGTCCGGTTACAACAAGCGACTGCGCAAGCTCGCAGCCACGATGACCTGGTTGATCACGATGCTGGCCGCCGCGACCAGCATCGCCGATGACGACCTCTGGTTGGTCGACTCCACCCCGGTCGAGTGCGGCCGATCCCGCGAGACGGCCCACCGCTCAGATCTGGCCGGCTGGGCCGAATACGGGTACTGCGCCAGCCATTCGAGGTACTTCTGGGGGCTGCGCCTCCACCTGGTGACCACCGTGCATGGGCTCCCGGTCGGGTGGGCCCTGACCGGCGCCAAGGCCGATGAACGCCAGGTACTGACCGACATCCTGGTCGGGACCGCGCTGCCGGCCGCAGGCCGCTCCCCGACCCTGATCGGAGACAAGAACTACT
>JAKDLG010000251.1 GCA_030452985.1 Humibacillus sp.
GTGGCCACTTCCGTAAAGGTGGAGTGGCCACTTTCGTGCACTGGACCCGTCGAAAGGGCAGTTCGTGTCGTCCGGCGCACCTGAGGCGGCGGAGCGACGACACGAACTGCCCTCTCGACGTTCATTTGGCGTCGACATTCTCGCCGCGCGCCCGTCGGTAGTCCGGTCTAGCCTGACGGCAGGTTGCGCGGAAAGCGCGCCGAACGGGAGGAAACCGATGCTTGCTCGTCGCCGTGTTCGCCGTCGTGTCGCGGGTCTCACCGCTGCCGTGCTGGCTGTGGGGGTGGTGCCGTTCGTGGCTGCTCCCTCCGCCTCCGCTGCGCCCACCGACCTGTTCTTCAGCGAGTACGTCGAGGGATCGAGCAACAACAAGGCCCTCGAGATCTACAACGGCACCGGGGCCCCGGTCGACCTCGCGTCTGCCGGCTACGCGGTTCGCCTCTACTTCAACGGGTCGTCGACCTCCTCCAGCACGATCGCCCTCACCGGCACGGTCGCCAACGGCGACGTGTTCGTGCTGGCCGCCTCAGCAGCCGACCCGGCGGTGCTCACCGCTGCCGACCAGACCACCGGGGCGAGTCTCTGGAACGGCGACGACGCGATCTCGCTGGTCAAGACCGACGCGACCGCGCCCCTTGACGTCATCGGGCAGATCGGCTTCGACCCCGGCACGGAGTGGGGCACCGGCCTCACGTCGACCGCCGACAACACCCTGCGGCGCAAGCCTGCCGTGCAGGCCGGCGACAGCAACGGCAGCGACGCCTTCGACCCGGCGGCGCAGTGGCTGGGCTACCCGGTCGACACCTTCGACGGTCTCGGCTCGCACACCATCGACAGCGTCCCGACGCCGGATGCCGCCCCCACCGTGACTTCGTCCGTCCCCACCGACGGCGCGGCCGGTGTCGCCGTGACCGCCGACCTCACGGTCACCTTCAGCGAGCCGGTCGTCGCCGCGACCGGTGCCTTCAGCCTGACCTGCTCGGTGAGCGGTGCGCACCCCGTGACGGTCACCGGCGGGCCCACGACATTCACGCTCGACCCGGCATCCGACCTGGCCCTCGGCGACACGTGCACCCTCACCGTCGCCGCGGCGTCGGTCACCGACATCGACACCGACGACCCGCCCGACGCGATGGCGGCCGACGTCGTGGTGCGCTTCGACACCCTCACCACCGACCCCTGCACGACTGCCATCACGACGATCCCGGCCATCCAGGGCAGCGCTGAGACGGTTGCCGTGTCCGGTCCGGTGACCACCCGCGGGGTCGTCGTCGGCGACTACGAGGGGCCCTCGCCCGCTCTGCGCGGGTTCTACCTGCAGGACGCCGCGGGTGACGGCGACCCGGCGACCTCCGACGGCATCTTCGTCTTCGAGGGCAGCAACGCGGATGCCGTGAAGCTCGGTGACGTCGTCACCGTCACCGGCAACGCCGGCGAGAACCAGGGGCAGTCGCAGATCAGCCTCGCGAGCCCCCCGACGGTGTGCGGCACCGCCACCGTGGCGCCGACCGACGTGACCTTCCCGGTGGCCTCCCCGACCGCGCTGGAGCGCTACGAGGGGATGCTGGTGCGGCTGCCGCAGCCGATGTCGGTGACCGAGCACTACCAGCTCGGCCGCTTCGGGCAGGTCACCCTGAGCCAGGGCGGCCGCCTGCGCCAGCCCACCAACGTGGTGAACCCGGGCGCTCCTGCCGCGGCGCTGCAGGCTGAGAACGACCTGCGCAAGATCATCCTCGACGACGCGACCCAGGCGCAGAACCCCGACCCGATCCCGTTCGCCCGGGGCAGTCAGCCGCTCTCGGCCAGCAACACCCTGCGCGGCGGCGACACGGCATCCGGCCTCGTCGGGGTGCTCGGCTACACCTGGGGCGGCAACGCGGCCAGCCCGAACGCCTACCGCATCCGGCCGGTGAACGCGCTCGACGGCCAGGTCGACTTCGTCGCGGCGAACCCGCGCCCGGTCGACCCCCCGAACGTCGGCGGTGACCTTCGGGTGACGGGCATGAACCTGCTCAACTTCTTCACCACGCTCGACACGTCGGGCAACAACTGTCGGGGCGGCGTGAGCGGCGCGGTGCTCGATTGTCGGGGCGCCAACACGGCAATCGAGTTCGAACGACAGGTGGCCAAGACGGTCGCCGCCGCGAGCGGCACCGATGCCGATGTCGTCGCCTTCATGGAGATGGAGAACAACGGCTACGGTCCCGGCAGCGCCGAGCAGGTGCTCGTCGACCGGCTCAACGCGGTTGACGGCACGGGCACCTGGGCGTTCATCGACGCCGACGCGCGCACCGGCCAGGTCGACGCCCTCGGCAACGACGCGATCAAGGTGGGCATGCTCTACCGCCCGTCGGCCGTGACCCCGGTGGGCGCGACAGCCGCGCTGAACACGCAGGCCTTCGTCGGGGGTGGCGATGTCGACCCGCGCAACCGGCCCTCGCTGGCCCAGGCCTTCCGCGACAACGTCACCGGCGGCACGTTTGTCGCGGTGGCGAACCACCTGAAGAGCAAGGGCAGCGCCTGCACCGTGCCCGACGCCGGTGACGGTCAGGCCAACTGCAACGCCGTGCGGGTGCGGGCGGCCCAGCTGCTGGCGAGCTGGCTCGCGACCGACCCGACCGCCACCGGTGACCCCGACGTGCTCATCCTCGGGGACCTCAACTCCTACGCCGAGGAAGACCCGATCACCACGCTCGAGGGGGCCGGCTTCACCAACCTCATCGCGGCCCGAAACGGTCGTGAGGCCTACTCGTACGTCTTCGACGGGCAGTGGGGCTACCTCGACCACGCCCTCGGCTCGGCCTCGATCCGCTCGCAGGTGACCGGGGTCGCCGACTGGCACATCAACTCCGACGAGCCCGCGGTGCTCGACTACAACACCGAGTTCAAGTCGGCGGGGCAGGTCGCGAGCCTCTACGCGCCTGACGAGTTCCGTATCTCCGACCACGACCCTGTGGTCGTCGGGCTGTCGCTGAGCAACGCTGCACCGGTCGTTGGAGCGGTCGTGGTTCCCGGCGGGCCGGTGTCGGTCGGGGTGCCCGTCACCGTCAGTGCCCCGTTCACGGATGGCGACCGGATCGACACGCACACCGCGGTGGTCGACTGGGGCGACGGAACCACGTCGTCCGGAACGGTGACCGAGGGCTCAGTCGGGGTGGCTGGTTCGGTCAGCGGTTCCCACACCTACCGGGCGGCGGGCTTCTACACCGTCAAGATCACCGTCAGCGACGGCTTCGGCCACGCTGGCTCGAACAGCTCGGGTCGGCTCGTGGTCTACGACCGAGGCGCTGGGCAGGTGGTCGGAGCGGGGTCGATCGCCTCACCCAAGGGGGCCTGGGTGTTCCAGCCGTCGGCCTCGGGCAAGGGACGGTTCGCGTTCGCAGTGGGTTACCGCGCCAGCGGTGATACTCCCTACGGGGTGTTCGGCTACGTCTTGGGCGGGTCGCCTCGCAACCGGCTCGCGGTCGCGGCGACCTCCTACGACTACCTTGTGGTCACCGGCACCACCGGCCGGTTCGCGGGTGCGGCGCAGGTCAACGGGGCGGCCGGGTTCCGTTACGAGGTGACCGCCGCCGACGTTCGTCGGGCAGATACGTTCCGGCTCGTCGTTCGCAGCTCGAGCGGCGCCCTCGTCTACGACTCGACCACCGCGAAGGTGAAGGGCGAGATCGCGATCGTCCCCTGACGTCGTTGCGCTGGCCACTCGACCCGCTGGCCCGGTCGAGTGGCCAGCTCGATCCGCTCGAGCGGCCGCAACGTCCCAGTCGAGTGGCCGGAATGTAGCAGTCGAGTGGTCACTTTGATGCGGCCGAGCGGCCTGACGGCTCAGACTCCGTAGCGGGGGCGGGTGACGACGTCGAACGGCGTGTCGGGCAACGCAGACCTCAGAGCGGCCTCGAAGGCGTCGGGATCGTCAGGGGTGACGAAGGGCCGAATGTGACCGCCGAGGTCGAGCACGAAGCCGACATCCTTGCCGGGGCGACGGGTGTCGAAGTTTGACCAGTAGCGCAAGGTCGTCGACCCCCAGAGGCGCCCACGCCCGCCAAAGACCGAGCACGGCGCGCGCTGCACCGTGCGCACCGTGGTCAGGGCGACCCGTTCGGCCCCGGCCCACGGAAAATAGTAGTGCTCGATCGTCAGGGTGCGGGCGTCGAGGCGCAGCGTGCGGTCGCGGTACCGGTCAGCACTCATGGTTCCCCCTCTGCCGTCTGTAGGAACGCTAATGGCAGAACCTGAAAGCATGCTCGGATCGAGCGCGAGGTGGCCGCGCAGCATGGCACTGCTTCGATCGATTTCGGTGCGATCGCGGGGCCCGGTAGTCTGACGGGAAGCACCGCGCGCCGTTACGGCCCTGTGGATGACCCGAGACCCGTGTCGGAGGTGTCTGCGAGGCTGGTGCGCAGTGGAACGAATGCAACCCTCCTGTCACGGGAGAGACTCGTGACCGCCAAGACCAAAGGAGGTGGGTTAGAAGCATGCGTCAGTACGAACTCATGGTCATCCTCGACCCGGAGACCGAAGAGCGGACCGTCGACAAGACGATGGACAAGTTCCTCACCGTCGTGAAGAACGACGGGGGCACCGTCGACAACGTCGACATCTGGGGCCGCCGCCGTCTCGCCTACGAGATCAAGAAGAAGTCTGAGGGCATCTACGTCGTCGTCACGATGACCGCAGAGCCCGCCACGGCTCAGGAGCTCGATCGTCAGCTGGGCCTCAGCGAGTCGGTCATGCGCACGAAGCTGCTGCGTCCCGGCGCCTGAACCGACCGTCATACCCGATCAACCCTGATCACCCCTCTGGACCCAAGGAAGCGATCCAATGGCAGGCGACACCGTCATCACGATCATCGGCAACCTGACCGCCGACCCCGAACTCCGGTTCACTCCGTCGGGGGCCGCGGTCGCGAACTTCACCGTGGCCTCAACCCCACGGATGTTCGACCGCCAGAGCAACGAGTGGAAAGACGGCGAAACGCTGTTCATGCGCTGCTCGGTGTGGCGTGACGCGGCCGAGAACGTGGCCGAGTCGCTCCAGCGGGGCATGCGGGTGATCGCTTCGGGCCGCCTCAAGTCTCGGTCGTACGAGACGAAGGAAGGCGAGAAGCGCACCGTCACCGAGATGGACATCGACGAGATCGGTCCGTCGCTGCGCAGCGCCACGGCGAAGGTCAACAAGACTCAGCGTGGTACTGGCGGCGGTTTCGGCGGATCTTCCGGCGGCGGCCAGGGCGGCGGTTGGAGTGGTGGCGGCCAGGGCGGTCAGTCCGGCGGCCAAGGCGGCCAGGGCGGCCAGCAGGGCGGCGCCGAGGACCCGTGGGCCACCGGCGGTGGCTCTGGTGGTTCCGGCAGCTCCGGTGGCCAGCAGGGTGGCGGCTGGGGATCTCCCAAGCAGTCTCCCTCCGGTGGCCAGCCTGCGCCGTCCGGCGGCCAGGGTGGTCAAGGCGGTGGCTGGGGCGGAGCCCCGAGCTACGACGAGCCTCCGTTCTGACCGAGCACGCCCGGGTCGGAACGCGGCATCCGCTGCTCAGCAAGCTGAGCGGCATCCAATCACAGTTGCAGAACCCCATCCCGGGGCGAGAAACCCCGGGCTTTCCCGAAGGAGAGCACCACGATGGCTAAGCCCGTTGTGCGCAAGCCCAAGAAGAAGGCCAACCCGCTGAAGGCGGCGAAGGTCGAGAACATCGACTACAAGGACACCGCGCTGCTGCGCAAGTTCATCTCCGACCGCGGCAAGATCCGCGCGCGTCGCGTGACCGGTGTGTCCACCCAGGAGCAGCGCCTCATCGCCACGGCCGTCAAGAACGCCCGTGAGATGGCCCTGCTGCCCTACTCGAGCTCGGCTCGCTGAG
>JAKDLG010000070.1 GCA_030452985.1 Humibacillus sp.
TGAGTCAGCCGGTGACGTGGTCTCCAGCGAGCGCAAGGTGGGCGGACGGCGCCGCCGGGCCCGGGCGCTTCGGCGGCTCGGAGCCGACCGCGACGACGGCCACCCGGCCCGACATGGAGGGCAGCGGCGCCAGCTCGCGCTGCAGCACCATCGCGGCAGCACCCGTGGCGGCCGCGACGGTGGCGTTGGCCGACATGGTCACCTCGACGGCATGGGCGTTCCGAGCGAAGAAGGCGTGCTCGAGGCGGCGTCGGATGGTGGGCACGTACAACGCTCCGGCGATGCCGAACGACGGCCCGGTGAGGATGACGCGGTCGAGGTCGAGCACGTTGGCCAGCGACTGCACGGCCACGGCCACGTACTGAGCGGCATCCTCGAAGATGCGCACGGCGGCAGGGTTGTCGCGCAAGGCGGCTCGGGCGACGTCGGCGAACTGTTCGTCGAGGAACTCGCCGGAAGGGCTCAGCCCGGCCGCTCGCGCCTGACCGACGATGGCGGCGGCACCGGCCACGGTCTCCAGGCAGCCGTCAGCCCCGCACCAGCAGCGTTCCCCGTTGACGACGACACAGGTGTGCCCGACCTCGCCGGCGTTGCCGCTGGACCCGATCATCGGTCGCCCGGCCATGACGATGCCGGCCCCGATGCCCGTTCCCATGTACACCGTGGCGAACACGTCGGTCGCCTTCGCGTGCCCGGTCCAGTACTCGCCGATCGCGGAGGCGGTGGCGTCGTTGCCCAGCACCACCGGCAGACCGGCCGCCGTGGCGAGTGCGGTCACGAGGGGGAAGTCGACCCACGGGCGCATCTCGGGGGAGGAGAGGGCGATGCCCCGTGCCGAGGTGGCGGGCCCGGGCGAGACCAGCCCGATGCCGACCAGCCGTTCGCGGTCGATGCCGGCCCGGCGCACGAACGTCGTGATCTCTGCGGCGATCCGTTCCACCACGCGCTGGGGGTCACCGGCGTCGGCGCCACCGCGGGAGAACTGGCGGTCGATGACGCCACCCGAGAGGTTGGCGGCGACGTAGGTGATCGACGTGTGGTCGAGATGGACCCCGACGGCGAAGCGGGACTCGGTGGCCAGGGCGAGCAGCACCGCGGGCTTGCCTCCCGTGGACGGCGCCAGCCCGGTCTCGACGATCAGACCGTCGGCGAGCAGATCGCGGATCGCGAGGGTCACGGTGGCCGCGTTGAGCCCCGTCTTGCGAGCGAGCGCGGCGCGGCTGACCTGGCCGGCCTCACGGATGGCATCGAGCAGCAGACCCCGGTGGGCTGCGAGGGCACCTTTCGGGCTCGATGGCTTCTGGGCCACGTCGACCTGCCTCCTCCACGGATGCCGGCTGGGCCGGGCAGCGCTGTCGTGCCAGGACGGTTGAGTGATGGCACGTTTCTGACGCGTCACTGTACCGATCCACCTGAGGGCGGGGCGGCCGTTCGGCCCTGACCGGGCCGTCCCGCGCTCACGGGGTGACATCGCTGGTCAGCAGCCGGCGGCGGCGATCGTCAGGACACGGCTGACCTTGACGACGTTGCCGTCGGCGTCGCGGGTGGGGCTGGGTTTCCACCCGTCGGGCACCGTGGTGAACGCAGACCCGTCTTCGGCGGTGGCGATGACCAGGTACTGCCCGGGTGCCAACGCCGAGAGGTCACCGGCCTTGGTGCCGGTCTTCGGGCCGATATAGACGTAGGCCGAGCGGATGCCGGTCTTGGCCAGGGTGAGCGACCCGGGCACCGGGGTGCCTGCGGTGGTACAGCTCTGGTCGGTGGTGGTGGCGGTGATCGACGCGGCGCAGCGGGTGTTGTCCTGAGTGCGGGTCCAGCGGGTGCGCGCCCCGTCGGGGAAGGTGTAGCCGGGTCTGGCGGTGACCGTGATGCCGACCTTGCCGTTGAGGGTGGAGTGGTCGGTGACCTTCCAGGTGTACTGCTCGGTGTTGCTGTACCCGGAGAAGGACCCGTTGTTGTTCGGGCCGCAGGTGTCGGTCCACACCGGAGAAGTCGGCACGGCGATGACGGTCGGGCCGGGCGGGGTCGTGCTGAGACCGGCGTGGATGTCGTCGAGGCCGATGCTGCCGGGCCCGGTGTAGCTGTCGGTCTTGTTGAGGTAGACGTAGAACTGCGACACCGTCTTCAGCTGCTCGGCGGTGGGGGCGGGGTGGGTGCCGGCCTTGTCCTGGAAGTCGGTGAAGGGGATCGCCAGGTCGAGCGGGGTGGTGACGGCCAGGGAGGGGTAGGCCTCGAAGGTGGCGCCGCCGGCGTCGAACTGCAGCACGAGCTTCTGGTTCGAGCCGTCGGGCACCAGATGGGCCTGAATCTGGTCGAAGCCGGACCAGTCCTGGGCGGGGGTGAAGGCGCGGCCGAAGCCCTGGTAGTCCTTGGCGCTGAAGTCGTACGCGAACGAGACCCCGTTCTTGCCTTCCGAGGCGGCGCTGGTATCGAGCGTGAGGTCGCTCGACGTCGTGTTGTTGAAGGTGTACGCCCCTTGGAGGGCGGCGTTGTCGCCGTAGCCCTCGAAGGTGTCGACCACACCGTTGGCCAGGGTCGGGGCGGCGCCGAGGATCACGTTGGCGGCGGTGGTCATCGCCCCGCCGTCGGGGTAGGTGGCGGTGACGTCGATGCGGCTGCTGGCGTTGGTGAGGTTGCCGGCACCGATGGCCCAGGTGGCTTGCCAGTAGCCGTCGGCGCCGAGGGTCAGCGGGTGCGGGGTGGGGTCGTCGCCGGCCGTGAAGGAGACGGAGGCCGGCGGGTTGACGGTGGCTTTGACGCGCACGGTGGTGGTGGGGTCGGTGATCCGCACCCCGTCGGCGGGGGAAACGACCCGCAGGGTGGCCGTGGCGGGGGTGGCGATCAGGCCGGTCTGGGTCAGGGCGTCGGCGGGGATGTCACGCGCGAAGGCGGTGTAGGGGTCGGCGTAGAAGGCCTGGAAGTCGGGCAGCAGCTCGTTCGCCGGCTGGGCCACGCCATCGGCGTCGGTGTACGCCGCGTTCGGAACGTAGATCTGGTAGACCTCACCCGGCCCGAAGTTGGCCCAGGTCAGCATGTACGCGATGCGCCTCGCGTCGGGGTCGGCCTTGATGCCGTTCAGCAGGGCGGTGAAGAACTGCAGGCTCTTGTTTCCCGATGGTTGGATGGTGCGCGCGCCGTTGCGGCCGAACTCGGTGAACGCAGCGATCTTGTTATGTGAGTCGGCGGTGCGCGAGACCATGGCGAGGTCGGTCACGACACTGGCCACGTAGGCGTCAGAGTTGTCGGGGTCGTTGTTGTACTCGTAGGCGTCGTATCCGAGGATGTCGACCCACGGGTCGCCCGGGTAGGTGGCCAGGTAACGGGCCTGGTCGCCCGCGAAGGAGGCGTTGGGCGAGAACGCGTAGAGCAGGTTGTGCACGTGGCGGGTGTCGCGCAGGTACTCGACCGCGTAGCGGTAGAGCTCCTTGTACTCGCCCGTGGTCGCCCGCCCCGCGCCCCACCAGAACCAGTTGCCGGTGTTCTCGTGGAAGGGCCGGAAGATCATCGGGATCACGTTGCCCTGGGCGTCGGTGGAGGTGTTCGCCACTGCGGCGATGGCGTCGAGGTAGCTGTTGAACGCGGCGTTCTTGTCACCCCCGGGCAGGATGTGGCTCACCGTCTCGCCGGTCGGGTCGGTGAAGTTCTTGCCCGTGGCGAAGTTCTCCATGTGGGCGCTGATCTCGGGGATGCCGCCCAGCCGGTGTGCCATCTGGATGTCCGCTCGGAACGGGGCCACGTTCTCCATCAGCGACTTGCCCGCCACGCCAGGACCTTCCCCGCCCTCGAGGATGAGGGTGTCGAAGCCGAAGATGGCCGGGTAGTCACCCACCGCACCCAACACGTCGGACCGGGTCTCGGTGGGCCCGGTGCTGGTGAAGGTGATTCCGTTGTCGGTGGTGTGCTGGGCCCCGAAGAGCACCTGCTTACCTCTGGTGGTGCTGAGGTACGAGAACAACGACTTCGTCGCCGCAGTTGCGTCCTTGTCGACGATGTTGACCTGCCCTGAGCGCGCTGCAGCCGCCGGTGTCGAACCGTGGCTCGAAGTCGCAGCAGAGGCGACACCGGCCCCGGCCAGCGACAGCGCGCTGGTAGTGATGGCCGCGACCACCGCGACGACGGTACGAAGGGGGCGTGCTCCCATGGTGTTCTCCGTTGAGCTCGGGTTGGTCTCGAAGGGGACAGTCGGTTCCTGACCGGCATTTGATTGCTGACCGCACTTCGTTCGATTTTTACAGTAACCGGTGGAACGAGGTGCCACAACCCTTCACGGCTGCCCGATTCGTGCAGTTCGCGAGCGGCGCGGGGCGGGAGCTGCCGGTTCAGACCCGGGCGGGTTCGCCGCGAAAGTTGTTCGTCTGCAGGCCTTCGACGTCGACGACGGTGAGCGCCTGGTCGAGATCAGCCGCTCGGGACGCCACCGGTTGAGCCCAGACGACCTCGCAGTGGTCGAGCCGAACGTCGCTGAGCTGCTCGAGGTGGATGCCGCTCGTGTCGTGGTCGATTCGCGTACCGGCCGGGTGCGGCATCAAGTCCCAGAACCCGCCGGCCTCGCCGCTCCACCGGTCGATCTCGACCCGGACGTCAGAGAGAACCACGCCGCTGATGCACCCCGGCTCCTCGGAGCGGATGAGGACGCCGTTCTCGCTGCGCGCCAGGATGTTGTGGAAACGGACGTTGCAGACGGTCCCGCTGCCGCCTCGCCACGGGTAGCTCGAGAGGTAGATGGGTTCGCCGCCGCCCCAGAAGCGTGAGTCGAAGAACCGGGTCTCGACGACGATGTCGGTGAACAGCACGTTGTGCACCCCGCCCGGCTCCGACAGCTTGAAGGCCAGGCCGCGGTGGCTGTCGGAGATGACGCAGCTGCTGACCACGACGTTGCGAACGGGGGAGGCGATCTCGGACCCGATGCAGATGGCAGCCGACCGGCTGACGACGGTGCACCCCGTGACCGTCACGTCAGAGCACTCCCCGAACTCCTTTGACTCCTGGCAGGTCTTGATGCAGATCCCGTCGTCGGCGGTCACGATGTCGCAGTTCGCGATGCGCACGCGCTGACAGGTGTCGATGTCGATGCCGTCGTTGTTCGGCAGACGCAGGTCGTTCGCGATGGTGACGGAGTCGATGAGGGCGCTGCGGCATCCGGTCAGGCGGACGGTCCAGTACGCACCGTCAGCAATGGTGACGTCCCGGATCGTCACTCGCTCGCAGCCGATCAGGAAGACCGTGTACGGCCGCACATGGGCCATCTCGTAGATGTCGCCGAGGTCGGCCCGAACGAAGAAGCGGCCCCCGCCGTCGATCGTGCCCCGGCCGGTGATCGAGACGTCGTGACAGCCGTCGGCGGTGATGAACATGGTGCTCGGTTCGGAGTCCTCGTCCGGTTTGCCGTTGGCGAGGCCTCCGGTCTGGCGACGGACCGTGTAGGCGGCGTCGTCGGCGCTGGTCTGCAACGTGGCGCCGGCCTCGAGGTGCAGCTCGATTCCGGACCGCAAGGAGATCGTGCCGCACCGGAACGACCGGCCTGCAGGGATCACGACCTGTCCGCCGCCTTGGGCGTGGGCGGCGTCAATGGCCGCCTGCACCGCTGCAGTGTCATCCGACCGACCGTCCCCCACCGCCCCAAACCGAGTTACTATAAAATTTGAAGTATCCACGGGCCGACCCTACTCGAGGTGGCGCACGTCGACCTGTTGGTCACCCCACCCCCTGACCACACCCTCGTTCAGGCGGAAGGGCCGCCCACCTGCACCAACCGGTCCTCGGTGAGGTCGGAGAGCGACGTGCATCCGGTCAGGGCCATCATCAGGTCGACCTCGGCCCGCAGGTTGCGCAACACCTCAGACACTCCCGCCGAGCCGGCGAGGGAGAGACCATAGGCGAGGGGGCGGCCGACCCCGACCACGTCGGCCCCCAGGCACAGCGCCACGAACACATCTGCGCCACAACGGATGCCGCTGTCGAAGATCACCCGCACCGACGCCTCGCGCGACCTGACGGCTTCGACGACGGCGGGCAGCGCTTCGAGGGCCGCGACCGACCGGTCGACCTGGCGACCGCCGTGGTTCGACACGTACACGCCGTCGACTCCGGCATCGATGGCGCGGCGCGCGTCGTCGGGGTGCAGCACTCCCTTGAGCACGATCGGCAGGCTCGTCAGAGCGCGCAGCCTCGGCAGGTCGTCCCAGGTGAGCGTGGGCCGGGGGAACACGTCGAGAAACGTCTCGACCGCGGCGCGGGGCACCGGGGAGGCGAGGTTGGCGCGGGTGTTGCCCGGGTGGTTGCGACTCATCGACAACAGGGTGCCGACCCCGGCCGGCGTCGGCCGCGGGCGGGGCCGAGGCTGCTCACCCGCCGCCACGACCCGTTCGGCGACGAGACGCTGGAAGACGGGGTCGGAGGTGTACTGCGCGATGCCCTCGCCCCGGGCGAACGGCAGGTGCCCCAGGTCGAGGTCGCGCGGTCGCCACGCCAGGTAGGCGGTGTCGAGCGTAACGACGATGGTCTCGCTTCCACAGGCCTCGGCGCGGCGTACGAGACTCTCGAAGAGCTCGTCGTCGCTGCTCCAGTACAGCTGGTACCAGTGCCCGCTGCCGGCCAGCTCACGAGCGATCTGCTCCATCGGCACCGACGCCTGCGTGCTGATCACGTGGGTCACGCCCTGCTCACGCGCGCCCCGAGCCGCAGCGAGGTCGGCCTCTGAGTGGGCCATCGAAAGCACTCCGACAGGGGCGGCGATGAGCGGGCTCTGATGATGCCGGCCGAAGAGCGTCACCCCGGTGTCGCGCTCGCTGGTGTCCACCAGCATTCGAGGCACGACACGCCACCGGTCGAACGCCGCGAGGTTGGCCCGGGCGGTCGCCTCGGAGCCGGCCGAGCCGGCCACGTACGCGAATCCCTTGCGTGACATCGCTCGGCGGGCGGCATCCTCGAGCCGGGTGCCGTCGGTCGGCACGGCGGGGCGACGCCCGAAGACCCCCTCGCGAAAGATGGCTGACTGCACTGCACGCCCGAACCCGCTCAGCGGCATCGGAGGTCCTCCCGATCTGGGCGCGTAGCCGTCGCCGCGCCTGCACGCCCGACGGTACGCCGCCGTCCGGCGACGAACGCCCGGCCCGGACGGCCTCGACGCTGCCGCCTCGGATCACCTCATCGACCGGGTCCGCGCGAGGCGGCGGCCTGGGCGGTAGATTCGGCAGGGCACGATCATGTGAACGCCCCGAACCGGAGGTAGACCGTTGGACGCCAGTGACCTGCTGCGCAACTCCCTGCTCCAGCTGTCGAAGCAGGAGCGAATCCGCGACGCCATCGAGAAGGCGCCGGTGTCGCGCGGCGTCGTCAAGCGGTTCGTGCCCGGGGCCGAGCGCTCCGACGTCGTGACCGCGGCGAGCGAGCTGGCGGCATCCGGGCGGCTCTCGACGATCGACTACCTCGGCGAGGACTGCCTCGACCTGTCCCGGGCGCAGGCCACCCGGGACGCCTACCTGTCGCTTCTCGGGGGGTTGCGCGACCAAGGGCTCACGGAAGGCGGCACCGTCGAGGTGTCGCTCAAGCTCAGCGCGCTCGGACAGGCCCTGCCCGGCGACGGGCGCAAGCTCGCTCTCGAACACGCCCGCGAGGTCTGCCAGCTCGCGCAGGATGCCGGCACCACGGTCACCCTCGACATGGAAGACCACACCACGACCGACTACACGCTCGAGGCCCTGGCTGAGCTGCGGGCCGACTTCCCCTTTGTGGGGGCGGTGGTTCAGGCTTACCTGTACCGAACCGAGGCCGACTGCCGTGATCTGGCCCACGCCGGGTCACGGGTGCGCCTGTGCAAGGGCGCGTACAAGGAGCCCGAGTCGGTGGCCTTCCAGGCCGGCGCCGACGTCGACAAGTCGTACGTGCGTTGCCTCAAGGTGCTCATGCAGGGCAAGGGCTACCCCATGGTGGCCTCGCACGACCCACGCTTGGTCGAGATCGCCGGCGCCCTCGCGGGCCAGGCGGGACGCGACCCCAAGTCGTTCGAGTACCAGATGCTGTACGGCATCCGGCCCGATGAGCAGAAGCGCATCGCCGACCGCGGCGACCAGCTTCGCGTTTATATCCCCTACGGCGAGGAGTGGTACGGCTACCTCATGCGCCGAATGGCCGAAAAACCTGCGAACGTCATGTTCTTCCTGCGCGGCCTCGCGACCAAGGGCTGAGTGGCGCGGCGTATGACGACCACCGCGATCTTCGGAACCGGCGTGATGGGCCAGACGCTGTTGTCGGGACTGCTCCGCTCGGGTCGCCCCGCAAGCGACCTCATCATCACCGGGCGGACCCCCGACCGGGTCGCCGGGCTGGGCGAGAAGTACGGCGTACGGGTGCTGGCCAACGCCGAAGCCGCCACCGCGGCCAACACCCTCGTGCTGTGCGTCAAGCCCCAGGACATGGGCTCGCTGCTCGAGGAGGTGCGTGATCAGGTTGTGCAGGGCAACACGGTCATCTCGCTCGCCGCGGGCATCACGACGGGGTTCCTCGAGTCACACCTGCCTGATGGCGCGTCGGTGGTGCGGGTCATGCCGAACACCCCCGCCCTGGTCGACCAGGGGATGGCCAGCATCGCGCCGGGCCAGCACTGCACCGACGCCCACCTGGCGGAGGCTGAGGCCCTGCTCAGCTCGTGCGGCAAAGTGATGCGTCTCGATGAGAAGCATCTCGACGCGGTCACCGCGATCTCGGGCAGCGGCCCTGCGTACATCTTCTACGTCGTCGAGGCGATGATCGAGGCGGGTGTGGTGCTGGGTCTTCCTCGCGCCACCTCGACCGATCTGGTCGTGCAGACTCTCTACGGTGCCGCCACGATGTTGCGCGAGACCAAGGAGCACCCGACGGTGCTGCGCGAACAGGTCAGCTCGCCGGGCGGCACCACGGTCGCGGCCCTGCGCCAGCTCGACGACCACAAGGTGAGGGCGGCGTTCATCAACGCCATCGAGGCCGCGGCGGCCCGTTCGAAGCAGCTCGCGACCGGCAACGGCTGATGGCACGAAGTGTTCACCCGTCCCGCACGTGCGCAGTGTCGGGCATTCATGGCAGGGTCTACCCATGAGCGAGATCACCGTGCGCCCGTTGGGCGAAGATGACTGGCAGGACTTCCGAGCCGTTCGGCTGGCGGCCCTGAGCGAGTCGCCCGAGGCTTTTGCCGCCGAGGCCGCCAAGGAAGAGTCCTACGACGAGTCGTTCTGGCGCGAACGGATGAACCGGTCGAACCGGCTGATCGCCGAGCAGAACGGTGCGGCGGTCGGCGTCGTCAGCGTCGGTCAGGCCAAGGTGAGCGACGGCAGCGCCGGGGAGCTGTTCGGGCTCTGGGTGCGCCCCGAGGCCCGCGGAACCGGCGTCGCCACCCATCTGGTCAAGAACGGCGCCTCGCTGGCTCGCCAACGCGGCCAGAGCCATCTCGTGTACTGGGTCGGCACCGACAACGGTCGCGCTGTCGCGTTCGCGAGCGGGATGGGCTTTCGCCCCACCGACTTTCGCCGGCCGATGCGGATCGCGAGCGAGGAGGACGGCGACGAGGAGGTCGCCATGGTGCTCGCGCTGGGTGAGGACGTCGGTCCCCAGCCCCGGCTCTGAGCTCCACCTGCCACGTCCACTCCAGCCCCACCTCCCGCACCAACTGCGGCTCGGACGGCGGGCCCGGCCCCTCGGTCAGGGGCGGGCGGCGAACCGCTCGATGAGCTCGGTAGGCCCGCTCACGATGAGCATGTGGTGGGCCGAGATCTTGGTCTGCGGTACGGCGTAGGTGAAGTCCTCGCCCGGCGCCTTCACCCCGACGACGGTCACGCCGTACTTGCGGCGGATCGCGCTCTGCTCGAGCGTGAAGCCGATCGACTCGGTCGGCGGTTTGACCTTGACGATCGCGAAGCCGTCGTCGAACTCGATGTAGTCGAGCAGCTTGCCGTTGACCAGGTGGGCAACTCGGCGCCCGGAGTCGGCCTCCGGCGAGATCACGTGGTGCACCCCGATTCGGGTCAGGATGCGCTTGTGCTCGGGGGTCAACGCCTTGGCCCAGATCGAGGGCACCTCGGCGTCGACCAGGTTCGCGGCGGCCAGCACCGACGACTCGATCGATGACCCGATGCCGACGATGGCGATCTTCGGCTCGGCACTACGGATCATGTCGAGGGACGTGCTCTTGGACATATCGGCGTGAACCACCTTGTAGACCTTGTTGACGTAGGTCTCGGCCAGGGCGCTGTCGCGCTCGACCGCGATGACGCGGTGGCCCAGCTTGGTCAGCTCGAGGGCAACGGCGGAGCCGAAGCGGCCCAGCCCGATGACGAGCACGTCTTCGTCGAAGAGCCGGTTGCGGACCATGGTTTGCTCCTAGGTCGATCAGGGGACAGCGGGAAACGCGATAGCGTCTCAATCATGCCAACTCTGGCCAGAGTCGTCTGGGACCCGTGCTTCACCAAGTACGACTTCGGACCGTCGCACCCGATGGCGCCGGTCCGACTCGACCTGACTGCGCGGCTCTGCGACGCGCTCGGGGTGTTCGACAGCCCCGGGGTCGAGGTCGTCGGGGCGCAGGTGGCGAGCGACGAGGTGCTCGCCACGGTGCACGCGCCGGACTACATCGCCGCCGTGCGAGCCGCCTCCGACAACCCCGCCGTCGCCAACGAGAAGTTCGGTCTCGGCACCGAGGACGACCCTGCCTTCGTCGGCATGCACGAGGCCAGCGCGCGAATCGTCACCGGGACGCTCGAGAGCTGCCGCGCCGTCTGGCAGCGCGAGGCCGAGCACGGCGTCAACTTCTGCGGCGGCCTGCACCACGCCATGCCGGCATCCGCCAGCGGCTTCTGCGTCTACAACGACATCGCGATCGGCATCCAGTGGCTGCTCGACCACGGCGCCGAGAAGGTGGCCTACGTCGACGTCGACGTGCACCATGGCGACGGCGTCGAGCGGATCTTCTGGGACGACCCCAGGGTTCTCACCATCTCGGTGCACGAGACGGGGCGGGCCCTGTTTCCGGGCACCGGGTGGCCCACCGACATCGGTGGCCCGGGCGCCGAAGGCACCGCGGTCAACGTGTCGCTGCCGCCCGGCCTGTCGGATGCCGGATGGCTGCGCGCGATCCACGCCACCGCTCTGCCGCTCGTTCGGGCGTTCGCTCCTGACGTGCTCGTGTCGCAGCACGGCTGTGACACACATGCCGACGACCCGCTGGGCCACTTCGCGATGAGCGTCGACGCCCAGCGTTCGGCAGCCGACGCCATGCACCGGCTGTCCCACGAGATGTGTGGCGGCCGCTGGGTGGCTCTCGGTGGGGGCGGCTACGAGGTCGTCGGTGTCGTTCCGCGCACCTGGACCCATCTGACGGCCATCGCGGCCCACGCCCCGATCAAGGTCAGCCAGGAGGTGCCCCAGGGCTGGCTCGATCAGGTGCAGCAGCTGACCGGGCGGTCCGGGCCACGCCGGATGGGCGACCTCTCCGCCGAGGACGGCCCGCTGTGGTGGCGCTCCTGGGACATGGGCTACGACCCTGCCAGTGAGGTCGACCGGGCTGTGATGGCCACGAGGACCGCGGTCTTCCCACTGCACGGCCTCGACGTCCACTTCGACTGACCGACCGCACCCCGGCGACACCACCTGCGCGACGCGCCGCGCGACGCGCAGGAAGTGCTGGGTTGGCGACACCGGTTGCGCGACGCGCCGCGCGACGCGCAGGAAGTGTTGGGTTGGCGACACCGGTTGCGCGACGCGCCGCGCGACGCGCAGGAAGTGCTGGGTTGGCGACACCGGTTGCGCGACGCGCCGCGCGACGCGCACGAAGTGCTGGATGCCGGGCGGCGCAAAGGAGTGGACCGGCCCGTTGCCCGCGACCTAGTCTGGACTCACGGCGACGACGGGCCTGACGATCCTGAGCCGAGCACGACCAGAGGCCGGCGCAATCTCGCGGCGGCAAAGGTGTGGTGGCACAGCGACATTCCCCATCGCCCACACCTCCGGGGCACGATCCCACGGAGGTGACTCAATGCATTCCCATGAACCGATTCAGACCCATCGACCCACCCGCACACCCAGCGCCCGAGTTCTCGCTCGAGACCTGCCCGACACCCCGGCCGGCGCCACCGCGACCCTGAGTGGCTGGGTGCACCGACGCCGGGTGCTCGCCAGCGTCACGTTCGTCGTGCTGCGCGACCGCTCCGGGCTCGCCCAGGTCGTCGTCAAGGACCCGACCACCATCGAAGCGGTGCAGGCCCTGCCGGAGGAGACGGTCGTGGAGGTGACCGGAACGGTGCGCGCCAACCCGTCAGCCCCCGGAGGAACCGAGCTGTCCGACCCCACCTTCACCGCCCTCACCGAGCCTGCGCTCGCGCCACCCGCGCCGCTGTGGCGGCCCACCTTCGAGGCCGGACTGCCGACCCGGCTCGACCACGCCGCGGTGACCCTTCGGCATCCGAGACATCGGGCGGCGTGGCAGATCGCGAGCGCCTCGATGCGCGGGTTCCGTTCTGCTCTAGGCGCCCTCGAGTTCACCGAGATCGCCACCCCCAAGCTCGTCGGCACCGCGACCGAGTCGGGCGCCACCGTGTTCACGGTCGACTACTTCGGCCGCACGGCCTACCTCGCGCAGAGCCCGCAGCTCTATAAGCAGATGCTCGTCGGGGTGTTCGAGCGGGTCTTCGAGGTCGGCCCGGTCTTTCGCGCCGAACCCCACGACACCGTCCGCCACCTTGCGCAGTACACCTCGCTCGACGCCGAGATGGGCTTCATCCGCGACCACCGCGATGTGCTCGCCGTGCTGCGAACGACCATCGCCGGGATGGTCGCGGCCATCGAGCGGGATGCCGCTGACGCCGCTGCGCTCCTGGGCGTGGCGCTGCCCCGGGTGCCCGAGGAGTTTCCCGTCATCCACTTCAGCGACGCGCTCGCCCTGGTCGGCGCCGACCCCGACGAGCCCGACCTCAGCCCGGCGCACGAGCGGGCCCTGAGCGAGTGGGCGCGCACGATCCACGACTCGGACTTCCTTGCGGTCGAGGGATACCCGATGGTGAAGCGCCCGTTCTACACCGCCCCTCAGGGGGCTCCGCCCCCCGAGTGCCCCCCGAACGACCCGCGTTGCGAGGTGGGTCGGTATTCCAACAGCTTCGACCTGCTCTTCCGGGGCCTCGAGCTGACCACCGGCGGGCAGCGCCTGCACCGGCCGAGCGACTACGCGGCGGCGATGGCGCGCACCGGTACCGATCCGGCGGTGCTGGCCGGCTATCTCGAGGCGTTCGCGCACGGGATGCCGCCGCACGGCGGGTTCGCGATCGGTCTGGAGAGGTGGGTCGCTCGCCTCGTCGGCGCCGAGAACATCCGCGAGGCCACGCTCTTCCCGCGGGACCTGGCGCGCCTGGCGCCGTGAAATCGGCGGCGTTCATCAGACACACATCGTTCTCACCGGCGTGTCGCCTTGCGTTCCCAGATTTCGTTGTCCTCTTTGCTTCCCCTTGAGTCACAACTGCACCTAGTGTTGCTTTCTGTACCCGTGTGCTGTTTCACCGGAGGGGAAGCCGGTGACGCGCGGGTGCTTCTACAGATCGGGGTAGCACATGTCGAATGAGCGAAAGCTCGCCGAGGTGCGGTTTCTGACCGTCGCCGAGGTCGCCTCGATCATGCGGGTGTCGAAGATGACGGTCTACCGGCTCGTGCACAGTGGAGATCTTCCAGCCGTGCGTGTCGGTCGCTCGTTTCGGGTGCCAGAGGATGCGGTGCACACGTACCTGCAGACCTCGTACATCGACACCGCGTGAGTCGTGGGGCAGCTCCCGGCGTGAGGTTTCTCTCCCTCGACCAGGGGTAACGACCGGGTAAACACGGGGCAGCCAAGCGTCAACAGGGCGGCCGCGCTCGCACGTTTGGTGGCTCGGCCGACCGGCCGGGCCACCCGAGCGCGAGGCGGCGGCGACTCGGCCCGGCTCGCCGCCGCCTCGAATCCGGACAGCATCCGGAGCCCTTTTGAGGTCGAGGCCGCGCACACGCTACTCTGATCATCTTGTTCGACTTCTGGACCTCGACCTACCGATTGACGGTGCGTCGACCGAAGGTCGGCACACCTCACCAGTCAGCACCAGTCAATCGGATCAAGGACAACTATGGGCTCTGTCATCAAGAAGCGCCGCAAGCGGATGGCCAAGAAGAAGCACCGCAAGCTGCTGCGTAAGACCCGTCACCAGCGTCGCAACAAGAAGTGACATCAGGCGGGCCTGACCGCGACGCCGTGGTCAACGCCCGCGCGACCTCGACCCTCACTCCCTTCGGGGTGGGGGTCGTTCGCGTTCCTGACCACCGGGCGCCCGCCGGCTCGGAGCGGGCTGGGTAGGCTGCACCTGCAGAGCCGAAGCCCCCGGGTGGGGGGCTTCTGGGGGAGTGAGGGACGATCGTGTCTCTCGCTGACGACAGGGCGAAAGACAGGAGGAGCCGATGCCGAAGGTCGTGCTGGTCACGGGCGTCTCTCGCTACCTCGGGGGGCTGTTCGTGCGACGGCTGGGCCTCGACCCCTCGATCGACCGCATCCTCGGCGTCGACGTGGTTCCGCCCAAGCACTCGATCGGGCGCGCGGAGTTCGTGCGCGCCGACATCCGCAACCCGATGATCGGCCGCATCATCGCTCAGGCCGATGTCGACACGGTCGTGCACATGAACGTCATCGCCACCCCCAAGGACACCGGTGGGCGCGTGACGCAGAAGGAGATCAACGTCATCGGCACGATGCAGCTGCTCGCTGCGTGCCAGAAGTCCGACTCGGTCAAGCGGCTCGTGGTCAAGTCGTCCGCCGCCATCTACGGCAGCTCGCCTCGCGACCCGGCCATGTTCAGCGAGGACATGAACCCCAAGTCGCTGCCCCGCACCGGGTTCGGCAAGGACTCCGTGGAGGTCGAAGGGTACGTGCGCGGGTTCTCGCGGCGCCGGCCCGACGTCGACATCACCATGCTGCGTTTCGCGAACATCATCGGGCCCAGCATCCGCACCGCCATCACCGACTACTTCTCCCTCCCGGTCATCCCGGTGCCCGCCGGCTTCGACGCCCGCTTCCAGTTCGTGCACGAGGACGACGCCATGAGCGCCCTGGCCCTGGCCACCACCGGCGCCTCGGTCGGCATCGTCAACGTCGCCGGCGAAGGCTTCCTCACGGTGCTGCAGTGTGCCGCCATCGCGCGCCGGCCGATCCTGCCGGTGCCGCTCTCGGCAGCGGGCGTGATCGGCAACCTGGTCAAGCGCAGCGGCCTGGCCGACTTCTCGTCTGAGCAGCTCACCTTTCTTGCCTTCGGTCGCGGGCTGGACACCCAGCGGATGGCCACGGTGCTCGGCTTCGAACCCCAGCACTCCACTCGCGCGACCTTCGAGGAGTTCGCCCGCCACCTGCGTCCGCTGGTACCCGTGGCCGACCATGGCGAGAACGTCGGGGGAGCGGTGAGCACTGCGGCCGGAGGAACGGCCGGTGCCCTGTCGCGCGTCTTCGAGAGGATCCAGCCGTGACAAGCACCCCGCGCGATAAGACGCCGACAGCGAAGAGGTCGGCGCGCGCGTCTGCGACGAAGAAGGCGGCCGCTCCGAAAGCGGCAGCCCCGAAAGCGACGGCGAAGGCGCCTACCGCCGGGGCCGGGACCAAGCGAGCCACGAAGGCGGCGACGAAGAAGGTTGCGGCCAGTCAGGCTGCGCCCAGTACGGCTACGGCGAAGAAGGTCACGTCCAGGAAGGCCGCGACCAGGAAGGCCTCGACCGGCACCGCGGCCACGAGGAAGTCCGCCGCCACGAGCGGGCGGGCCCTCCGAGCGACGGCGGATCGCTCATCGGGCGCTCGCGGGTCGTTCGCGGCCGGTGCGGCTCGCGCCACGGGCGAACGCCGTCGGCGAACCGGAACCCCGCTGCTCTCTCCCGGCGACCCGGTCGAGCTGAGCCCCGCCCAGCGTCGGGTCGGCAACACGACGTCGGATGCCGCTGCGTTGGCATCGGGCGCGCCCTCGGCCCCACCGGAAGCAACCGTGTCGGCCCCGGTCCCGACTCCCGAGGATGACTCGGCGCCCGCGGCGGTCTCGCCGTCGAGGCCCACCCGCCCGAGCCGGGCCGACATCTCCCAGGCCCGGGCCAAACGGGCGAAGCGGCTGGCGGCCGCCGGCTCACCGGCGCGGCTGCGCTCCGTGCCGTCCCCCGACGCCGCGACCACCGTCTCCGCGGGGCCTGACGTCGCGGCGTCGGCACCGGGTGACACCCCGGCCTTCAGCACCGAGTTCACCACCGAGTTCACGACCGATCTCACGGGCGAGGGAGGCGACGCGTCGGCGACCGGGGCGGCATCCGGGGTCACTGCTGCCCTGCAGTCGCGCGCCGAACGACTGGTCGGTGCGGTGCTGGAGGCGGCAGAGTTCAACTCCGAGGCCCGGCCCGGCCCGGCCGAGATCGTCGAGCTGGCGGTGAACGTGCTGCGGGCCGCCGCCTCGTCGGCGGGTGTGCCGACCGACGACGTCGAGCGTCAGGTGGCCGAGACGCTCGGCTACCTCCGCCGACGCCTCGCCGGCGACTACGTCGTCGACGAGTTCGGCTTCGACGAGGACTACACCCTCAACGTGCACCTTCCGCTGCTACGCCCCTTCTACCGCAAGTGGTTCCGGGTCGAGACCCGGGGCGTCGAGAACATCCCCGACACCGGGGGTGCGCTGCTCGTCGCCAACCACTCGGGCACGATCGCCCTCGACTCGCTGATGACCCAGGTCGCCGTCTACGACGAGCACCCGAAGCAACGACACCTGCGGATGCTCGGTGCCGACCTCGTGTTCCAGACACCGTTCGTCGGTTCGATGGCCCGACGGTCGGGCACCACCCTGGCGGCCAACACCGATGCCCAGCGGCTGCTCAGCGGCGGACAGCTGGTGGGGGTCTGGCCGGAAGGGTTCAAGGGCATCGGCAAACCGTTCACTGAGCGCTACAAGCTGCAGCGGTTCGGCCGCGGGGGTTTCGTGGCCGCGGCCCTGCGTGCCGGGGTGCCGATCATCCCGGTCTCGATCGTGGGCGCCGAGGAGATCTACCCGATCATCGGCGACATGCCGGCCGTTGCCCGCCTGCTCGGAATGCCGTACGCCCCGGTCACGCCGACCTGGCCGCTGCTCGGCCCGCTCGGCCTGATCCCGTTGCCGAGCAAGTGGCTCATCGAGTTCGGTCCGCCGATCGAGACGACGCGCTTCGGCCCGGATGCCGCCGACGACCCGATGCTGGTGTTCGACCTGACCGATCAGGTGCGCGAGACGATCCAGCAGACGCTCTACAGCCTGCTCATGCAGCGCAAGTCGGTCTTCTTCTGATGACGGCCCGGGTGCTCCTGCTCGGACGGCCGGGTTGTCATCTGTGCGACGAGGCCCGTTCGGTGATCGAGCGGGTCGCCGCCGAAGTCGGTGCGTCGTGGGAGGAGCGGTCGGTCGAGGAAGACCCCGATCTGCTGGCGCGCTACTCCGACCAGGTCCCGGTCACCTTCGTCGACGGGCGGCAGCATGACTTCTGGCGGGTCGACGAGACCCGGCTGCGTCGCGCCCTCTCGTCCTGACGGCGGAGCGACGGGCGTCGCCGAAGTGACCGAAGTCACGAGGGAGCCCGAACGGTGACACGGCGGCACTGTTGACTTTGTGCATGGGTTCACAAACGTCTAGCCTGAACAGGTCCCCATGTGCTCCGCGTTCGGGAGAGCGCCTCAGCGAGAGGAGCCGGTGAGCCAGCGTGACCGCCGATCCTGTACTGCGTCGAGAGATCCCCGACGCAACCGTCGCGCGGCTGCCTGAGTACCTCCGGACCTTGTCCGCCCTGGCCGGGGACGGCGTGTCCTCGGTCTCCTCCGAAGAGCTCGCCGCGGCCGTGGGGGTGCGTTCTTCGCAGCTGCGCAAGGACCTCAGCCACCTCGGCTCCTACGGGGTGCGGGGGGTCGGCTACGACGTCGAGATGCTGGCGCTCGAGATCTCTCGCGCCCTGGGCCTCACGGTCGACTGGCCGGTGGCCATCGTCGGGATGGGCAACCTCGGTCGGGCCCTGTCGTCCTACTCCGGCTTCGTCACCAAGGGATTTCGGATCGTCGCGCTCTTCGACGACGACCCCGCCGTCGAGGGGGAGGACGTGCTGGGCGTCGCAATCCGGCCGCTGCGCAACCTGGCCCGGTCGCACGCTGCCGACCCGATCGCCATCGGCGTCATCGCCACGCCCGCACCGGCCGCCCAGACCGTCTGCAACGCCCTTGTGGAGGCCGGCATCACCTCGATCCTCAACTTCGCCCCCGCCGTGCTCTCGGTTCCCGCCGGCGTCGACGTGCGCCGCGTCGACCTCTCCACCGAGCTGCAGATCCTCGCCTTCCACGCCCAGCGAAAGTCGCTCGCATCGGCCGACCTGCGATCGGCGGTGGCGCGATGAGTCTGCTCGTGATCGGGCTCTCCCACCACACGGCGCCGCTGTCGGTGCTCGAGAACCTCTCTCGCCGTGAGAGCCGTGCCACCGACATCGCCACCGACGTGCTCTCGTCGGCCACGGCATCCGAGGTCGTGGTGCTCTCGACGTGCAACCGGCTTGAGGTCTACGCCGAGGTTGCCGCCTTTCACCCTGCCGTCGCGGCGATCGGTGAGGCGCTGGCCGTCGCGGCCGGGTCGGTGACGCGCGGTCAGTCCCTGGGCCGGGCCGCGATCGCGGCGGAGCCGACCGACCCCCGTGACGAGCTGGTGCTCAGTGCGGCCGGCCTCGCCGAGCACCTCTACGTTCGTTTCGACGACAACGCCATCGCCCACGCCTTCACGGTGACCTGCGGGCTCGACTCGATGGCGGTGGGTGAGGCGCAGATCATCGGTCAGGTGCGTGACGCCCTGGCGGTGGCGCAGGCGGCGGGCTCGGCCGGCGAGTCGCTGAACTCGCTCTTCCAGCAGGCGTTGCGCATCGGCAAGCGGGCTCACTCCGAGACCGACCTCGACCAGCACAGCGTGTCCCTGGTGCAGATGGCCCTGTCACGGGCCGCCCAGGTGCTCGGGCCGATCAGCGAGCAGCGCGCGGCGGTCATCGGTGCCGGTGGCATGAGTGGCCTGGCGGCCACGGCCGCGCGCCGCGCCGAGGTCGCCACCTTGACGGTGGTGGGTCGCACTCCCGAGCGTGCCGAGCGGCTGGCGTCCGCCACCGGTGGCATGACCCGGCCGTGGGCCGACCTGGCCGACGTCGTCGCCGACAACGACGTCATCGTCACGTGCACCGGTGCTGTGGGGCACGTCATCGACCGCGCCGACCTGGCGCTCAGTGCTGCCCGCCGCGGTGGCCGCCCCCAGGTCGTGGTCGACCTGGCTCTCCCGCGCGACGTCGAGCCGCCGGAGAGCTGGCCCGAGCCGGTCGACGGCGTCACTGTCATCGACCTGCAGGCACTGGGTGCCCAGCTCGAGGCCCACCCAGACTCCGCCGTCGTCGCCCACGTGCGGGCCATGATCGTGGGCGAGGTGGCTGCCTACCTCACCCGTCGCATCGAGAAGCAGGTCGGCCCCACGGTGGCCGCTCTACGGGCCCGAGCCGCGGCCCTCGTCGCCACCGAGATGGCGCGTCTCGACCAGCGCGCCCCGGGCCTCGACGACAGCACGCGCGCCGAGGTGGGTCTGGCCGTGCACCGCATCGTCGAGAAGCTGCTTCACACTCCGACGGTGCGCGTCAAGGAGTTCGCGATGGAAGAGGGCGGAGACGGTTATGCCACCGCCCTGCGCGAGCTCTTTGACCTGGAGCCGCGAACGGTCGCGAACGTCTCGGCGCCGCCCCAACGGGGCACGGCATGAGCGCGAGCACCACGCTGCGCCTCGGCACCCGGCGTTCGGCCCTGGCCACCACCCAGTCGCAGTGGGTGGCTGACCGTCTGGTCGCGGCCGGGCACCACGTCGAGCTCGTCGAGATCACGACCGAGGGTGACCTTTCGGCCGAGCCGCTGACCACGATCGGCGGCACCGGGGTCTTCGCGTCAGCCATTCGCCGGGCCCTGCACGACGGACGAATCGATGTCGCCGTGCACTCGTTGAAAGACCTGCCCACGGCCGCCGAACCCGGCCTGGTCGTGGCCGCCATCCCGGTTCGTGAGGACTGCCGAGACGTACTGGTGGCCCGCGACGGACTCACGCTCGGTGAGCTCCCAGCGGGTTCGGTGGTCGGCACGGGTGCGCCCCGCCGAGCTGCGCAGCTGGGTGCTCTCGGCCTCGGGCTCGACGTCCGGCCCATCCGGGGCAACGTCGAGACCCGCATCAGGCTCGTCACCGACGGCATCGTCGATGCCGTGGTGCTGGCTCGGGCCGGCCTCGCGCGGCTCGGGCGACTCGGTGATGTCACCGAGGTGCTCGACCCGATCCAGGTGTTGCCCGCCCCGGGTCAGGGAGCCCTTGCCGTCGAGTGCCGCTCTGACCGCCTTGACGTCATCGCCGCCGTGAGACCGCTCGACGATCCTGACACTCGGGCCTGCGTCAGTGCGGAGCGCCAGCTGCTGCGCACCCTCGAGGTCGGCTGCACCGCCCCCATCGGCGCTCTGGCCGAGGTGGTCGAGGGTGACGACGGCCTCGAGCTGTCGTTGCGCGCCTTCGCCGGCTCCGATGACGGCACCCTCGAGTTGCGCCGGTCCCTCGTGGGCACGTACACAGAGCCTGAGGCGCTCGGCGCCCGGCTCGCCCAAATCCTCCTCGAGGACGGCGCCGCCGACCTCGAGGCAGTCTCATCACCCGCCACAAGCCGTTCGGAGCATGACTCGTGACACGTTCTCGCCAGCCGTCAGAGCAGACGGTGTCGACCCCCACGGCCACGACGACGACGCCGGCGCGCGTCGCGTTCGTCGGCTCGGGCCCGGGTGACCCCGGGCTGCTGACCCTTCGGGGGCGCGACCTCCTCGCCGCAGCCGACGTCGTGATCCTCGACCGCATCACCCGTGACGACGTGGTGCGCGCCTTTGCCCGGCCCGACGTCGAGATCATCGACGCCGGTCACGGCGAGCAGGGTCAGGAGCTCACCCAAGCCGTGCGGGCCAAGCTCCTGGTCAAGGCCGCGAAGGCGGTCGGCCCCGGCGGCCTCGTCGTGCGGCTGATGGACGGCGACCCGGGCACCTTCAACGGTCTCGTCGAAGAGGTCCACGCCTGTCGACGCGCGTCGCTCAGCTTCGACATCGTTCCGGGCGTGTCTGCGGTCAGTGCCGTGCCGACGTATGCCGGCGTGCCCCTCACCACGAAGGGAACCTCGGCCGTGCACATCGTCAACACCGACAAGGCGGGCCACGACTCGTCTCGGTACGGGGCCGACGCCGACACGATCGTGCTGCTCGGACGGGGTGACTCGATCCGGGCCGCTCTCGCCTCGCTGCTGCACGCCGGTCGTCCGTCCGACGCTCTGGTGTCATTGACCTCTCGCGGAACCACGTTTGCCCAGACGACGGTCGCCACCACGCTGGGCCAGGCCGAGCGGGAGTTCGCGGGGGCCGACGATGTCTCGCTCGCGGTGGTGTCACCGAACGTGGGGTTGCGCGACGAGCTGTCGTGGTTCGAGACCAAGCCGCTGTTCGGCTGGAAGGTGCTCGTGCCGCGCACCCAGGCCCAGGCAGGATCGATGGTCGAGCGACTCTCCGGATACGGGGCGACCGCCGATGTGGTCCCGACCATCTCGGTCGAGCCCCCGCGCACGCCCCAGCAGATGGAGAAGGCCGTCAAGGGCCTGGTGACGGGTCGGTACGAGTGGGTCGGCTTCACCTCGGTCAACGCCGTGCGTGCAGTTCGCGAGCGGTTCGAGGACTTCGGCCTCGACGCGCGGGCCTTCGCCGGCCTCAAGGTCGCTGCGGTGGGCGGCGTGACAGCGGCCGCGCTGCGTGACTGGGGCATCAACCCCGACCTCGTCCCGACAGGTGAGCAGTCGGCGGCCGGCCTGCTCGAGGTGTGGCCCGAGTTCGACGAGGTGCTCGACCCCATCAACCGGGTGCTGCTGCCACGAGCCGACATCGCCACCGAGACCCTGGTCGCCGGCCTCAAGGACGGCGGCTGGGAGGTCGACGACGTCACCGCCTACCGCACGGTGCGCGCTGCGCCGCCGGCCGCCGAGATCCGCGACGCCATCAAGGGCGGCGACTATGACGCGGTGCTGTTCACCTCGAGCTCCACGGTGCGCAACCTCGTGGGCATCGCCGGCAAACCTCACACGGCCACCGTCGTGGCCTGCATCGGCCCGGCCACCGCGAAGACCGCCCAGGAGCACGGTCTGCGGGTCGACGTGCTGGCCGCGGAGGCCTCGGCGCTCAGCCTCGTCGATGCCCTGGCGGGGCACGGCGTCGGTCTGGCCGTTGCGGCCGCCGAAGCCGGCCAGCCGGTGCAACGTCCGAGTGACAAGCGTCCGGCCTCGCGCCGTCGCGCGCGCTGAGCGGCATCCGGTGATCGAACGACCACGACGGCTGCGTCAGTCGCCGGCGATGCGGGCGCTCGTCGCCGAGACCCGCCTGCACCCTCGCGAGCTGGTGCTGCCCGTGTTCGTCGCCGAGGGGCTCGACGAGCCGCGGCCGATCACGAGCATGCCTGGAGTTGTTCAGCATTCGCTGGACTCGTTGGCGCAGCTCTCGCACCGGGCCGTGGCCGCGGGGCTCGGCGGACTGATGCTGTTCGGCGTGCCCCAGCACAAGGACGCCACCGGAAGCGGCGCGCTCGACCCGGACGGCATCCTCAACCGGGCGCTCGGCGTCGTGCGCGAGCAGGTGGGTGACGAGCTCGTGGTGATGGCCGACACGTGCCTCGACGAGTTCACCGACCACGGCCACTGCGGCCTGCTCGATGCACGCGGCCGGGTCGACAACGACGCCACCAACGAGGTCTACGCCGCGATGGCCGTAGCTCAGGCCCGCGCCGGCGCCCACGTCGTGGCACCTTCGGGGATGATGGACGGCCAGGTCGGGGTGATCCGGTCGGCCCTCGATGCCGAGGGGCTGGAAGACACCGTCGTGCTCGCCTACGCCGCGAAGTACGCCTCGGCCTTCTACGGCCCGTTCCGCGAAGCCGTGCAGTCGAGCCTCCAGGGCGACCGCCGCACCTACCAGCAGAACCCGGCCAACATCGTCGAGTCGGTGCGTGAGATCGACCTCGACGTCGCCCAGGGCGCCGACATCATCATGGTCAAGCCCGCCATGGCCTACCTCGATGTCGTGGCGGCGGCGGCCGCTCGGGCCTCGGTGCCCGTCGCCGCCTACCAGGTGTCGGGGGAGTACGCCATGATCCAGGCGGCCGCCGAGCACGGCTGGATCGACGGCCGAGCCGCCGCGCTCGAGTCGCTGCACGCCATCCGCCGGGCCGGCGCCCAGATAGTGCTGACCTACTTTGCGCTCGATTGTGCCGACTGGCTGGCCGGTGAGCACTAGGATCGTCTCGCCCGAGGAGGTGCAAATGTCGAACGAGTCGTCAGGGTCGTCACACGGAGACGAGGTTTGGCTCAGTGCCGCCGAACAGGCGTCGTGGCGCGCCGTTCTTCGGGGCACCCGCCTGTTGGAGCGGTCGCTCGACCGGGCCCTGCATGCCCACGACATCCAGCTGAGCGAGTACGAGATCCTCTCGATGCTCTCCGAGTCGGAGTCGAAACGCCTGCGGATGTCTGACCTCGCCGCGATGGTCGTGCAGTCCCGCAGCCGGCTGACCCACACCGCCAAGCGCCTGGAGCAGCGGGGCTGGGTCACGAGGGAGGCCTGTCTCGATGATCGTCGCGGCGTCGAGCTGGTGCTGACCCCCGACGGTTTGCGCGAGATCCTCGAGATGTCGCGCATCCACGTCCAGAGTGTGCGTGACAACATCATCGACATCATGTCGGCGGAGCAGTTCCAGGCTCTCGGTGATGCCATGGCTCTGGTCCGTGACCACCTCGACCCCGAGGGCACGAGCGGTCGCTGACCCCTCCCGCACTCACCACCGCGCGGATCGGTCCGTGGCGGGATTGCTGTGCCGGATGCCACCCGGAGCGGCGATCCCTCGCGAGCGGCTGAGACACTGGACGCATGAGCTCGAGCAGCACGACCGATCCCGCCACCACCGACGTCTCCGCCTCCGTTGCCCTGCTCGAGAGGGCCACTGCCGTGATCCCAGGCGGGGTGAACTCGCCCGTGCGCGCCTTTCGCGCCGTCGGGGGGACGCCGCGGTTCATGGCGAGCGGCAAGGGCCCCTGGCTGACCGACGCCGACGGCAACCGCTACGTCGACCTGATCTGCTCGTGGGGCCCGATGATCCTCGGACACGCACACCCCGACGTGCTCGCTGCGGTCAACCAGGCTGCTGCTCAAGGCTTCTCGTTCGGTACCCCGTCTGAGAACGAGGTGCTGCTCGCCGAGGAGATCGTGTCTCGCGTCGAGCCGGTCGAGCAGGTGCGCCTGGTCAACAGCGGTACGGAGGCGACCATGTCAGCGCTGCGGCTGGCGCGCGGCTTCACCGGCCGCGACGTCGTGGTCAAGTTCGCCGGCTGCTACCACGGCCATGTCGACGCCCTGCTCGCCGCGGCGGGGTCGGGAGTGGCGACGTTCGCGCTGCCCGACTCGGCCGGTGTGCCGAAGTCGAGTGCACGCGAGACGATCGTGCTGCCCTACAACGACGTTGCTGCCCTCGAGTCGGCTTTCGCCGAGCGCGGAGACGAGATAGCGGCCGTCATCACCGAGGCCGCCGCCGGCAACATGGGCGTGGTGCCTCCCGCGCCGGGCTTCACCGACGCGTTGCGCCGCGTGACCGCTGCCCACGGGGCGCTGTTGATCTCCGACGAGGTGATGACCGGCTTCCGCTGCTCGGCGTCGGGGTGGTACGGCCTCGAGGGGCCTCCCGCCGCAGGAGCCCCCGACCTCTTCACCTTCGGCAAGGTGATGGGTGGCGGGTTCCCGA
>JAKDLG010000252.1 GCA_030452985.1 Humibacillus sp.
TCACCTGGAACACCTGGCAACACTGGCGCACCAGCGCCAAAGCCCGATGCTGACAGCAGCCACCACCATCGATGGCCCATGACTCCCGTTCGTCAAGCAGTCCGAGCACCACCGCCATTCTAGAGTTTCGACCGCCACCCCTAGAGTTTCGACGTGACCCTGCAACTCATCGGCGCCGGTTTGCCACGTACGGGAACGTCTTCGCTGCGCGAGGCTCTGCGCTACCTCCTGGGTGGACGTATTTACCACATGAGCGAGGCCTTCGCTCATCCCGAGCACGCGCGCACCTGGGTGGCGGCAATGGAAGGCGACCCGCCAGAGTGGGCGACCTTTCTGGCCGGGTACTCCGCGGGGGTGGACGCACCGTTCTCGAACTGTTGGCGAGAGCTGGCGAAGACCTACCCACGCGCACCGGTGTTGTTGTCACACCGCGGAGATCCCAAGGTGTGGTACCACAGCATGGCGGCGACCGTTCTTCCTCGCACCCGAGAGATGCTGGCGAAGACCGGCGAGGATCCGATGGTGCCTCTCTTCGGGGCCATCTTCCGCGATCTCTTCACCGATGCCGACAACCCCGAAGACGTCATGGCGGGCTACGAGCGGTGGCTGGCGGAGGTCCGCGCCGAGATCGCCCCAGATCGGCTGGTCGAGTGGCAGCCGGGCGACGGCTGGAACCCGATCTGTCGCGCCCTGGCCCTGCCCGTTCCCGACCGACCGTTCCCTCATGAGAACAGCGCCGCGGACTTTCTGTCGCGCACGCCGGCCCGCGCCCGCAGAGACCAGCAGCGAAGTGACGTCGTAGACCTCTAGATCCGTCGCATGGTCTCGATTCGAGTCTCAGAGCCTTCTCGCAACGGCTGCCACTCGCCGGTGGACACGAACCCGTGCCGTTCGTAGAGGCTGCGAGCATCGTTGTCTTGGGTGACATGGAGCACCACGGTGCGGTCCATCCGATCTGCGCCGATGACAAGCTCCTCGAGTGTGCGGGCCAGCACCCCGGGGCCCGGCCCGCCTGCTCGATCCCGCCAGATCAGTTCAGCATTCGCAGTTGCTTCAGCGAGTGTCACGCCGAAGGCGTTCGGCGAATCGGCCAGCGCCCGCAGTCTGAGCGCGCGGAAGACCGCCCAGTCTTCAGGGGAGATCACCCGCAGCAGAAGGTCCATCCGGGCGCTTCACCCCTCACGGACACGAACTGCCCCCTCGACCGTCGAGGGGCGACACGAACTGCCCACTCGACGGTACGAGTGCGGTTCAGGCGTTGCGGGCGAGGCCCATCTCTGCCGGTCCGGCCAGGGCGGCGTTCTTCGGCACGACCCGAACGCTATAGCCGAACGAGCCGGTTCGCCGCAGGCTCTGGGCGCCGGCGAACTGGTACCGGCCCCCGTCGTAGTTCTCGGCCACCGCGAGGGTTGCGACCTCCATGTCGCGCAGGTCGTCGGTGTCACTCACGTGACCGTGAACGAGCTGCACCTCGACGTCGTCGGGGGTCAGACCCCCGAGGTCGACGAAGGCCCGCAGCTGAAGGGTGTCGCCGATCTGCGGTGAGTCTGACAGGCCCGACGGCTCGACGTGCTCGACGCGCACCCGCGGCCAGGCCGAACGCACCCGTGTCTTGTAGGAGGCCATCGCCTTGGCGCCCGCGAAGTCGGGCTCGTCCATCGCCCGACCTGCTGCGGTCGCGGGGCAGTACAGCTTCTCCGTGTAGTCCTGCACCATGCGGCTGGCCAGCACCTTCGGCCCGAGCGTCTTCAGCGTGTGGCTCATCATCGAGATCCACCCCTGGGGCAGCCCATCGGCGTCGACGTCGTAGAACGTCGCCGCAACACTGTTCTCGATGAGGTCGTAGAGCGCCGTGGCCTCGATGTCGTCGCGACGGTCGGGGTCCTCGACACCGTCAGCCGTCGGGATCGCCCACCCGTTGCGACCGTCGAACCACTCGTCCCACCAGCCGTCGAGGATGGAGAGGTTGAGACCGCCGTTGAGGGCCGCCTTCATGCCCGAGGTCCCACACGCCTCGAGGGGGCGCAGCGGGTTGTTCAACCACACGTCACAACCGGGGTAGAGCCGTTGCGCCATGGCGATGTCGTAGTTCGGCAGGAAGACGATGCGGTGACGCACCTCAGGGTCGTCGGCGAACTGCACCATCTCCTGGATGAGCCGCTTGCCGGTCTCGTCGGCGGGGTGGGACTTTCCCGCGATGACGAGCTGCATCGGCCGCTCGGGGTGCAGCAGCAGGCTCTTGAGTCGCACCTTGTCGCTCAGCATGAGCGTCAGCCGCTTGTACGTCGGCACGCGACGGGCGAAGCCGATCGTCAGCACGTCGGGGTCGAGCACGTCGTTGACCCAGCCGAGCTCGGCCTTGGTCGCGCCACGCTTGCGCCAGGACGAGCGCACTCGCCGCCGAGCGTCGTCGACGAGCTTCTGGCGCATCTCGCGCTTGGCCGCCCAGATGGCAGCGGCGGGCACCTCGTCGATGCGCTCCCAGGCGTCAGACCCGGCGACGTCCGCGGTGCCGAGGTGCTGGCGCGCGACGTCGTAGACCGTGCGGTCGACCCAGGTCGGGGCGTGAACGCCGTTGGTGATGCTGGTGATCGGCACCTCAAGGTCGTCGAAGCCCGGCCACAGTCCATCGAACATCTCCCGGCTCACCAGGCCGTGCAGCTTCGACACGCCGTTCGCCCGTTGCGCGAGACGCAGGCCCATGACGGCCATGTTGAAGATGCCGGCCTCGCCGCCGGCGTAGTCCTCGGCACCGAGCGACAGCAGCCGGTCGACCGGAACGCCGGGGATCTCGTTGGCCCCACCGAAGAACAGGTGGATCTTCTCGGTCGAGAAGCGGTCGATGCCGGCCGGCACCGGAGTGTGCGTGGTGAAGACCGTTGCCGCCCGCACCGCCTCGAGGGCCTCGTCGAAGGTCAGACCGTGGTCGCGCACGAGCTCGGTGATCCGTTCCACCCCGAGGAACCCGGCGTGGCCCTCGTTGGTGTGGTACACCTCCGGCGTCGGAGCCCCGGTCAGCCGCGACCACAGCCGGAGGGCTCGCACGCCCCCGACGCCGAGCAGCAGCTCCTGCTCGAGGCGGGTGTCGCCGCCGCCGCCGTACAGGGTCTCGGTGACCTTGCGGGTCGCCGCGTCGTTGTCGGCCACGTCGGAGTCGAGCAGCAGCAGCGGCACCCGGCCGACCTGCGCCCGCCACACGTGGGCGTGCAGGGTGCGGCCGCCGGGCAGTGCGACCGACACCACGGCGGGCGTGTCGTCGGCCTCACGGAGCAACGCGAGCGGAAGCCCGTCGGGGTCGAGCACCGGGTAGGTCTCGAGCTGCCAGCCGTCGTGGCTGAGCGCCTGCTTGAAGTAACCGGTCTTGTAGAACAGGCCCACCCCGACGATCGGGACGCCGAGGTCGGAGGCCGACTTCAGGTGGTCGCCGGCCAGGATGCCGAGGCCACCGGAGTACTGCGGGAGCACCGAGGTGATGCCGAACTCGGGGCTGAAGTAGGCGATGGCGGCGGGCGCAGCACTGCCGGCGGCCTCCCGCTCTCGGCTCCACGACTGGTACCAGCGCTCGTCGGTGAGGTAGGTGCGAAGATCGGCTCCGGCCGCCTCGACCCTGGCCACGAACTCGTCGTCGGCAGCGAGCGCGGCGAGCTCGTCGGCCGAGAGCCGCGAGAGCAGCTTGACGGGGTCTTCGCTGGCGCCGGCCCACTTGGCCGCGTCGATGCTCTCGAAGAGGTCGCGGGTGGGCGGGTGCCACGACCAGCGCAAGTTGCTGGCGAGCTCGCCGAGCCCCTCGATGCGGGCGGGCAGGACGGTGCGGACGCTGAAGCGTCTGATGGCCTTCACGATGGGAAAGCATAGGGCTCTTGGTGTGTGGTTCTTGCAGCGCTTGCAGAAAGTTCCACCTACCGGACGGCGCAGGCTCTCCGCACGCTACTTCGGCCCTCTTTTCGATAGGTTCGACGCGTGACTGGATCAGAGCCGACGCCCCGTACTCCCCCGGCTGGTTCCAGCCCGACCCCAGAACCCGGGCCACCGGCCGCCTCCCCCGGCGCGACGGCATCCGCACCCGGTGAGAGCCAGGTCCGTCAAGCCCCCCGGAGCGGCTCCGCGAGCAGCTCGTACGACGGGGCTGACACCGCCCGCGACGGGGTCATCGACGAGGGCGAGTCCGGCGCGGTTCACCTCGCGCCCGAGCACCCGGTCAGCGAGCCACCGACCGTCGCCGGGATGCCGGGCGGCGCGACCCCGTTCGGACGCATTCCGGTCACCGACGTGCGGCCGCTGGTCGAGGGCGGCGCCCTGCCGGCGAAGTCGGTGGAGCACGAGGAGTTCGTCGTGCGCGCCCGTGTCTTTCGCGAGGGCCACGACGCCGTCAATGCGACAGCGGTGCTCACCGACCCGGCGGGTCGCGACCATCACTTCGCCATGAACTGCGACAACCCCGGAACCAGCGAGTGGAGCGCCACCGTCGTGGCCAACAGCCCGGGCTGGTGGACCTACCGGGTCGAGGGCTGGTCTGACCCGTACGCCACCTGGGTGCACGACGCCACGATCAAGATCGGGGCGGGCGTCGACGAGGAGCTCATGTGCGCCGAGGGCGTGCTCGTGCTCGAGCGCTTCGCGGCGGCCGTCGCCGGCCAGGGCTTGCCGACGACCGACATCGAGGCCGGTCTCGACGCCCTGCGTGACACCTCGCGCCCGGCGGCAGCGCGTCTGGCGGTCGCCACGTCACCCAGCGTGCACGGCCTCGCGGGCGTTGTGCCCCTGCGCGAGTTCGTTTCACCCACCACGGCCCACAGCCTGCTCGTCGAGCGCGAGCGCGCCCTGTTCGGCGCCTGGTACGAGATCTTCCCTAGATCGGAAGGCTGCTACCGCGACAAGAAGACCGGTCTTTGGACCTCCGGCACCTTCCGCACGGCCGCAAAGCGCCTGCCCGCGATCGCCGCCATGGGCTTCGACGTCGTCTACCTCACCCCGGTCCACCCGATCGGGACGACAGCGCGAAAGGGCCGCAACAACACGCTCACGGCGGCTCCCGACGACCCGGGCTCGCCCTACGCCATCGGCTCGCCCGAGGGCGGCCACGACGCCATCCACCCCGATCTGGGCACCTTCGACGACTTCGACCACTTCGTCGCCGAGGCCGCCCGGCACGGCATGGAGATCGCGCTCGACATCGCCCTGCAGGCCTCGCCCGACCACCCCTGGGTGCAGACCCATCCCGAGCTGTTCACCACCCGGGCCGACGGCACCATCGCCTACGCCGAGAACCCGCCCAAGAAGTACCAGGACATCTTTCCGCTCAACTTCGACAACGACCCGGCCGGCGCCTACGCCGAGGTTCGTCGGGTGGTGCAGGTCTGGATCGACCACGGCGTCAAGATCTTCCGTGTAGACAACCCCCACACGAAGCCGGTTGCGTTCTGGCAGTGGTTGATCGCCGATGTGGCGCTCGAGCACCCTGAGGTCATCTGGCTGGCCGAGGCCTTCACGAAGCCGGCCATGATGCACGCCCTGGCCATGGCCGGCTTTCAGCAGAGCTACACCTACTACGCCTGGCGCAACGCCCGCTGGGAGCTCGAGGAGTACGGCCGCGAGCTGGCCGGTGAGAGCGCCGCCTACATGCGACCGTCGTTCTGGCCCACGACCCACGACATCCTCACGCCCTACATGCAGTACGGCGGCCCGACCGCCTGGAAGCTGCGGGCCGCGCTGGCGGCCACGATGGTGCCCACCTACGGCATCTACGCCGGCTACGAGCTGATGGAGAACGTCGCCCGGCCCGGCGCCGAGGAGCAGATCGACAACGAGAAGTACGAGTACAAGGACCGGC
>JAKDLG010000071.1 GCA_030452985.1 Humibacillus sp.
GCTCCCGCACGCCCAGTGAGTCCTTCTCGAGCCGGGTGGTGCCGATCGGCTCGAGCGACTCACCGTGGTCGGCCAGATGGGCGGTCGCGACCCGAAGGCGGGCTCGCAGTCGTTGGGCCACCCGCAGCATCAGCCCCGACCAGACGTCAGGATGCTGCGCACGCAGCCGGTCGATCGCGGCGGTGTCGACGACGAGCATCTCGACCGGCCCGATCGAACGGCTGGACAGACTGTGGGGAGTGTCGTCCTGCATGAGGGCGCCTTCGAACACCATGGCGCCCTTCTGCAGCATCCCCACTCGCCGAGGGTCACCGTGGCGTCCGTGCAGCAGTTCGAGCTCGCCGCTTCGCAACACCCCGAACCACTCACGCGGGGCACCCTGTTCGGAAACGAACTCTCCCGAGGCGAAGGTCTGTAGGCGGCCGACGTCGTGCAGCACGTCGAGCAGCTTCTGGTCGGCGTCGTTGACCTCGGGTGCGAGGTCGTCGATCTCGGGGAGGTCGCCGGCGTCGACCACCTCTCGCTCACCGTCCGGGTCGTGCTGGTCGACATCGGTCGTGTCGCTCATGATGCTCCCTTCACGCGCTGGTCAGACGGAGCCGGTGCGGCCGCTGAACCTGAACGCCACCAACGCACCTGTCGGCGGTTGGAGCCCTTCACGGTAGGGGCCCATCAGCGGCCGGCACAGGGCCGAACGTCCCGTCCCGCTAGTCGTCCCCGCTAGTCGTCCTTGTGCCGGAAGAAGCTGCGGAGTCCCTCCTTGTTGACGGCAGCGATCGCGGTCAGGGGGATGTTCGCCGGGCAGACCCGCGAGCACTCCCCGTAGAGCGAGCAGGGGCCGAAGTCCTGCTCCATCTCGAAGAGCATCGCGCGTGCGCGTTTGCCCCGTTGCTGCCGCCCGGTCGGGAGCAGCGACAGGTGCGTCAGCTTGGAGCCGACGAACAGGTGGGCGGCACCGTTGGGGCACGCAGCGACACAGGCTCCGCAGCCGATGCAGGCGGCCATGTCCAGGGCCCGTTCGGCCCTCTCGTGCGGAACCAGCAGCGAGTCGGCGTCGGGAGCGGTGCCGGCGGCGATGGCGACGTGCCCACCGGCAGTGATGATCCGGTCCAACGCGGAGCGGTCTACGACGAGATCACGGATGACGGGGAAGGCGGCCGAACGCAATGGTTCCAGTCGGATTCGTTGCCCGTCGGCGTAGCCGGCCAGTCGCTGGTGGCAGGAGGGGGTGTTGCGCTGGGGCCCATGCGGGCTACCGTCGACGGTGACTCCGCAGGCCCCGCAGATGCCTTCCCGGCAGTCCGACTCGAACGCCACCGGCTCGAGGCCCTCTTCGACGAGCTGGTCGTTGAGGCGGTCGAGCAGTTCGAGGACGGACATCTCCGGGGTCGCGTCGTCGACGGTGTGGGTCTCGTATCGCCCGGAGTCGGCAGGGGTGTCCTGGCGCCAGACCTCGATGACGAGTCTCATGCGTAGTTCCGCGTCTGGAGCCGTACCGACTCGAACGTCAACGGCTCGTGGTGCCGCACGAACTGGCCGTCGTCGACCTGCCACGCGGAGGCGAACGCCCAGTGCTCGTCGTCGCGGGCCGCCTCGCCGTCGACCTGGTGCTCGTCGCGGAAGTGCGCGCCGCACGACTCCTCACGGTCCAGCGCATCGACGCACATCAGCTCGGCCAGCTCGAGGTAGTCGGCGACCCTCCCGGCCTTCTCCAGCTCCTGGTTGAGGCGCTCCGCGCTGCCCACGATCCGCAGCTCGCTCCAGAACTGCTCTCGCAGCTGTTGGATCGCGGTGATCGCCGCCGTCAACGACTCCTGGGTGCGAGTGACCCCGCAGCCCTCGTAGAGCAGGTCGCCGAGGATGCGGTGGAAGTGGCTGGGGCCGTGGCGGCCACCGATGCCCAACAGGCGGTCCACTCGTGACCGGGTGCGGGCGAGTGCCTCCCGCACCGGCGCCGAGTCGGGCGCGAGGGGTGCGGTGCCGAGCAGCGGCGCCAGGTAGTTCGGCACCGAGTAGGGCAGGGTGAACCAGCCGTCCACACACGCCGACAGTAGCGAGTTCGCTCCGAGCCGGTTGGCACCGTGGTAGCCCCAGCCACACTCGCCGCCGACGAAAAGACCTGGGAGCGAGGTCATCTGGTCGTAGTCGCTCCAGAGACCGCCCATGGTGAAGTGCGCACCCGGGGCGATGCGCATCGGCACCGCATACGGGTCCTCTCCCGTCGCGTGCTGGTACATGTCGAAGAGGTTGCCGTACCGCTCGGCGATGGTGGACTTGCCCAACCGGGCGATGGCGTCACGGAAGTCGAGGTACACGCCGTTCTTGAGCGAGCCGACGCCGTGCCCCGAGCGGATCTGGGCCACGGCGTTGCGCGACGCGACGTCCCGGGGCGTGAGGTTGCCGAAGGCGGGGTACTTGCGTTCGAGGTAGTAGTCGCGCTCCTGCTCGGGGATGCTGCCCGCGACCCGCTCGTCGCCCGCCTTGGCCGGCACCCAGATCCGGCCGTCGTTGCGCAGGGACTCGCTCATGAGGATGGTCTTGGACTGCCACTTGGAGCCCACCGGCAGGGCGGTCGGGTGGAACTGGATGAACGAGGGCGACGCGATGAGCGCGCCACGCTGCACGGCCCGCCACGCTGCCGAGGCGTTGGAGTTCTTGGCCAGGGTCGAGAAGTAGTAGATGTTGCCGTAGCCGCCGGTGCTCAGCACCACAGCATGAGCGGTGTGTGCCGTGATTTTCCCGGAGACGAGGTTGCGCATGACGACGCCGGCCACCCGGCCCTCGTCCATCACCAGGTCGAGCATCTCGTGGCGCGTGCGCAACGTGACCGTGCCGGCATCCACCTGGCGCAGCAACGCCTGCGAGCCCGCGACCTGCAGCTGCTGACCGGTCTGCCCACGCGCGTAGTAGGTGCGGGAGACCTGCACCCCGCCGAAGGAGCGGGTGGCCAGGGTTCCCCCGTACTCACGGGCGAAGGGGGCGCCGATGGCGCCCATGTGGTCGATGACCCGGTGCGACTCCTCGCCGAGGCGGAACGCATCGGCCTCCCGCCCCCGAAAGTCGCCACCCTTGACCGTGTCCCTGACGAACCGCTCGAGGGAGTCGTTGTCGACGGTGTTCTCGCCGGCGGCGTTGATGCCGCCCTGGGCGGCGACGGAGTGCGCCCGCCGCGGCGAGTCGTGATAGGTGAAGCACTCGACCTCGTAGCCCAGCTCGCCGAGGGCGGCAGCCGCGCCGGCGCCGGCCAACCCGGTGCCGACCACGATCACCTTGAGGCGGCGCCGGTTCGCGGGGTTGACGAGTCGGTACTCCAGCCGGCGTCGTCGCCAGGCCGTCGACAATGGCCCTTCGGGAGCGCCGCCGTCGAGCACCCCACCGGCCCGCGCCCCCGCCACGGTGCACGGCGGCGGCATCCAGCCCGAGTCGGCGGTCATGAGAGCAGCCCGCTCAGCACGCTGATGGGGATGATGATGTTGCCCAGCATCACCGCGAGGGCCACTGCGCCTGCGACGGCGTACCCCACCGCGCGCAGGCGTCGACCGGTGGCGCCCAGGTCGCTGACGACGGTCCAGAGCCCGTGGGCGAGGTGCAGGAAGAGGGCGATCATGGCCACCAGGTAGAACGCCGCGGCCACCGGGCGCTGAAAGCTGGCGACGAGGTTCTCGTAGGCGTGAGCCTGGTCGACGGTCGCGGGCCGGAACGAGGCGGATGCCGCACCGGCGGTGCCGGTCGTCAGGTCGAGCACGTGGAACACGACGAAGCCGAGGAGCACGATCCCGGTCACGAGCATCGTGCGCGCCGTGAAGTTTCGCAGCCCCAGGCCCTTGTGTCGGTGAGCGCCTCGCGACTTCCGGCCGCGCGACCACAACACTGCGGCCGCACCCACGTGCGCGACCAGGCACCCGAGCAGCACGGCGCGCACGATCCACAACAGGCCTTCGTAGGGCAGGAACGGCTGCAGCACCGTGCGCAGCCAGTGCGCGTACTCGTTGAAGTGGTCGACACCGGTGAACACTTTGAGGTTGCCGATCATGTGGACCAGCACGTAGAGCGCGAAGACGATGCCCGAGACGGCCATCACCACCTTGAGCACCCAGCTCGGCAGGACCGGCGGTCGGCGCACCCGACCGGCACGCACGCTGCCCAGCTCGAGGGCGGAGTCATCCGCACCCGGCAGGAGCGGCCCCGCAGCCCCCGATACCTGGCCTGCGGTCGTGCGTGCTGACGCCATGCTCGCCTCCTGTAACCGGGAACCCTACACGCGGGAGGCCCCGATGTCCTACGCCTCGTCGTAGGCAGGTCCGTCAGAACACCAGGGAGAACATCGGGTCGACCCGAGAGAGAGATCTACCCGGCAGCGCAGGGGGTGTCTGCGGCGAGCGCCGAGCCGCCATGCGTCTCGAGGGCGGATCCGTTGGGTGATGAATCTCATCTGGTACCAAGTGTTTTAGTTGCTAGGGTTTCTACGACTCGACTTTCCCTTGAACGCGAAGCAGCTGGAGGCATTTCATGACCACGGAGTATGCGGTCGTCGACCCGAGCACGAGCGAACCGGCTCAGGCCTACCCCACCGCGACCGCCGACGACGTCGAGGCGGCCCTGGCCTCCGCGACGCGGGCCCACCGCGACTGGTCGCGCCGCTCCACGGTCGACGAGCGGGCCGCCCTGGTCCACCGGGTCGCCGAGCTGCACACCGAACGCCGTGACGACCTCGCCGCGATCATCGTGCGCGAGATGGGCAAGCCGGTGCAGGAGGCCCTGGAAGAGGTCGACTTCGCTGCCGCGATCTACGCCTACTACGCCGAGCACGCCGCCACCTTCCTGGCCGATGAGCCCATCGACCTCCTTGCCGGTACCGGCACCGCTGTGGTCCGCCGCACCTCCGTCGGCCCCCTGCTGGGGATCATGCCGTGGAACTTCCCCTACTACCAGGTCTCCCGGTTCGCCGGGCCCAACCTCGTGGCGGGCAACACCGTGGTGCTCAAGCACGCCCCCCAGTGCCCCGAGTCGGCCGCCGCCATCCAGACGATCTTCCACGACGCCGGCTTCCCCGCCGGCGCCTACGTCAACATCTACGCCACCAACGAGCAGGTCGCTGAGATCATCGCCGACCCCCGCATCCAGGGCGTCTCCCTGACAGGCTCGGAACGTGCCGGGGCCGCCGTCGCTGAGATCGCCGGCCGCAACCTGAAGAAGGTCGTCCTCGAGCTCGGCGGCTCCGACCCCTTCATCCTGCTCAGCACCGACGACATCGACGCCGCCGCCGAGGCCGCCGTCGAAGCCCGGGTCTACAACACCGGCCAGGCCTGCAACGCCGGCAAGCGCTTCATCGTCGCTGACGCCCTCTACGACGAGTTCCTGGCCTCGTTCACCGCCAAGATCCTCGCCACCCCCACCGACTCCCCGCTCTCCTCGCTCCAGGCTGCTTCCCGCCTGTCCGAACAGGTCCAGCGCGCCGTCGACGGCGGCGCCACCCTGCACACCAACGGCGAACCCGACGGCGCCTTCTACCCGGCCGGTGTGCTGACCGATGTCACCCCCGACAACGACATCTTCTCCGAAGAGCTCTTCGGCCCCGTCGCGATGGTCTTCAAGGCCGACTCGGAACAGGCCGCCGTCGAGCTGGCCAACCAGACGCCCTACGGCCTCGGCTCTTACGTCTTCACCACCGACCCCGACCAGGCCCAGCGGGTGGCCGACCAGCTCGACGTCGGCATGGTCTTCGTCAACGGCGTCGGCGCCGACGGCGCCGAGCTGCCCTTCGGCGGCGTCAAGAGATCCGGCTTCGGCCGCGAGCTCGGCCGGTACGGCATCGAGGAGTTCATCAACAAGAAGCTCATCCGCTCGCTGCCCTGACGGCAGCGCCCTCGACGGGCAGGTCATCAGGTCAGGTCAGGTTCGCCACCGGGCCCAGGCGGCTTGCTTGGTCGTGCCGGCGAGGCCGCCTACAGCGGTCCAGGAGTTGGCCTCGGCCAACGACCGCGCGCTCGCACCCAGGGCCTCACCGACGGCCTGACTCAGGCCGAGAAGTTCCTGGAACGCGGCGACGTCGGTGCTGCGGGCGAGCGCGTCGATGCACTCTCTGGCGGCTGCGGCGAGAGCCAGGTGATCGGTGGCATCAAGGGAATCGGTGGCACCGGCGGGGTCGGTCGGCGTACTCATGCGGCTCCTCTCTACCCCGCCAGTATTTCCCGTGATCGCCGCACGCACCAACTAGCGTCCGACGAGGGCCACCTCCACGTGGTCGTCCGCGTCGTCGAAGGTGCGCACCCAGGTCTCGCCCGGCCAGCGATAGGTCACCGATCCGGCAGCCGGCCGGTAGGCGGCGGTGTAGAGGGTGCCGAACCCGGCCGTGTACTGATCGGCCCGCAACGGCTGCTCCAGGAAGGCGTCCACCAGCAGGTGGCGCGGGGTGTCCTCGTCCAAGAGCTGGTTCAGGTGTTGCTGGCGAGGCAGGCTGCCCAGTCGGGCTGCGTGCTCGGGACGCTCCACCACGTCGAGCCGGTGGTTCGTGGCCACGGTGAGGTCGCTGACCGCGATCGGGTCGCCGGGCGTCACGAACACGGTGGCGTGTGCGCCGGAGGTGTCGGCGAGGGTCACGTTGTAGGACTGCGAGACGGGTAGCCGTCGCAGGGCCGCAATCGCGGCGTCGACATCGGCGCAGGTCTCGAGGAGGTAGCGAATGACCAGCGGGATGCCGAACCCGTCGCCGACGTCAGACCGGCCGCCGAAGGTCAGCGACGCCACGAGGCCGTCCTCGTTCATGCCATCGAGCAGGCCCCAGAGCAGGTCGCTCGTGCCGATGACCTTTCGGTGCCCGGACCAGTTCGTCGAGGCGATGACGCCCTCGAACAGGTTCAGGTCGTAGTCGTAGTTGCGCACGAGCAGCGGGTCGGAGCCGGCGATGACGGCCTGGGAGCATCCGCAGGCGAACGACGGCATCCGCCACATCGACAGCAGCCTGGCTGCGACCGTGTCGTTGCCGCTCAGCTTCACCAGCCGCTCCCAGACGGGCACGAGTTCGGGCATGTGCTTCACCAGCTGCTGGCGGCATTCGGCCAGGCTCGGCCGGTGGGAGAGGCCCTCGGAGGCGTACCAGGAGGAGTAGGCCGCCCACGTGGCGTCGTACAGCGCCTTCCACCGGCGTCCGGGGGTGTCCTCCTGATAGGCGGTGAAGCGCAACGGGAAGGTGGTGCGAGTGACGGCCGCGCTGGGAGCGCTCCAGCCGGTGGCTCGGTAGGGCACCGTCGACCAGGCCAGGCCGTAGTCGATCCAGCCGCGCCAGTCTGTGTGGTCCGTCGGTGGCGTGGGGAAGCGGCCCGGCAGGTCGGCCTCGTCATGGTGGGATAGGCAGGAGTTCGTCGTCGTGGTGGTCATGATCGTCAAGTTAACATTGACGAGCCCTCATCGTCAATGCCGCCTTGACGACTGTTCGAGCCTGCGACGACTACGCAGACGAGGGGTTGGCTCCGTCACCTCCCGAGAGATGCGCGCCGACCCGGCCGACCGCTCGCAGGGTGTCGACGAGGTGGCGCAGGTGCTGCGCGTCCGGCCACGACGACAGCTTGACCGCCACGGTGCGGGTGTCTCGGCTGACGTGAATCATCTGGCCGTGAATCCCCAGACAGACCAGGTTGTCGCCGGTCAGGCCGGGGATGAACCAGAACTGGTTGCGGTACCACCCGCCGGGAAGCACCGTCTCATCAGGCCCCGAGGCGAACGCCGCGCGCACGTCACTGCCGGGGTGGTAGGACTGCTCGATCCAGGCAGCCGGCACCACCTGTCTTCCGTCGACCATGCCGCCATCGAGCAGCATCTGGCCGAAGCGCGCCAGATCGCGAGCCGTAGCCGAGATGCCGCCGTCATGGATGGCGTTGCCGACCCAGTCGACCGTGACCGCGGCATCGAACTCCGCGCCGATCGGCGACCAGATCCGCTCCGAGATGAGCTCGGCCATCGGCGCGCCCGCGACCCGCTCACAGACCCACCCGAGCAGATCGGTGTCGGCCGAACGGTAGACGAACCGGCCGTCGTGGGGGCCATCTCGACCGAGGGTCGTCAGATAGGCATAGGCGCCCACCGGATCTCCCGACTCGAGCGGGCGCCAACCCATCGACCGCTCCATCACCCGGACCTCTGCATCCGGGTCGGTGTAGGTCTCACGAAAGGCCACCCCGGTGCGCATGTCCAGAACGTTGCGCACCGTGGCCCCGTCATACCCCGACCCGGCAACCTCGGGCACGTAGCGGGTCACCTGCGCCTCTGGGTCCAAGGCACCGGCATCGACCAGGCCGGCCGCGATGCAGCCCACGATCGACTTCGACACCGACATCACCAGGTGCCGGGTGCTGGGGGTCATCGCTCCGAGGTAGCGCTCGTGCACGACTTGACCCTCGTGCAGCAGGAGGAACGCGTCGGTGTGCGTGTCGGCCAGAACCTCGTCCACCGTCCCGGTCGACCCGTCGAAGCGGACCAGCTCCACCTCTCCGATCGGGTGCGGGTGCTCGGGCAGCGGTCGCGGCGCGCCCGACCCGGCGGCGATGACCTGGCCCGGCATCACCTCGTCCATGTGCTGGAAGGCCCATCGCAGCTGGTCAGGCTCCTGCCAGTTCGTCAGGTCGGCCGGGGCGTCAGCTCGGTCGGCCGTGCCGGCCGAGCTATCGACGCGCTGGACCTCACCGACGAGGGGGTGGGCATCCTCGGTGGCGGCGTTCTCGTGCATGGGTACTCCTATTTCACGTACGCGACCGGCAACGGAGCGGTCACGTCGGGCACCGGCTCGGAGCGGTACATACCCGCTATGCCGGCGATGTACTGCCGGCAGCGGTCGGTCAGCTCCCCACCACGCTGCATCCTGCCCTTGGTCACCAAGATGCCGAGGTCGGCGCCGCGGAAGCGGTAGTCGCCCGGGCCGTAGACCCGCAGGAAGAACGCCTCGTCCTCGTCGGTGACATCGTGCCAGTCGTTGGTCATATGGCTGAACACGAGCGTGCCGTCACTCTGCAGGGTGTAGGAGCCCGTGCGAGGGGCAACGAGGATGCGTTCGACCGAGTCGACCGGCTCCTTCATGATGAGCTGAGCCCAGACGTCGACCGCGGCCAGCTCGCGCCAGCGCTCGTTGATCTCCTCGACGTCGATCGTGTAGTCGACGTCCATGTACTCCAACAGGTGGAAGAGGAACAACGGCACGTCGGCATAGGCGCCGGCGGTGACGTTCGTCATCGAGGAGGCGCCGGAGATGCGGGGGTTGATCTCGCCGAGGTAGACCTCGTCGGTGTCGGTGTCGATGAGCACGTCGATCTCGAGGAAGCCCTTGTAGCCCTCTTGGCCCAGACGGTCGCCCATGCGCTGCACGTAGCTGATGGCCCGCGCCCGCTGGGAGCTGCTCAGCGCTTCGGGGAACAGGTCGTTGCCGCACCAGCCGCCCTGGTAGGGGGTCAGCTCGGGATAGCCCGTGAGGTCGGTCATAAAGGGGCCCACCACAGTGCCGTGCGCGGTGATGCACGCCTCGACGGCCGCCGCCAGGTGGTTGATCCGTTTCATCACCTTCAGGTCCTGGCCCACGATGTCGTCGCAGTACTCGTCCCAGTCCTGCTCCGAGGTGATGAAGAAGGTGGTCTTGCCCGAGTCGCCGTACGGCGTCTGCACCACGAGGTCGGACCCGAGCCCGGCCTCGGTCGCCAGCGCGAGCAGCTCGGGCCAGCTGTCGGCCCGGCCCAGCACGTTGGGCACCGACGGGGCGCCGGCCTCGTTGCCGAGCTGGGTGGTGACGATCTTGGAGTCGAGGCTTCGGCGTAGTGAGTCGGGGGGAAGGATCAGCGTGTAGCCCAGCTCCCGGCAGATCTCCTCGGTCTCCTCGTCGAAGAAGACCATGGCGACCATGGGGGTACCTCCCCGGTGCTTGAGGTAGGCCTGCACCTCCGGGTCACGAAGGAGATAGTTGACGATCTGCTCGCTCGACTCGAAGCCGATCTCGGGCCGGTTGGTCGGAGCGAACACCCGCGGATGGCCGCCGTCCCACGAGTCGTAGTAAGCGACGTAGTGAAAGTTGCGCACCCAGCGGTCGATGCCGAGCAGGTTGAAGGCCGTCGGCCCGAAGAAGTAGATCGGCTGCTCATTGGTGCGAAAGAACGTTCGGATCTCCGAAATGTTGTCCAGGCGACGTCTACTCATCAGGCACTCCTTTGTGCGGGCACACTTGGCTGCGACCAGCGCAGGGTCGGCCACATCCTATTCACATGCCGGTCACGACACCCGGCAGCCGTTGTCGCACCTCACGGGCGTCGGCGTTCGAGAGTGCGCCACCGACGGCGTCGAAAGACCTGATCGTGTCTTGAAGCAGGGCGGGACTGCCGACGGTGGGCCAGCTGGACAGCTTGACGCATACAGTCCGCGTCGTGCGGTTGACGTGAACCATCTGCCCGTAGACCCCGAGGCAGACCAGCACATCACCGTACGGCCCGGGCCGGAACCAGAACTGGTTGCGAAACCAGCCACCGGGGAACATCAGCTCGGCGGGTGAGTCGGCGAAAGCGCCCCGAATGTCGGCGTCGACCGCCCACGCCTGACGCAACCACCGCGCCGGCACCACTACCTGCCGACCGCCGTCGCTGCTCGGCACCGTGCCACCGTCGAGCAGCAGCTGCCCGAACCGGGCCACGTCGCGGGCCGTCGCACAGAGGCCCCCGGCGTGCATCGCCGTACCCGCGCCATCGCAGATGAGCCGGGCGTCGTGCTCGGCGCCCATCGGGCCCCAGATGCGACGGCTCAGAAGGTCTGCCATGGGCTGGCCGGAGGCCCGTTCGCAGACCCACCCCAGCACGACGGTCTCGGCGGACCGGTAGCGAAACGTGCCTCCGTGCGCCGAGTCCGCCTCGAGCGTCAGCAGGTAGGGGTAGGCGCCGAGCCGGTTGCCATCGTCACCGCGTTGGCTCGCCGCGACCCAGCGATCCATCTCACTGGCCTCCGAAGTGGCGTCCTCGTACTCCTCTCGGAAGCGGATGCCGCTGCGCATGTCGAGCAGGTCGCGCACGCTGGCCCCGGCGTAGCCCGAGACGGCCAGCTCGGGCACGTAGTCGGTGACGAGCCGCGCCGGGTCGAGCATCTCCTGCTCGACGAGGATGGCCGTCACACACCCGACGAGCGGCTTGGTCACCGACATCACGGTGTGGGTCAGATCGGGGTGGCCCTCCTCGGCATACTCCTCGAACACGACGGCGCCGTCGTGAAGCACGACGCAGGCGTCGGTGTACGAGTCGGTGAGCACCGACGCCAGCGATGACGAGGTTCCGTCGACACGGTCCACGGCGACCGTGCGCACATCGACGGTGGGCGATGCGGCCGGCAACGGCCGGGCCGTCGAAGCGCAGCGCACGGCCTGCGTGGGTAGCAGGTCTGGCACGTGCCAGAAGGCCCACCGGTTGTGCGGGGCGCCGCGCCAGTCCGGCCGCGCGTCCATCTCAGCCATCTGCTGGCCCTTCCAGATCAGGCATTCCCTCATCAGACCGTGCGACTGATGCCATCGCCGGTGCCAGCATCGCATCCCGGCCCTCGACCCGGGAGGCCAGTCAGCCTCACCTGGCGAGCCGCCTGGTTCAGCCGAGCAGCCCGACGATGCCCTTCGCGCTCAGGGCGACACACACGAGGCCACCGACCGAGTACAGTACGGCGCGGCTGTTCGCGATGATCCACGTGCGCCAGCGCTGGTAGGTCGCCGGCGCACTGTGGCGGTGCCGAACGAGCACGAACAACGGCGACGCCACCCCGGTCGAGGCCAGTACGACCCACGCCAGCGCGACGACCAAGAGCCACCCTTGCGTGAGGCCGCTGGAGATCATCTCGGAGACGGCTGCGACGACGATCACATAGGTGGGCAGAAAGGCGCCCAACCCGAAAGCCACCAGCGGCGACATGCTGTCCAGGCGCGTCATCCAGGACGGCTGGCTCGAGGTTCCCGGATCCCGTGGGCGGCGCCAACGCCACAGCAGCCAGCCACCCACGATCACTCCCGCGGCGAGCTCGATGCCCGAGTGGGTCGAGCTGGTGGTGGCGGTCTGCGCTACACCCGGGTAGGCCAGCACGGTACCGATCGCCACGGCGGTCAGGGCCACCAGCCACCCGCCGACGAACCCGCACTCCTTGCGCAGGCCTCCGCGTGAGGTGACCAGCAGGATCGCGGCGAGCACGGACCACGGCTGAACGGCCAGGGACAGTCCCAGCAGAACCAGCGTCAGAACCGAGGCAACGTCCACTTCACCTGACCTTCCTCGACGTTGCGGGTGACGTCGAGGATGCCGTGCCCGTCGGAGTCGAGGCCTGCGCGCGCGAGCCTGGCGTGCCAGTGGTTGTCCAGAGGTTCTTGGCCGCGCATCGCTCACAGCCTACGACCACGGCCGAGCAACGACCGCGGTTCTGAGACAGGCTGATCCACACCGGCCTCGGACCACCGACCGAGCTCAGCGACGAAGCTGGCCCGCACAGAGCAAGGCCCTGACCGCGTCTCCGCGGGTCAGGGCCCCATTCTTCTGTCTCAACACAGAGTGCACCCGGAGAGATTCGAACTCCCAACCTTCTGATCCGTAGTCAGATGCTCTATCCGTTGAGCTACGGGTGCGAAAGCGCCACCGCGGATCGCGCGGAGGCACGAAGGAAGACTTTAGCGCCTCGAACCGGCTTCCGCTAAATCGGATAGCGACCGTGACCACTCGACCTGCGGATGATGCCATGGCCCGTCGACTCGAAAACGTGGTCACGTAGCGAGGGCCATGACGGAAACCGCTGCAAGTTCTGCAAGAACAGGGCAGGAATCGGCAGGCGTTCTTGCAGCGAGGCGATGTTGTGAGCCGTCTCACCACGTGGGCGACCAGAACTGGCCAGACACCGTGAAGGCCGGGGATACCTTGAGGCATCACGTCATTTGTTCACCATGTGGACACCGATCTCCCCTCGGGTCGAGGCGACGTCGGGCCCCACAGGGTGCGCGACCACCGGCACGGCGAGCTGCTGCGGGCACCTCGCGAAGAAATGGGGCAGACCATGACCACGACCGAGCTGAAACCGAGTACCCATACGACCGACCAGCGACTGGCCGCGTGGGTCGGCGAGGTGGCCGAGCTCACCGAGCCCCGCGACATCCGTTGGGTCACCGGCACGGCGCAGGAGTGGACCGAGCTTACTGACCAGCTCGTCGAGGCCGGCACCTTCGTGCGCCTGAACGAGAGCAAGAAGCCGAACTCGTTCTACTGCGCGAGCGACCCCACCGACGTCGCCCGCGTTGAGGACCGCACCTTCATCTGCTCCCTCGACGAGTCGGATGCCGGCCCCACCAACAACTGGATGCCGCCCGACCAGATGAAGGCGCAGCTGACCGAGCTCTACCGGGGCTGCATGCGCGGTCGCACGATGTACGTCATCCCCTTTGTGATGGGCCACCTCGAGGCCACGGTCCCGATGTTCGGCGTCGAGATCACCGACTCTGCCTACGTCGTCGTGTCGATGCTCGTCATGGCCCGCTGCGGCGACACCGTGCTGCGAGCCATCGAGCAGACCGGCGCCCCCTACGTGCCCGCCCTGCACTCGGTCGGCGCCCCGCTCGAGGCGGGCCAGTCCGATGTCGCGTGGCCGTGTTCCGACACGAAGTACATCGTGCACTTCCCCGAGGAGCGCGCGATCTGGAGCTACGGCTCGGGCTACGGCGGCAACGCCCTGCTCGGCAAGAAGTGCTACGCCCTGCGCATCGCCAGCGCCATCGCCCGTGACGAGGGCTGGATGGCCGAGCACATGCTCATCCTCAAGCTGACCAACCCCGCCGGGAAGGTCCACTACATCGCGGCCGCCTTCCCCTCGGCCTGTGGCAAGACCAACCTCGCCATGATCACCCCGACCATCCCCGGCTGGAAGGCCGAGATGGTGGGCGACGACATCGCCTGGATGCGCTTCGGCACCGACGGCCGCCTCTATGCCGTCAACCCCGAGTTCGGCCTGTTCGGGGTCGCGCCGGGCACCAGTGCGGTGACCAACCCCAATGCGATGGCCACCATCGAGCGGGGCAACTCGGTGTTCACCAACGTCGCTCTGACCGACGACGGTGACGTGTGGTGGGAGGGCATGACCGACCAGCCGCCCGCTCACCTGACCGACTGGCACGGGAACGACTGGACGCCCGAGGACGGCGCCAACGGCACCAAGGCCGCGCACCCCAACAGCCGCTTCTGCACCCCCGTCACGCAGTGCCCGATCACCGCGGAGGAGTACGACCTCCCCGACGGCGTGCCGATCAGCGCCATCCTCTTCGGCGGGCGCCGCAAGACGACGGTGCCGCTCGTCTACGAGAGCCACGACTGGGGCCACGGCACCTTCATCGGGGCCACCCTCTCGTCGGAGACCACCGCCGCGGCGACCGGCGCGGTCGGTGTCGTGCGCCGCGACCCGATGGCGATGCTGCCGTTCATCGGCTACCACGCCGGCGACTACCTGGGCCACTGGCTCGACATCGGCGAGGCCCACGACCCGGCGATGCTGCCCCGCATCTACGGTGTCAACTGGTTCCGCCGCGACGAGAGCGACGGCAGCTTCCTGTGGCCCGGCTTCGGCGACAACAGCCGCGTGCTCAAGTGGGTCGTCGACCGCCTCGAGGGTGAGGCGGATGCCGTGTCGACGCCGATCGGGCTCATCCCGGCCCCCGGCGCTATCGACGTGGAGGGGCTCGACCTTCGCGACGGTCAGATCGAGCAGGCCGTCGCGGTCGACACTGACGAGTGGCGCCGCGAGCTGCCCCTGATCGAAGAGTGGTTCGCCACCTTCGGTGACCACCTGCCGCCGCGGTTGCGCACCGAGCTCGACGGCCTGACGACGCGGCTCGACGCGAGCTGACGGTCACACCGAAACGCTGAGTCGCTGAAACGCCGAAACGTCGAAAGGGCAGTTGGTGTCGTCTCGAACGACACCAACTGCCCTTTCGACTGCCATTCTTCGGCGGAGGCGGCGAGATTTGAACTCGCGAGGGGTGTTATCCCCAACCCGCTTAGCAGGCGGGCGCACTAGGCCACTATGCGACGCCTCCATGCTCATAGAACTGCCCGTCGAACGGCATCCATGATGCAGGACGGCCGGGCGCACACAGGCTACCGGGCCAGGTGTTGGCAACCAAACCAGGCCCTCGTGCGTTGAGACTCTGGGCACCCTAACCAGACCTGCCCCACCCCACCCCGCACCTACGCCCTGGCCGACGCTCGATTCCGCCAGGGCGGCGGCACGGGTGCACACTGTCGTGGCTGCCTGGCGCGGCCGAACCGAGAGGAACGTATGACCGAGCCCGAGGTGCCCAGCACGGCGCCAGAAGGTCGCGGCGACCTGCGTCGCGAGGCGACGACTGGGTTCCGTCGCGCCATCGGGCTGACGGCACTCGGTACCGTGGTGCCCGGTGCCGGCCTGACCCAGACCCGCAACCGTCGCCTGGGATGGGTGCTCTTCGCCATCGCCGCCGTCGCCGCCGTCGGGTTGGCTTTCATCGTCATGACCAAGGGCGTCACAGCCACTGCCCTCTCGGTCGTCAGCCGCCCCGGCACCCTCCAGTGGCTCGTCGTCGGCTTCATCGTGGCCGGTCTCGTGTGGGCCGCCTCCATTGTTCTCACCGCCGTACAGACCCGGCCCGGCCGCCTCGACCGGGTGCACACCCGTTGGCTGGCCGCGTTCACCACGGTCATGGTGCTGCTGGTCACCTCCTCCTCCCTCAAGGCCGCCGAGTACGCCGCCATCACCAAGCAGACGGTGAGCGACGTCTTCAGTGCGAACCCCGACCAGCCCGGCGAGGGAGCCAAGGTGGCGCAGGGCGACAACCCCTGGGCCGACACCCCCCGCGTCAACATCCTGCTCATCGGCTCGGATGCCGGATCCGACCGGGTCGGCATCCGCACCGACTCGATGATCGTCGCCAGCATCGACACGGCATCCGGCCGCACGTCACTGATCCAGCTGCCCCGCAACCTGCTGGACGCGCCCCTGGCCGAGAACAGCCCGCTACGCGCCCGCTACCCGTCCGGTCACTTCGGTCAGCCCGACAGCACCTGCGACCAGAACGGGGGCGGCGCGACCGGCCAGTGCATGCTGACCAACCTGTACGTCGAGGCACAGACCTACGCCAAGGACCACCCCGGCAGCTACCCCGCCGGCTCGACGCCCGGCCGGGTCGAGATCCGCGGCACCGTGCAGCAGATCACCGGGCTCAAGATCGACCAGATGGTCGTCATCGACCTCAAGGGCTTCCAGCAGCTCATCGACGCCATGGGCGGTCTCGAGATCAACGTCAAGCTGAGCGGCGTCGGAACCAAGCTCACCATCGGCGGCCAGCACGACGCCAGCGGCCGCCTCTTCGGCGTGACCGGCTACTTCGAGCCGGGGCGGCAGCACCTCGACGGCTTCCACTCGCTCTGGTACGCCCGCACCCGGGCCGCCGACGACGACAACTTCCGCCAAGACCGCCAGCGCTGCGTCGTGCAGGCCATCGTGCAGCAGGTCAACCCGGCCGAGATGGTCTCGAAGTATCCCGAGGTCGCCGCGATCGCCAAGGACAACATCTACACCGACATCCCGGCCTCGAGCCTGCCGGCCTTCGTCGACCTCGTCGAGCGGGTGCAGCAGGCGAAGATCACCAGCGTCGCCCTGACTCAGGCCCAGGGCGTCAACTCCGGCGACCCCGACTACGCCCTCATCCGCAAGCTGGTCGCGAAGGCCATCGCTGCGCCCCCCACGAGCACGCCCCGGCCCAGCGGCACCCCGGCGCCGACGCCGACCACGACGGCTCCGGCCACCCAGACACCCAGCGGCACGACGAGCACCCCCTACTCGGACTGCTGACCACCGCGCTCACACCGCCCGGCACCACGACCGGCTTCGCCGGTGCAGAATGAGTCTCGCCCTGCCCTCCTCCGGCGGGCTGGAGGGAAGTCATGTCACAGCCGCAGAACCCCTCGGGTGACTCGTCGGGAGACTCATCGGGAGACTCATCGGGCGAGCCTGACCCGTCGCCCGTCGGCGACGATCGCCGGGGGCTCGGGCGCGCCATCGGGCTGACCGCCCTCGGAACTCTGCTCCCGGGGGCCGGACTGACCCAGACACGCCAGCGCCGCCTCGGCTGGGCGCTGCTCGTTCTCGCCCTGGTGCTGGGCGCGTTCGTGGCCTGGCGCGTAGCCAGCAGCGGGGCGACCAAGACGGCGCTGTCGCTCGCGGCCGAACCCGACACCCTGCGCGGAATCGCGATCGTCGCGGTGGCCGGCGGGGCGGTGTGGTGCGCCTCGATCATTCTCACTGCTGTTCTGACCCGGCCGACCGGGCCAAGGCGTGGTCCCACCGTGGTGCTCGCCGTAGTGGCGGCGTTGCTCGTGCTGACCGTCGGCGCCGGTTCGTTCAAGGCGGCGCAGTACGCGACGATCACGCGCGACACCGTCAACGAGGTGTTCAAGCCGACGCTGCCGACACCCGGTGTCAGCGCGCCGGGCCCGGTCGTCGTCGAGGGCGATGACCCGTGGGCCGACACCCCACGCGTCAATATCCTGTTGCTCGGTTCGGATGCCGGGGTGGGCCGAACGGGAACCCGCACCGACTCGATGATCGTGGCGAGCATCGACACCAAGAGTGGGCGCACGGCCCTCATCTCCTTGCCGCGCAACCTCGAACGAGCCCCCCTACCCAAGAAGAGCCCGCTTCGCGCCCTGTACCCCAGCGGGTTCTACGGCCGGCCGACGTGCTTCAGCGGCCAGGACCAGTGCCTGCTCAACGCCATCTGGACCGAGGCCGACCAGTTTCACGCCAACCACCCGGAGTCGTACCCGGGCGTGGCATCGCCCGGTCGTGGCGAGGTGCGAGACGTGATCAGCGAGGTGACCGGTCTGCGGATCGACAACACCGTGGTCATCGACCTGAAAGGCTTCCAGCAGCTCGTCGACGCGATGGGCGGCGTCGAGGTCAACGTCAAGGTGAGCGGCTACGGCGCCAAGCTGCCGATCGGCGGTCACGTCGACGAGGCCACCGGGCTGCTCCGGGGCGTCACCGGCTACTTCGAGCCGGGTCGTCAGCACCTCGACGGCTACCACGCGCTGTGGTACGCCCGCACCCGTGCGGGCGATGACGACTTCTTCCGGCAGGACCGGCAGCGTTGCGTCGTCAAAGCGCTCGTGCGGCAGGTCAACCCCACGTCGATGCTGGCGCGGTACCCCGAGCTCGCCCGGATCGCCAAGGACAACATCTTCACCGACATCCCGGCCGAGCACCTGTCGGCTTTCGTCGACCTGATCGAACGCGTCAAGGACGCCCCGATCACGAGCATCGCACTGTCACCGAGCACGGGCATCGTGAGTGCCAACCCCGACTACAACCTGATTCGCAAGCTGGTTCGCAAGGGGATCAACCCGCCGAAGTCCACCCCGACGACGACGACGCCGGCCGGTTCATCCGCCCGCACGCAGACGCCAACACCCTCGCCGTCACCGACGAGCACGCCCTACGCCGACTGCTGACCGGCGCGAACCGGTCCCCGGCCCGTACACATCGACCGCGGGCCGGCGCTGGTCGACCAAGCGCAGGAAACGTCGGGCTCGAGGGCCTGACGAAAGGAGACCCCCGGCCGTTGGCCGGGGGTCTCGTCACAAACGACTATGGGTGTCGCTCGTTGCGTGCTCTTCTCAGAGCGGACGAACTGCGTCAGCCTGGGGGCCCTTCGGACCCTGGGTGACCTCGAACTCGACGCGCTGCGCCTCATCGAGCGAACGGTAGCCGTTCGACTCGATCGCCGAGTAGTGGACGAAGACGTCGGGGCCGCCGCCGTCCTGAGCAATGAAGCCGAAGCCCTTTTCAGCGTTGAACCACTTGACGGTGCCCTGTGCCATACGGGTAACTCTTTCCTTCTTTAGCGTGTGGGATGACGCACCTCGCGTACCCCAAGCTGCCGCCACGACTCCCCCTGTCGAGCAAACCCGTCGGTGACGAAAAAGGAACCCGTCACCGTGGATGACGGGCACCTACTCGACAACGAGGAACTGCAACTGCAACCGCGACGAACCTAGCAGAATACCGACGGGTCGTCCCGTTCTCGCACAGCCCATTTCCAGCGGATGCGATATCAGAGATCTGGGCCGGGCGCCTTCCCGCGGGTGGCCCGGGTGGCCCGGGTGGCCCTGGTACCGCGGTCGGCCCGAACCGGCGCCCGGTCGCCGCGGATCGTGGCCACCATGTCGAGAACACGCCTCGTGGCCCTCACGTCGTGCGAGCGGAACACGGCGGCACCCAGCCAGGCCGCAACGGCGGTCGCGGCCAACGACCCCTCGAGCCGTTCCTCCGGGGGCAGGTCGAGCGACTCACCCACGAAGTCCTTGCGCGACATCGCTTGCAGCACAGGAAACCCCAGCGACGCGACGTCTGCGGTGTGCCGCAGCACCTCGAGCGAGTGAACGGTCGTCTTCCCGAAATCCAGCGTGGGGTCGATAAGGATCCGCTCCGGCGGGATGCCGCACTGCTCGGCGATCGCTGCCCCCCGGCCCAGGGTGCGCAGCACGTCGACCACGACGTCGAGCGGGTCATGGCCGTAGGTCATGTCTACGGGGTCGGTTCTCGGCGGTAACCCGCCTGTGTGCGAGACGACGTACCCGGCGCCGATCTGCGCCGCGACCCCGACGAGGTCGCGGTCGTGGCCGGCCCAGGTGTCGTTGACGAGGTCGACCCCCGCACCTGCGGCGGCGCGCGCGACGTCGGCCCGCCAGGTGTCGAGGCTGAGAACGACGTCGGGGTACGCCGTGCGCGCGTACTCGAGAAAGGGAACGACCCGCGAGATCTCCTCCGTAGTGTCGACGGGCTCCCCGTCCTGGCCGGCCCGCACCCCCCCGACGTCGATGATGTCGGCCCCGTCAGCGATCGCCTGCTCGAGGGCCATCTTGGCCGAGTCGAGGTCAGGGTGGCGGTTGCCGCTGAAGAAGGAGTCGGGAGTGCGGTTGACGATGGCCATCACGGCGGGCCGGCCCGCGTCGAAACGTTGCCCCCGCAGCACGAGGGTGGGCGGGCGCGGCAGGTCGAGGGGGCTCAGCGAGCCCACGACCTGCTCGGTTCGCGCGTCGGCTGCTGGGGTTCGGTGATGGCTTGTCACCTTTCCATTCTCGCTCGATCGGACCCCTCCCGCTGAGATGCGACGAGGAGTTGAAAATGCTATGATTACTTCGAAGTCGAAATTCAAGAGCAACCGGTTTCCCGGCGAGCTCGGAATCGGCTCCCGGTCCCGGTCGTCCCGCAACGACGACCGCAACATCGGCCCGCAGCGGCCACCTTCACGAAAGGCAGTCGAACACCGTCATGTCGCAAATCGTCACGTTCTTCGCGGCCATGAACCGTCCGTCCAAGCAGCAGCCCGTCGGACAGTACAAGGCCCACACCACGAACGAGGAGATGATGGGCCTCCTCTGAGGTCACGACTCACCTCGGTCCGCGTCAAAGGCGACGAGGGTTGACAGACAAGGGATTCCGGCAACGGGGTCCCTTTTCTCATGCCCGGGTGTTGGGCGGGTTCACGACCGGTCAGCGCGCCCCAGCCCGGACGAGCGCCGACGCCCCGCCTGCCGACCGAGGCGAACGACCCCGAGGTTCGCGACATCCACGGGAAGGTGGAGACCGGCGGCGCACCGAGCGCAGGTACGCCAGCCGCCCTGGTCACGAGGGGTGGAACCATCAGGGTCGCCCCGGGCTCAGGCCAGCTCGAGGGCCGCGACTCGTGCACCGCATCGGTTCCGTCGAGAGCCCGACCGATGCTTCGAACAGGGTCGTCAGCGACTCGCCTTCGCGCGGTGCCCGAACGGGTCGTCCAACCACCGCTGCAGTTCCGCAGGCTCATCCGACATCACCTCGGCCAGTGAGCGGCCCCGCCACCGGCCGGCATCCAGCGAGTCGCGTCAGCCGGGCGGCGGCCCGCGATGAGCTCACTCAGGTTCCGAGGACCAGCTCGCGGATCCGCTCGGTCTCACCGCGCCAGGAGCATCAGTCTCACCGCACCACAGCCCTTCCACCTCTGCTGCGTTCACGTCGTTCGCGAGTGACCGGGAAGCCGATGAGACTCCGCCACGGTCGCGCCACTGTGAAGGATCGGTCCGCCGCTCCTGAGTCAGATTCGGCTCACGCACCAACTCCGCATCGACTGGGTCGCAGGAACCCTCAAGAGGAAACATGACAGACGTCTCTGCCCCACCCAACATCACACCGGTCACTGTTCCCGGTCGTCTCACTGCGCTCTGCCTGGCCCTGGCTGCTGGTCGCGTTGCTGCTCGCCGTCATCGTGGCCTCCTTCGTGAGGGCCGAGCAGGGCGCGGCCTCCTGGCTCGCCGGCACCGGTGTTCACGAGTGGGTGCACGATGCACGCCACCTGCTCGGGCTCCCCTGCCACTGAGGGCGACTCGATGAACAGCATCCGTGACTTCCTGGTCCGCGGGTTGCTGGCTGGCAGGCCGGCCTCGTCGCCATCGACGGGCACGTGGTGGTCTCGGTGGTCGCGATCGCCCTGATGCCCCAGTTATACCGAGGTGTCCGACGACTTCCCGGCACAGGTGCTCTTCGAGTTCCGTCAGGGCAGCCTGCTCACCCAGCTCGCGCTGCGGTCGGGCATCGGGGTGACGCTCGCCGAGGTGGGCCAGCGGCTGGTGACCGCTCGGGCCACGGCTGCCCGCCCGACCGACGCGCGCCGGTTCCCGCCTGCCCGCCGCTGTGCCGCGAGCTGCTTGACCCGCCATCGCGATCGGCAACGTTTCGGAGAAGATCGGGTGGCATCCCTCAACAACGGCTTTTGATCGGGGCTCTCCGGTAACGTGGCCCCCGCAACTGGGTCAGGCAGTTGTTCTTTCCAGTTGTTCGGCCCGCTCATCAGCGAAGGACACCCAATATGACCGTCAAGCAGATTCTCGGGGTCGTCAGTGCGGTCGCCATCGGCGCCTCGCTCGCAGCCTGTAGCTCAAGTTCCGACTCCGGCTCCACGTCCGGTTCCTCAGGTGGGGCAGCGGCGTCAGACGCCGACTGGGGAAACTGCAAGGTCACCAGCAAGCCGGGCACCATCAAGCTCACGCCGGTGACCGCGGGCACGATAACGGTGGAGACGACGCTGCCGGCGCAGGGGTGGTGGAACGGCACGACGGCCGACTCCATCAAGGACGGCTACGAGTACTGCATGGCCGCGGAGCTGGGCAACATGGCCGGCCTGAAGTCGGTCACGGTCAAGAACGTGTCGTTCGCCCAGCTCGTCGCCGGCCGCACCAACACGTTCGACCTGGCCCTCGCCGAGATCTCGATCACCCCGGAGCGCGCCCAGAAGGTCGACTTCTCCAAGCCCTACTTCGACTCCAACATCGGGGTGCTGACCAAGAAGGGCGCCGGCGTCACCGCCGACAACATCACGAGCAAGAAGTGCGCGGCCTACGCGGGCACGACCTCGGTGCCCTTCATCCAGAACAAGCTCAAGTGCCAGACCAACCGGGTCTACCCGAACTCACAGACCCTCTACCAGGGCGTGTTGTCGGGCCAGGTGGATGCGGCGTTCCTCGACACAGCGATCGTGCTGGCCGAGGCGAAGCAGACCGGCGGCAAGCTCGAGGTGGCCGGTCAGTACAAGACCGGTGAGAAGTACGGCGCCATCTACCCCAAGGGCTCAGCCAACGCACAGGAGCTCGACAAGGGGATCGAGACTCTCATCAGCGACGGCACCCTGAAGCAGCTGTCGACCGACTACCTCGGCCCGGCCTTCGGTGGCGACCCCGAGTCCGTGCCGGTGTGGGAAGTCAAGTGAGCCTGCGCATGAGCGCACGAGCAGAGGCCGTTCGGTGAGCTCATCCTCTTCTGCCTCGAAGCTGTTCAGCCAGGAGGTCGTCCCTAGCGCCGAGCCGAGCCAGCCACGACCGGTGACCACCCAAGCAGTGCTGGGGACCGTACTTTCCGTCATCGGCATCGCGATGATGGTGATCGCGGTGCAGGAGTTGCGAGACTTCAACGACGGAAGCGTCATCTTCACGGTCGTCGCCGTGGTCCTGGTTCTGCTCTCGCTCTACCCGCTGTGGCCGGCCCAAAAGGCCTTCTCGGGCGCCAAGGACTGCGCGCGCCTGCTCCGTGACGACGAGCTGGTGGAGGCGCGGCGAGCGTCGGCAGCGGGGCGGGAGAACGCGCAGATCGCGATGGGCTTCGCCGCGACTGCCATCATCATCGCTGGGATCCTGTTGATGGCAATGGCCAACGACGCCGGCATCGCACGGACCTTCTTCACCTCAGAGTCCTGGAAGCTGTCTTTCCCCGAGATGATCGCGGCCTTCTGGACCAACATCTGGGTGGCCGTCGTTGCCCAGGTGCTGGTGCTGATCTTCGGTCTGCTCCTCGCGATCATGCGCATGCTCCCGGGCCGGGCCGGCGCGCCGTTGCGCATCATCGCGATCGTCTACTGCGACGTCTTCCGGGCCGTCCCCGCGATCGTGACGATCTACCTCATCGTCTTCGGTCTGCCGCTGGCGTTCCCGGCCATGGCCGACTGGCCGATCGTCTACCTCGGCATCCTGTCGCTGACGCTGACCTACTCCGCCTACGTCGCGGAGGTCTACCGGGCAGGGCTCGCCTCGATCCACCCCAGCCAAGGGGCGGCAGCCCGGTCGCTCGGGCTGAGCTACATCCAGACCCTGCGCACCGTGCTCGTGCCGCAGGGCGTGCGCCGGGTGATCCCGCCGCTGCTCAACGACTTCATCAGCCTGCAGAAGGACACCGCGCTGCTGTCGGTCGCAGCCATCGCTGAGGTACTGCTCACGGCAACCCTCTGGCAGAGCAAGCTGTTCGACCTGTCACCGGTGACGCTGGCCGCGGCCTTCTTCATCATCATCACGATCCCACAGGCCCGTTTCGTCGACTATCTGATCAAGCGCGACGAAACCCGCCGGGCAGGGGCCTAGCCGATGGCTTTCATCGAGATCGACAAGGTTCACAAGAGCTACGGTCACACCGAGGTGCTCAAGGGCGTCTCGCTGAGCATTCAGCGCCACGAGGTGGTCTGCCTGATCGGTGCGTCGGGGTCGGGCAAGTCGACGCTGCTGCGCTGTATCAACCAGCTGGAACAGGTCAACGGCGGTGACATCCGCATCGACGGTGACACCGTCACCGGCGCGGGGGTCGACCTCAACCAGCTACGCCGCGACGTCGGCATCGTCTTCCAGAGCTACAACCTGTTCCCCCACATGTCGGTGATCGAGAACGTGATGCTGGCCCCGAGCCGCGTGGGCGGCGTGCCCAAGCGCGTGGCCCTGGAGAAGGGCATGGCGCTGCTGGAGTCGGTGGGAATGGAGGACAAGGCCAAGGCCTTCCCCGACAGCCTCTCCGGCGGCCAGCAGCAGCGTGTCGCGATCGTGCGAGCACTGGCGATGGAACCGCGGGTGATGCTGCTCGACGAGATCACCGCCGCGCTCGACCCGGAGCTCGTCGGAGACGTGCTCGAGATCGTGCGCGAACTGGCATCCGGCGGCCTCACCATGCTCCTGGCGACCCACGAGATGGGTTTCGCCAAGGAGGTCGCCACCCAGGTGTGCTTCCTCGACGCCGGCTCCATCTGCGAGAACGGCCCGCCCAGCGAGATCTTCGAGAACCCGCAGGAGGAGCGCACCCAGGAGTTCCTCAGCCGAGTGGTCAAGTCTGGTCGACTCTGACCCGAGGTCAGAGGGACTTGGCTGCGACCACCGCAGCGGAGCATAAGCGGCGCCGACCTCACGTCGGCGCCGCCTCTGCGTCTCGGATGGTCTAGGCCTGAGCGGAGGGCGTGGGATTCGAACCCACGATGGGCTATGAACCCATAGCGGTTTTCA
>JAKDLG010000253.1 GCA_030452985.1 Humibacillus sp.
CCGGTCGAAGACCGGGTTTCCACCTGCCATGTGTGCGTGCCTCCCCGACACTGGTGGCCACGGGCGTGGCACTGTTCACAGCGTAAGCGAACGGGCGGGCCGAAATGGTTCCCCACCCGCATTGCGGCGCGGCCCGTCGCGATGGTGACGCCGTTCACGGGCGCTTGGGCATACTGGTGACCTGGTGCAGTGCTGCCCCCGTAGCCCAACCGGCAGAGGCAGGCGACTTAAAATCGCCACAGGTGAGGGTTCGACCCCCTCCGGGGGTACGTCGAGGATGAAAGTGGGCACCCTACCGACAGATGGGCCGGTATGGGCGCGCCGAATCGTGATTTGGGGCGGTTCCACCTAGACTGGGGAAGGCAATCGACTTGCCGAGGGCCTCTCAGTGGCGCCCTAATGAGAAAATCGCGCCCGAGGGCGCGCCCCGCCGATCATGAAGGAGCCCACCGGGTGCGGAAGCAGTTGTTTGCCGACGTGCTCGGTCGTGGAGCGGTGGTAGCACCACCGACCCCGGCCGCTCGGGTGGCGATGCTGACCGCAGAAGTTCGTCAGGCCTGGGCCAACCCGTTCGCTCGGCGCGGCACGCTCGGCATGGCCCTGGTGGCGACCGGTTCGCTCACCCCGGCTTTCCTGCCCAAGGACGCACCGCTCATCGTCAGCCTCAAGCTGCAGTGGTTGAGTGCGGGGGCCGGTCGCTTCACGGCCACCCTGCTGCTCGTGGCCGGAATGGCCCTGCTCGTCGACGCCTGGCTACGCCTGCGACCACGCAGCGGATCAGCGCCCCTGCACCGGCTCACCTGGTTGCTGTGGAGCCTGCCCGTGCTGCTGGCTCCCCCCCTGTTCAGCCGCGACGCGTACAGCTATGCCGCGCAGGGCCAGATCATCGCGCAGGGGATGAACCCCTACGAGGTGGGCCCGGTCTACGTGCCCGGTCCGTTCCGCGACCAGGTCGACCCGCTCTGGCTCTTCACGCCGGCGCCCTACGGCCCGTTGGCCCTGCAGCTGCAGCACTTCGTGGTCACCATCACCGGCGACAACGCCTACGTCGCGGCGGTGGCGATGCGTGTCCCGGCCCTGATCGCGGTGGGTCTGATGGCCTGGGCGGTGCCCCGCCTCGCCGAACGGCTCGGCGTGAGCCGCGACCGGGCCCTATGGCTCGGGGTGCTCAACCCGCTCGTCATGATGCACCTCGTCGGCGGTTCGCACGGCGACGCGATGATGATCGCGTTCGTCGCCGTGGCCCTGCTGCTGGCCAGCCGCGGGCAGCTGGTGCTCGCCAGCATCAGCATCGCCACCGCTGCCAGCTTCAAACAGACCGCCGTGCTCGCCCTGATCGGAGTGATCGGGATGGCGATGCAGGCCGAACACACGCCCCATCGGTCGAAACTGGGCTCACTGATACGGGCCAGCGCCCTCTACGGCTTGATCAGCGCTGCTACCTTCGCCCTGATCACGGCGTTCACCGGGCTCGGCTGGGGCTGGATCGCCAACCTCTCGGTACCGGTGTCGCTGCGTTCCCTGCTCTCGCCGTCGACCCTCATCGGCAGCATCGTCGAAGGTCTGATGCGACTGTCGGGTCTGCCCGCATCTCTGGCTGACAAGGTGCTGCCGATCGCCCAGGGCATCGGCCTGATGGTCGGTGTCGTGGCCATCGGCGCGATCATGTGGCGCATCGCGCCTCGGAAGCCCGTGCTGGCCGCCGGCCTCGCCCTGCTCACGCTGTGCGCGACCGGGCCGGTGGTGCACCCGTGGTACCTGCTGTGGGGCGGCGTCATACTCGCTGCCACCCGGTTGGGCCCGCGGTCGATGGAGGCGATGATCTGGGTCAGCCTCTTCCTCGTGACCTACGGCGTCGTCGACGCCACGCTGGCCAACGGCACCCTGGCCCTCGGCATCACGGTGGCGGTCTGGATGCTCGTGCGGATGCTGCTCCAGCGCCAGGGTACCGACCCCAACGACCCGACCGACCTGCTCGACCTCAACCGCGACCCGAGAGCCACCAGCCGCCAGCGGTCCTCGTCGTCAGCCCTGGGCTGAGCGCCTTTCAGAACCGTCCGCGGGTACGGACCGGCGTGTCCGGCTTGGCCTGCGACAGGGCGATGCCGTCGAGGATGTCGTGCTCCGAGGTGATCACCTCGATGATTCCGGTCTGCTGGGCGACCCGCTCGACGATCCGGGCCCACACCAGTGCCCCGGCGCCGATGACGTCGACACGCCCGGGATGTAGGTACGGCAGGGCTGCGCGCTCGGCTCGGGTGCGATGCAGCAGATCCTCGGTCGCCGCCAGCACGTCGGGCACGCTCGAGTGGGCCAGGTGGATGGCTTGCGGGTCGTAGGCGGCGAGGCGCAGCACGTGAGCTGTGATCGTCGTGACGCTGCCGGCCAGACCGACGAGGGCTCGGATGCCGGTCAGCTCGACCCGCTCGAGCGCCAGGTCGATGGCGGCGTCGATGTCGCGGGTCGCGGCAGCGATCTCTGCTGGTGTCGGGGGATCACTCACCAGGTGTCGCTCGGTCAGACGGACACAGCCGATGTTGACCGAACGGGCCGCCTCGACCGCGTCGGTGCCACGAACGAACTCCGTCGACCCACCGCCCAGGTCGATGACGAGGTACGGCCCGGGGACTCCGGTCGCAGCCAGGCCACCGGTGGCCCCGGCGAACGACAGGGCGGCTTCCTCGTCACCTGAGATGACCTCCGGTGACACCGGCCGGCCCCAGTGCTGGTCGAAGGCGGCCTGCACCCCGGAGATGAACTCGGCAGCATTGCGCGCATCGCGTGACGCGGAGGTGGCGACGAAGCGGACCGACGTCGCGCCGAGCTCACGGCACTCCCCCGCGTACTCGGCCGCGACGCGCAGCGTGCGCTCCATGGCCTCCGGCGCGATCACCCCGGTGCGGTCGACGCCGTAGCCGAGGCGCACGATCTCCATCCGGCGAGTCAGGTCAGTGAGCTCGCCACTGGCCGGGTCGACATCAGCGACGAGCAACCGGATCGAGTTGGTGCCGCAGTCGATCGCCCCGACCCGCACGTGCGCGTCGCGCGGCGCGTCGCGCCGTTGGTGCGGTTCAGACGACTCAGACTGCGCGTCGCGCGGCGCGTCGCGCCGTTGGTGCGGTTGGGCCAACTCGTCCTGCGACCGAGCCGGCGGTTCGCGGTCGCTCACCTGTGATCTCCTTCGTGGCTATGGGTGGCCGCACATGACGTCGGGGTCCACCACTCCTCCAGCATCTCGAGCGCCTCGTCTCCGAGCGGGTTGACCCCGGGACCGGCCGCGAGCGAGTGCGCGACGAGCACGTGCAGGCACTTCACGCGCGTCGGCATCCCGCCCGCGCTGACCCCTTCGATCTCGGGCACCTCACCCAGCTCGGATCGCTTGGCGAGGTACTGCTCGTGGGCCCGTTGATAGTGGGCAGCCAGGGTGGCATCGTCGGCCAACCGCGCCGTCATCGACCTCATCACCCCGGCGGTCTCGAGGGTGCTGATCGCGCCCGTGAGCCGGGGGCAGGTCGCGTAGTAGGTGGTGGGGAACGGCGAGCCGTCGGGCAGACGCGGCTCGGTGCGCAGCACATCGGGTTGGCCGCACGGACAGCGATGGGCCACCTCAGCCACCCCGCGGGCGGGACGACCGAGCTGGCGTTCGACGGCATCCAGGTCATGGTGCGACACGCCAGCGACCGGCTGCGGGTCAGCGCTGCCCTCTGCCTCCTGGCTCCTGCTCATCACTTCGTCGGAGGAAGCCCGGCCGCGGGGCGGTCGGCAATCTGAACCGACTGCCAGAGCTTGCCGTACCACGGCGAGGCGTCGTTGGCCAGGGGGGCCGACACGACCGGAGCCGGCGCCGCGGCCTGCTTCTGGGCATCGCGGGTGGGGTCGACGACCGTGTAGGCGCGGTCACCGATGCGCACGAACTTCAGCCGCTCGCGGGCCTGCACCTCGATGAAGTCGGGGTCCTTCCACAGGGCCGCCTGACGCTCGAGACTCGACACGCTGTCACGCTGGGCGAGGATGCTCTCCTGGAGCGCCGCCGTGTCTGCTCGCTGGACGAGCACCGACCGCAGCGTGGGCACCAGGGTGACGGCCAGCATGACGACGATCCCGAACAGGATGGCCCCGCGCACCCACGCGGTGGAAGGGGACGGCGGTAGCGGCTCCGCGGTGCGTGGACGCGCCGCCAGGGCCGGCCGGGCCTTGCCGGGACCAGTGCGGCCCGGGCCGGCCTTGCGTGCTCGTGCGGGGCCGGTTCGCGATGACGCGGCCCGAGCGCTGGTCGTCTTGCTGCTGGGCTTTCCGGCGCTCTTGCCCTGCAGCCCACCCGTCGTCTTTGCAGTCGTCTTCCCGGTCGTCTTTGCGGATGCCGGACGCGGCGAGCCCGTGCGAGCCTGGTCGGCGGCGCCGCCTCGTGGGACGCTGCGCGAGGTGCCTGCCGCGGCCTTCCGCGCTGGGGCGCGCGGCCCCGCCGCAGGGCGGCTCGCTGCCGAGCTGCCCTTGCGGGACGGTGTGCGGTCGGCCACGACGATCAGCCCTTCGAGGTGAACCGTGCGGTGTCGAAGCGCGGGAAGGCACCGGCGCCGGCGTAGACCGCCGCGTCGTCGAGCTCCTCCTCGATGCGCAACAGCTGGTTGTACTTGGCCACCCGCTCCGACCTCGCCGGGGCGCCGGTCTTGATCTGCCCACAGTTCGTCGCGACCGCGAGATCAGCGATGGTGACGTCCTCGGTCTCACCGGAACGGTGGCTCATCATGCAGCGGTAGCCGTTGCTCTGGGCCAGCGTGACCGCGTCGAGGGTCTCGGTCAGGGTGCCGATCTGGTTGACCTTGACGAGCAGCGCGTTGGCGGTCTTGGTGGCGATCCCGCGGCCGAGCCTTTCGGGGTTGGTCACGAACAGGTCGTCACCGACGATCTGCACCTTCTCGCCCAGCAGGTCGGTCATCGACTTCCAGCCGTCCCAGTCCTCCTCGTTGAGGGGGTCCTCGATGGAGACGAGCGGGTAGTCCTCGACGAGCTCGGCGTAGTAGGCCACCATCTCGTCGGCGCTCTTGCTGCCGCCCTCGAAGGCGTAGGTGCCGTCCTCGTTGTAGAACTCGGAGGCAGCGACGTCGAGGGCGAGACCGATGTCGCGCCCCGGCCGGTAGCCGGCTGCAGTGATCGCCTCGAGAATGAGGTCGAGCGCGGCCCGGTTCGACTCGAGGTCGGGCGCGAAGCCGCCCTCGTCGCCGAGGCCGGTGGCCAGACCGCGATCGTGCAGCACCTTCTTGAGGCAGTGGTAGACCTCGGCGCCCCAACGCAGGCCCTCGCGAAAGGTCGGCGCCCCGATCGGGGCGATCATGAACTCCTGGATGTCGACGTTGGAGTCGGCGTGCGACCCCCCGTTGAGGATGTTCATCATCGGCACCGGCAGCACATGGGCGTTCGGCCCCCCGACGTAGCGAAAGAGGGGCAGGCCGGCCGACTCGGCGGCAGCGTGCGCCACGGCCAGCGAAACACCGAGAATCGCGTTGGCGCCCAGCGTCTGCTTGTTGGCCGAACCGTCGAGAGCGATCATCTCGGCGTCGATGAGTCGCTGCTCGCTGGCGTCGAAGCCCACCAACCGGGGGTTGATCTCCTCGATCACGGCGTCGACCGCCTGCTGCACGCCCTTGCCGAGGTAGCGACCCTTCTCGCCGTCTCGACGCTCGGAGGCCTCGAAGGCGCCGGTCGAAGCACCCGATGGCACAGCGGCCCTCGCGAAGGTGCCGTCGTCGAGACGCAGCTCGACCTCGACGGT
>JAKDLG010000254.1 GCA_030452985.1 Humibacillus sp.
GGGGTGTTAGGCCGGGGGGGCGGTGGCGGGGGGGGGGTGGCGGGGCGGGGGGGGGTCGTAAGGGGTTTGGGGGGGGGCTACCGTGGGTGCCGTCGGGGTGGAGGTGGCTGGCGGTGAACGGGTCGAGCTCGGGTGTGGTGCGGATCTCCCATCGCAGGACGTGACCCTCGCCGCTGCTGCGCTTCTTGCCGATGCTGGTGATGGGCTCGAGGAGCTGTCCGATCTGGTCTGGGTCTCCGACGGCGTGCCAGCTGACAGTGGCGCACGGCGTGACCAGGAGCGGCATCCTGCGTGCCCGGTAGCGGCCTTGACGGTCCGACACGGTCTTGGGCAACGCTGTGGCCATCTGCTCGAGCGCGCGGCGGTCCACCCGGCCGGTCCAGGTGTGCACGTCGACGCGGGTCGTCGGCTGCTCGGGGTAGGCGCAGGTGGCGGCCCAGTGCCACGGCCCGGTAGTCGGAGTGCAGCGTGCCAGGGGGAGATCGAGGTCCGGCGGGTTGGCCTGGTCAAGGGCGCGGACGTGGTCCTGCCCGGAGCGGCGGGCGGCCGCCTTGTGCTCGGCCCAGATCTCGGCGGCGAGGAGCCCGTCGAGGGCGATGCCCCATGGAGCGGCTTGGGCGATGCCGGCGGCCAGGTGTGCCCGGATGACCATTGGCTGGTGACCGCTCATACCAGGCCTCCGAGTGCGTCCAGGATATCGTCTCGGTTGTCCTTGGCGTGGCAGCGCCAGTCGACGAGCGCAGTCGAAGGGCCGGCGGTGCTGCGCAGGTCGACGTGGATTTGGCCGTGGCCGATGCCGATGCGGCCGCCGATCCTGGCGTCGGCCGCGAACGTGTCGAGGACGTCGGTGAAGAAAGCGAACTCGAGGTCGGTGGGCCGGCGGAGCCTGATCCAGGTGGCGAACTTTGTCCCGCTGGGAAAGGTCTCGATATTGAAGAGCATCTGCTGGGAAGGACCTGGCCGCTCGTGGATCTCGGGGGACCCGACCGGGTCGAAGGTGAGGTGGGCTGTGGGTTGAGCAGCGATGACATGGGCGAAGTCGTGGCTGATCGAGTCGTCTTGGCGGGTGTAGGCCTCGATCTGGGTGGCGGTGAATGCTGAGACCGTCGTGGCGGCACCGGTGATGTGGTTGGTCTCGGCGACGTGGGGGATGACCTTGCCCACGTCCAGGGCGCCATCGATGATGGCGCCGCCGCCGGCCGCGCCGAAGATGCCGATCTGGGGCACGAGGTTGCGCAGGCGCTGTAGGCGGTTCCCGGACAGCGGCTCGTGGGAGGCCTTGGCCAGCGACCCTCCTCCGCGAAGCGCGTGCGCGGCGGCGGGATGCAGGAGTCCCTCGTAGCCCAGGACGTCGCGCAGGAGCTCTTCGCCGACTCGGCGCAGGCGGCCGCGGAGGGTGTTCCCTGAGATCACCGGCACATGGACCAGGTGGCCGGCTGGGTGGGCGATCAGCTCACGCCGCAGCAGGGTGATGGTTCCGCGGGTCTCGCCACCGTGGGCGATCGAGGATGTCGCGGTCAACGTGGCGTCCCACTTGATCGTGGCCATGCGGGTTACGCCTTCGCCGGTTCGGGTGTGCGCCGGGCGCGGACGGCGTCCGCGACGATCCTGGTTCGCAGGAGGAGGGCCTCGGTCTCGAAGCGGAGGACCTCGAGCACGGGGAGGGCCTCGGCTCGCAGCAGCTCTTCGAGCTCGGCGCGTTCGGGGGCCGAGCGTGGCTGGGAGCCGAGGTCGTCGGCGACGTCGCGCCACCAGCGGCGCAGGTTCGCAGCGCGGTAGGTGGCGCAGATGACCCGGTCGGGCAGCAGCCGGTCCCAGTAGGTGGTGCGGTACCGACCGACCCAACCTCCTTGCCAGTCGACGCCGTAGTGGACCAGCAGGAGGAGGCGCTCCGCGGTCCCTGCTGCGCCTTCGAGCGGCGGCATCACATGGCTGGCGGACGCGAGCCACCGATCAGTCGGGGATGGCGTCGGGTTCACAGTCGCACCTCGAATGCCGGCAGGCCCATGAACTTGGGTGCGCACACCAGGCAGCGGCTGCAGGCGACGTCGTGGACGGGGGTGTCTGACGCGTCGTCGACGGCGCGGCCGCAGAGGGTGGCGAAGGGCAGCCGGTCGGGGGAGCTGCTGCGCAGAGCGGGGCTGGTGACCACCAGGTGGGTGAGCTCATCGCTTCGGGCGGTGACGGTGTGGAACGGCAGCTGGGCCATGACTACTCCTTGGGTGTGGTGATGTGTAGCGCGAGATCGAGCCACGGGGACGGTGTGGTGCGCCATGGGGCCAGCTGGCTCCAGGCGCGCATGGTGCCGGCCCAGTCGCTGGCCGGCAGCCGGCGCAGGACGGGGAACGGTGGGGCCGGCTCGCTGAGCATTCGGGTTCCGAAACCTTGGGATCTCAGGTGCGCGACGAGGGCGAGCAGCAGAGCCTCGATCGCGGTCCAGGGCAGCTGGATGTCGTCGAGGGTCACGCGTCCCCAGCTGGCGCCGGGTAAGAGGTGTTTGCGGCCTGGTCGAAGCGGAACGGTGAGCGCGGATGTCGGCTCGAGTGGACCGCCGGCAAGCAGCTCGAACACGCCGTGGCGGTCCAGAGCCACGAGGCGGTCCGGGGCTCGGTTGACCAGGTGAGGCCGGGACCGCAACTCAGGGTGTTGATACCCCCACGCACACGGCGGGCAGAGTCCCGGGCCGGAGGGGTTGACCCAGTCGTCGAAGCCGGTGAAGACCTTCGACACGGCCGTCTTGACGGGGACGAGAGCGCCGGCTGAAGCGCACCTGGCGCAGGGTCCGCTTGCCGTCGACGAGGAGGAGGGGAAGCCGGCTGCAGCCCAGGCTGCAGAGAGCACGGTGGTCATGGCGCCTCGCGAGGTCAGTGGTCTGCGTGGTCACCGATAGAAGGTGTCCGGCGACCTGGTCCTGTGACACCGCCCAGGCGGCCAGTCGGGGCGCACACACACGCGTCGTCAGATACCTGACCGGACGGTTCGACGAGAAGGCATGCACCCATCCCCACCAGCCCGCGACCTTAACCGGGCCTCCATGGTTGCCTCCTCCGAACGAACCCCGACGGTACCGAGGAGGACAGCATGCTGAGTGCAGTCGTGGCGTTGTGCGCCATCGCCGTGACCAGCGCCGTCCTGGTACGCACAGTCCCGCGTGAGCGGCTGCGGGTCACTATTGCCCTCGTGCTGGCTCTGAGTACCGGCGCGGCCATGCTGGTCGCCGCCGAGCAGCACCAGATCGCCGTCAAGATCTCCATCGAGATCCCTTTCCTCGGCGGAGGCGGCAGCAGCAGCCCACCCACCTGGCTGAGAGAGCTGACACCGTGGCACCCCATGCCGGCAGACTCAGCTGCATGCCTGCGACCTCGCCAAGCGGCGGGCCGCACACCTGCCCTGATAACCCCGGTTATCAGGGCAGGTCTTGGACCCTGGCCACCGGATCGGGCACCGTGGATGTCATGAGCACACAACCGAATTCGTCACCCGACACCGCCACCACCGAGGAGATCTCCTACGCCGACCTCATCACCTTGACCGCGTGGATGGCCCACGAAGGCGCCACCGCCGAGGAGGTCGCCTACGCCGTCGAAAAGCCGTGGAAACACCGTGACTGGATCGCCGCGGCGATCGCCGGGGACCCGATGCCCGAGGACTGATAGCCGGGTGCTTGTCGGTACCCACCGATAGCGTCGAAGACACCAACCACCGCAGCCTGACCAGCTGCACGAACCCCACCCTTGGAGGGGCCATGAGCACCACCACAATCAGCCGACCCAATCGCGCCCGGGCAGACCGAACCGCCCGACCGTTCTCCGCGACCTGCCAGCGCGGGCACGCCCAGATCGGCTTCACCGATCGGGACGAGTTCGAGAGCCACATGACCGGTGCACATGGCGCCCGACGCATCAGCCCGGGCGCCGGCGCGATCCTGAAGCCAGGCCAGAAGCCCACCCCTTGGCAGCCACCGCGGCGTACCGCGGGGGGTCTGGCCAAGGTCGAGGAGGCCATCCGCGACGGCAAATACGTGGTCGTCATCCCTCAGGCCGGCGGGGCCTACCTCGAGCGAGTCCCGGCAGGGGAGGTGGCGTGATGGAAGCCGGCGATCGCGTCAAGGCCCGCGCTGGGACAACCTCGGCGATCGTGACGGGGTCGGCCCTGGGGTGGGTTCACGACTTCGACCCGCTCGGCGCGTGGGTGCTGTGGGACAGCGGCCACATCGCGCTCGAGCTGGAGGTCGACCTCGAGACCTACCCGTTCACCGCGCAGGAGCGTTCCGACTTCCGGCAAGCCCAGAGGCTCGTCTGGGAGCTCTGCGACTACTTCCTCAGCGGATGGTGGACCCAGATGCCCATGGTCAACCCGCACGGGCGACCTCTGTGCGACCACCCCCACCTCTGCCAGGCCCACCGCGACCCCATCGCCGACGGGTCAACGGGCATGGGGTGATCGGGGCTGGCCGGCCGCCGGCTCCCTGTCGGTGGCCGGCTGTAGCGTCGAAGGCACCAACCACCGCGACCTGACCAGTCGCACGACGTGCCACCCCCAGGAGCACACGATGCCCAGCAGCGAAGTCAAGAGCCAGAAGGCCACGTGGGTCAAGCCCTGCGAGAAGTGCGGCCGCGAGGTCGCTCGTTGGCGCGGGCAGGGAGACGTGTCCTGCCCCTGTGGCGCCTGGTACAACGCCGGAGGGCAGCGGCTCCGGGACGACTGGACCGACAACGAGGCCTGGCGCTACGACGACGTCGACGACCTTGAGGGTTTCGAGCGCCAGCAGCTCGCGCGCGAGGTCTCGAAGTCATGAGCATCAGGACCGAGTGGTCTCGGGCTAGCGAGGAGGCCCCTGAGGTGATCTCGGAATGGACGGATGGGTACGGCCAGCATCTGGAGGAGGGTGGCGTCGGGCTGGCCCTCGGCGTCGACTCTGCCTACATCATCGAGGCTGACGAGGTATCCGAGATCCGCGACTTCGCCGCTCGCATTCAACAGGCCTGCGACCGCTTCGAGGCCACGCGGTGAGTGCCGTCTACCTCGCCGCCGCCATCGCCCTTCCCGACAACGGCGATCCCGACCTCGACGCCATGCGGGCCTTCGTGGCCGCGCACCCGGGCCCGTGGCCGATGTCCACCGACACCTACCCCGCCGGCCTATTCGAGGCTGAGCGCGATAGCGACCCTGTGCCGGTGGCAGGGGAGGCTGCGACCTGGCGGACCGTCTGGGCACGGATCCTCGACGACTTCGCCGGCCTGCTGGAGAGCCATGATGACGTGGCGTACCTGCGACTGCGAGGGTGCTGGTACCTCGTGGTCGGTGGTGACTCGTGGGGGGACACTCCTGACGACTACAACACGGTGTCCTCGATCGCCGAGTGGGCAGACCTCTGCGCGGCCGGGGGCCTGCCCTACACCTGGGAGGAAGGCGCAACCGGGAAGGTCACGGATCAATGACGAGCGGGTGCCGATTCGCTACTCGTGAGGGGGCCGCCTCCTACGCGGCCGAGGCGCGTGCGCTGGCCAGTACGCCCACGGAGACCGTGCTGGCCGCGCTGGTCGGGCAATGGGCTCGCTGGCACTACCGCTGGCGTGCCCGACCCACCAACGCTAACGACCTCCGCGAGCAACTCGCTTGGGACCGCTTGCGATTCGCGCTCGCGGAAGCGGAGATGGAAGACACCTGGCTTGACCCTTCCTCGTGATGAGGGTGCGTGATCGCCAGACTGGAGCACCGCCCGGGCCGGCTTGCCGGCACGCCCCTTCGGTTGCAGGCG
>JAKDLG010000072.1 GCA_030452985.1 Humibacillus sp.
CCGAACGCCGCACCCAACACCATCGGCAGGACCGAGACCAACGCGTGGAACCCGCGGCCCACGGCGAACGCGAACAGGCCGTACAGGGTGGCGTGGATGCCATCAACGGTCGGGCCGTCGGTGCCTAGCCGGGTGAGCTCGAACACCACCGCGAACACCGCGGGTGCCACCATCAGTGACCAACGGGAGCGGAGCGCCGTCCCGGCTGCGACGCCGACGGCCACGCTGATCCCGATCGACCACAGTGCCTCACCGGTGGTCAACGGGCTGCGGGGGGTCCACCACCCGGCGAGCAGGCCCCACCCGGCGGCCACCGCAACGGCGAGCAGCCACCGGCTGCGCTGGTCATGTCGAGTCATCTCATCCTGCCCGCCTCACCTCCCACTATTGCCCCGCAAAGGCTGGCTGGCCTAGGGACCTATGGCCTCGATACCGGCTGTTTGGCGTCATGCTGCCGAGAAGGTTCGGCCCCAAGGCGGGATCGAGGACCTTTGGCCGTGTTCAGCGGCGCCTGGCCCGAGGATGCTGGCCAGCAGAGGTGTTGTGGATGCGTAAGTCAACCGTCGTGAAGATCTTTCTCGGCAGCCTGATCGGTGCGGCAGCTTCGCTCGTGCTGCTCATCGTGGCGGGCCTGCTGGCCATCGGGAGCGACGCCTTCGTCATGGACGGGCCCGACGTCGTCGGGATCAAGGCGGGCCTGTTCGGCTGGACGATGCTCGCGCTGGTCGCCGTCGCCGTGCTGGGCATGGTGGCGGCAGTCGCGGCCCAGCTCCTCGCCTGGGTCGGCGCCGTCCTGCATACGGCGCAGCTTCCCGACAAGACGTGGTTCGTCGTAGTACTCGTCGGGGGTTTGGTCAGTCTCGGCTTCCTCGCGACCCTGGCCTATGTCATCGGTGGGCCGGGCGATGACCAGCCGGTGACCCGTGACCCGGCACACCCGTTCAAGTCGGATACGCCTGTTCCTTCGATCGATTCGAACGGCCAGCGCAGCCCCGACCCCCTTCATCACGGCTGACGATGAACGACGCTCGGCCGAGGACCAGAAGAGTAGCGAACGCGAGACCACTTGCCCTGAGCGAATCCCTGTGGGCCAAAACCGAGCAGGCTGCGCACGCGATCGATAGTCGGGTGGAAGGGGTCCGGCGGCTTTCGAATCGGTGTTTTCTGCTGCCCGAGTCGACCTCGCCGCTCGCCTCTCCGCGGGTCCCGAAGGCTACCTCCGCCGAAGCCTTGGACACGCTCAGCCACGACGCTTGGATCCTGGACGATTGGGTGCGCTCCAGCCGCTTCTCCCTTCGATCGGACACGGCCACCGACCATGCCACTGCACCCCAGGGGACAGCCTGATGAGTCACCCGCGGCGCGGACGAAGAGCCGCGAGGCACGTCGTGGGCGTGGTCGTCGTCGCCCACGGGCTCCTGCATCTACTCGGTGCTGCGAAGGGTCTCGGGTGGTCCACCGTCACCGCCCTGCCGCCGCCGATCGGCCCCGTGACCGGCGCGGCCTGGCTGGCAGCCGCGCTGCTCATGGTGGTCGCCGGCGTGTTCCTGGCCACCTCCGCGCCTCGGTGGTGGCTTGTCGGTGCGGTGGCGGCGGTGGTCTCGCAGGCGGTGCTCGTCACGTCGTGGTCAGACGCCAAGGGCGGCACCGTAGTCAATGTCCTCCTGCTCGCCGCCGCCGTCTACGGCTGGGCTTCGCAAGGCCCTCGCAGCTTCGGCAGCGAGTACCGCCGCCGGGTGGCGGCCGCGCTTTCCATCTCGTCTCCCGCACCGCCCTCGGGCTCCGGGCTGGTCGTCTCGGAGCACGATCTCGCGGTTCTGCCGCCATCGGTGGCCGCCTACCTACGACGCACCGGTGCGGTGGGCCAGCCGCGGGTCTCGAGCTTCCGGGCGCGTATCCGCGGCCGTATCCGTTCTGCCGAGAGCTCAGCCTGGATGCCGTTCACGGCCGAGCAGGTCAACACCTACGGGCCACACTCCCGCCGGCTGTTCTCGATGGACGCCAGCCTGCACGGGATACCGGTCGACGTCCTGCACATCTTCGTCGGAGGCGCCGCCACGATGCGGGTGCGGGCGGCATCCCTGATCCCGATGGTCGACGCAGGCGGGCCGCAGATGGACCGGGCCGAGACCGTCACGATCTTCAACGACCTCTGTGTCTTCGCTCCCGCCGCCCTGGTCGACGCCGACGTGAAGTGGACGGTGCTGGGGCCAAGCCGGGTACACGCCGCGTTCACCCGCGGATCGCAGACCGTGGGTGCCGACCTGGTTTTCGACGACCACGACGAGCTGGTCGACTTCGTCTCCGACGACCGGTTAGCCGGCTCGGCCGACGGGAAGAGCTTCCGGGCGCGCCGATGGTCCACTCCGCTCACCTGCTACCGCGACGTGGGTCAGCGACGGCTGGCCACCCAGGGTGAAGCTCGCTGGGGCGGGCCTGCCCCCGACGAACCCTTCACCTACCTCGAGCTGACCGTCGATGACATCGAGTACAACGTTCACGCGTTCGCAGGGGCCCTTGCCCCAGCGGCGCGTCCAGCCTGCCGCACCAATCCTGCCCATCCTTCGATCCACCAGGGAGAACCACGATGAACACGCCCGCCGCCGCGAACCGAATGGTCGCACCCGCGCTCACCGCGACGGGGTCAGACGGTGACACGGTGGCGGAGGCGGTCGACGTCACACGCGTCTTCGGTGACGGTGATGCCGCCGTACGCGCGCTCGACCACGTCAGCGTCGCCTTCGGTCGCGGACAGCTCACCGCGATCATGGGCCCGTCGGGCTCAGGCAAGTCGACGCTGATGCACTGCATGGCCGGCCTCGACGTGGTGACCTCAGGCCGGATCCTTATTGAAGGCAATGACATCAGTGACCTAGACGACCGCCGCCTCACGTCCCTGCGACGCGACCACCTCGGCTTCGTCTTTCAGGCCTACAACCTCATCCCGACCCTGACGGCGCAGGCGAACATCACCTTGCCGCTCGACATCGCCGGCACCCGCGTCGACCAGGCGTGGTTCGACCAGATCGTCGACACCCTGCACCTGCGGGACCGGCTCACCCATCGCCCCCACGAGCTCTCCGGAGGACAACAGCAACGGGTGGCCTGCGCCCGTGCGCTGGTGGGCCGCCCCTCCCTCGTCTTCGCCGACGAGCCGACGGGCAACCTCGACTCGAAGGCGAGCGCCGACATCCTGGCCTTCCTGCGCCGCAGTGTCGACGACTTCGGGCAGAGCATCGTCATGGTCACCCACGACCCAGGGGCGGCGTCGTACGCCGACCGGGTCCTCTTCCTCGACGACGGCCGCATCGTCGACGAGATGCACGAGCCCACGACCGCCAGGGTGCTGCAGCGCATGGGCACCTTCGAGCTCGCTCGGCACTCCTGATGTGGCGCGTCACCCTGCGGGGACTGCAGGGACACGCCCTCCGCTTCCTGTTGACCGCGTCAGCCGTCATGCTCGGCGTCTCGTTCGTCGCCGGCACGTTCGTGTTGCGCGACAGCATTGACGGCAGCCTGAGCAACCTCTTCTCCCAAGCGTTCAAGGGCACGGACGTGTCAGTGCGGGGGGCTGCCGTGGGCGACGCCCTGACCGAAGGCATCGTCATCGACCCCACCGGCGCGAGCAGCACCACACGTCCCGGCGTCCCCCTCAGCCTGGAGCGGAAGCTGGCCACCGTCCCCGGTGTGGCCAGGGTCGTCCCGAACATTCAGGGCACCGCGATCATCGCCGGCAAGGACGGTCTTGCTGTTCGAAGCGGCGGCGCTCCGGGGCTCGGGTTCGCCTACGACCCGTCCGATCCCGCCTTCACGCTCATCAAGGGCAGCGCCCCGACGGGCCCGAGCCAGGTGCTGGTCGAGAGCTCGACCCTGGCCAAGGCCGGGCTCCAGGTGGGTGACCGCACGATCGCCGTGATCGGCAACCAGACCCGACCCGTCACCATCACCGGCGAGGTGAGCTTCGGGTCGCTGTTCGGGGCGACGGCAGTGCTTCTCGACGACGCCACGGCGCGCCGTGCCTTCGCCCCCGATGGAACGGTGGCCTCCATCTCGCTGACCGCGGCGCCGGGCACGAGCCAAGAGACGCTGCGCGCGGCTGTTGCGGGCGTGCTGCCGGCGTCGGCCGAGGCCGTCACCGGTGAGCAGCTCGCGCAGGACGGTGAGGCCTCGCTGCAGTCAGGGCTGGGGTTCTTCACCACCTTCATGCTGGTCTTTGCCGGTGTCGCTCTGTTCGTCGGCTCGTTCATCATCGTCAATACCTTCAGCATGGTCGTGGCCCAGCGCACGCGAGAGCTGGCCCTGCTGCGGGCCATCGGCGCCTCCCGCCGCCAGGTGATGACGGTCGTGCTGGCCGAGGCGGCGGTGGTCGGCGCCGTGGGGTCGCTGCTCGGGGTGGGCTTCGGGCTGCTCATCGCCGCCGGCGCCGAGAAGCTCGTGAGCACCCTGCTCGGGGTGGAGCTCGGTGCCGGCCTGCCGCTCGGTGTTCCCACGGTGCTGTGGAGCGTGGCGGTCGGCACTCTGGTGACGGTGGCGGCGGCCGTTCTGCCCGCGCTCAGAGCCGCGCGCACCCCGCCGGTCGCGGCGATGTCTCTCGACGCTGGTGCTGCCCCGGCCGGTCTACGACGTCGAGGTGTGATCGGTGGGGTTGCTCTCGTGGTCGGCATCGTGATGCTGGCGGTGGGGGTCACCCGCATCGACGCCCAGTGGGGTCTGGCCGGCCTCGGGTCCGGTCTCTGTGTGCTGGGGGTGCTGATCGCCGCCCCGCTCGCCGCTCGTCCGGTGGTCAGGGCCGTCAGCTGGCCCTTCGAGCTCATCACTCACACCGTGGCGAAGCTGGCCCGGAGGAACGCCCTCCGCGTGCCCCGCCGCACCGCCACCACGGCCAGCGCGCTGATGATCGGCCTCGCCCTGATCTCTGGTACCGCGGTGCTCGCCTCGAGCGCGAAGGCCAGCATCACCGACATCGTCAGCGTCGAGCTCACCTCGGACTTCGTGCTCAGCGGGGGCGCCAGTCCCGTTCCGGAGACCGTGGCACCCCGGGCGGCGGCCCTCCCTGGCGTGCAGTCAGCCAGCGCCCTCAGCGGAGTCGACGTGCACGCGGGAAGCTTCTCGAGCATCGCTACGGCGATCACTGCCACCGGCCTGGCCGACAACTTCGTCCTGTCGACCGTCTCAGGCCGCCTGGACTCGCTGGGTGGTCACACCGTGCTCGTCGATGCCAGCACGGCCGCAGCCCGATCGTGGCACGTCGGTGACACCCTCGACGCCACCGTGGGCACCCTCACCCGCCAACGGTTGACGGTGGGCGGGATCTACGCCGACAGTGCTGGGTTCAACTCACACGTCATCGTCGACCGATCGCTCTACCTGGCCGCGGCGCCCGACACCAGCAGGCGTGACATCGGCGTCTACGTGCGGGCCGACCCCGGCGCCGACCTGGCAGCGGTCCGGGCAGGACTGGTGGGGCTCGTGCAGCCTTACCTGGTCGTGTCCGTGCAGGACGGGCAGGAGTTCGCCGCCGCTCAGGGTGCCTCGATCGACGTGCTGATCAACCTGCTCTATGTACTGCTCCTCTTCAGTGTGGTCGTCGCGGTGCTGGGGATCGTCAACACGCTCGCTCTCTCGGTCTTCGAACGTACGCGTGAGATCGGCCTCCTGCGGGCCATCGGGCTGCGGCGACGCCAGCTCGCCTCCATGATCACCATCGAGGCCGTCGCCACCGCCGTGTTCGGTGCCGTGCTCGGCACCGTGCTCGGCCTGGGCCTCGGTGTCGCCCTGCAGCATGGCCTTGCCTCGCGGGGCCTGGGCGTGCTCGCCGTCCCCTGGAGCCTGGTGGTCACCCTGCTCGTCTCCTCCGCCCTCGTCGGGGTCGTCGCCGCAGCACTGCCGTCGATCCGGGCGGTGCGGCTCGGCGTCCTGGAGGCCATCGACAGCGTGTGACGGGACGTCGGGAGTCCCGAAGCCGCGGAGCCGGCGTTCACCGGTCGGCCTCGTGCGTGCGCATCGGCTGGTTGAGATGCACGGCGAGGGTGATGATGGCGGTGAGCGCGGCGAGGGTGACGTACGTGGCGCTGGGCCCGGCCGCGTCGAGCAGGATGCCGCTGGTCGGCGGGCCGAGCGGGGCGGCCAGGCCGGCGATCAGCAGGGTGGCGACCATCACCCTGCCCTGTCGATGAGCGGGGGTACGGTTGAGCTGGGCGGCGAACAGGACGGCGTTGGCGGGGGTGGCGGTGACGTAGGTGCAGCCGAGGAGCGCGCCGGCCAGCACGGGTTGATGAACCCACCCGAAGGCAGCGAACACGACGGTGGACGTCCAGCCCATGATCACCACGATCGTCTTGAGTGACAGGTGCGATTGCAGGGCCGGGGCGATCAGCGCGCCCAAGATGCCTCCGACCGCCGCCACGGCGAACAGGGCGCCCAGGCTCGTCGCGGTGGACCCTTGCCGGTCGAGGCCGGCGATGAGCGCGAAGATGGTGGCGGCGAACACGAACTGGAACGCCGCGGCGGCGAGCAGGGTCCCCCGCAGGAACGGGTCGCTCCAGAGAAAGTGGAGCCCGGTCAGCAGATCCTGACGGAACCGAGGGCGCGGAGCGTCGCTCGCCGGCGGAGCCAGCCGATGGCGGATGCCGGCCGACAGGGTGGCGCTGATGCTGAAGGAGGCGAGGTCTGCCACCAACGGCAGGGCGGGGGTGACGCCGTAGAGGAGGCCGCCGACCGGCTGACCGATGAGGCTGATCGCGTGACCTCGTCCCTCGTTGGCAGCACAGGCCTGGGGGAGCTGGGTGGGGGACACGACGTGCCGCAGGGCGACTGAGTGCGCGACGTCACGGAAAGCGCCAGCCGACGCGTTGAGGCCGGCTACGACGAGCAGCTGCCACAAGGCCAGGTGGCCGGTGACGACGCTGGCGATCAGTGCCGCGGTGGTGATGATCCGTACGACGTCGGTCCCGACCAGGAGCCGGCGCAGAGGAACGCGGTCGACGACGGCCCCGGCCGGGAGGCGGATCACGGTGCCGGCGGTCAGCGCCACCACGCCGAGCAGACCGGCCAGACCCGCAGAGCTGGTGACACTCAGTGCGAGCAGAGGGTAGGCCAGGTTCGTGATGGTGGCGCCCAGCCCTGACGCGGCCCCGCCGGTCCACAGCCGGATGAAGTCGGTGTTGCGACCCAGAGGCATCGCCGGCTCGTTGCTGTTGGCGTTCATGATCCTCTAACTGTACGTTCTGTACGTAAGAGCCAGAGCGTACACTGATCCACGTGAGCGAGGAGATTCCGGTGACCGAGGCGAGGGCCCAGTTCTCAGACCTGGTCAACCGGGTCGGGTTCGGCAAGGAACGCATCGTGTTGACCCGACACGGCAAGCCGCTGGTCGCCCTCGTGCCTGCCGAGATGCTGGATGATGCAGAGCCGACAGTGGTCAACCCTTCGAACCTGACCGACCTGGCGGTTCACGACCTGCGTCCGTCGACTGCCGCCGAACCGCGGCAGGACTACCCGATCGCAGCGCAGCACCGCGACTCCCCGTTGACCTAGGTCCTGCGGGTGAGCCGCCGATCAGGCAGGGACACCCCCGGCTGTCGCGGGCGTCACCTGCTTCCCTCGCGCCCTTGACGCTCGATGGGTGCGCGGCCAGACTGACGAACGCAGCGTGGGCCACCCCTGCCGGCTGCATCCTCGCGCTGGCTAGTCTCAGGTGCGGGACCCGCCCGCCGGAGCTCAACGAGGAGCACCGGCCCGAGAGTCGAGCCGAGGAGCTGTCCGTGAGCGAACTCTTCATCGATGGAACCTGGTCGCCCGCCACTGACGGTGCGACGAGAGAGATCCACTGTCCGGCCGACGGGAGCCATGTCGCAACGGTGGCCGAGGGTGGCCCGGTCGACGCCGAGGCTGCCGTGCGTGCCGCCCGCCGCGCCTTCGACTGCGGGCCGTGGCCCGCGACCACCTCTCTCGAACGCAGCTCCCTGCTGCACCGGCTCGCCGATCTGCTCGAGCGCGACAAGCAGGAGGTGGCTCGGCTCGAGACCCTTGACACCGGCAAGCGCATCGTCGAGTCGGAGTACGACGTCGATGACATCGTCTCGGTGTTCCGGTACTTCGCCGGCCTCGCCGGCGCCGAGAGCGGGCGCGTGGTGGACACGGGCCGGGCCGACATCGTCAGCCGGGTCGTGCACGAGCCGGTTGGGGTGTGCTCACTCATCACCCCGTGGAACTACCCGCTGCTGCAGACCGCCTGGAAGGTCGCACCTGCGCTCGCGGCCGGAAACACGTTCGTGCTCAAGCCGAGCGAGCTGACGCCGTCCACCGCCATCTGGCTCATGCGCGCCCTCACCGAGGCGGGCCTGCCTTCCGGAGTCGCCAATCTCGTTCTCGGCTCTGGAGCCCGCGTCGGGCCTACGCTCACGACGCACCCCGATGTCGACCTCGTGTCGTTCACCGGCGGGCTGGTGACCGGTCGTTCGATCATGGCGGCGGCCGCACCGACGGTTAAGAAGATCGCCCTGGAGCTCGGCGGCAAGAACCCCAACATCGTCTTCGCTGATGCCGACCGTGAGACTGCCCTCGACTTCGCGCTGACCGCTGTCTTCCTCCATTCCGGGCAGGTCTGCTCGGCGGGCGCCCGCCTGTTGCTGGAGTCTTCGATCCACGACGAGTTCGTCGACGAGCTCGTGCGGCGGGCCGAGCTCATTCGCCTCGGTGGTCCGTTCGACGAGGCGGCCGAGACCGGACCGCTCATCAGTGCCGCCCATCGCGAGAAAGTCGAGGCCTACGTCGCTGCTGGCCTGGCCGAAGGCGCCGAGCTGCGCACCGGGGGGTCCCGCCCGACCGATGCCTCGCTCGCCGACGGCTTCTACTACCTCCCGACCATCTTCGCCGGCTGCGACGCGAGCATGAGCGTGGTGCGAGACGAGTCGTTCGGCCCGGTGCTCACGGTGGAGTCGTTCACCGACGAGGACGACGCGATCGCCCAGGCCAACGACAGCATCTACGGGCTCGCCGGCGCCGTGTGGACCTCCAACGCCGGTCGCGCCGAACGCGTGGCGGGCCGGCTCCGGATGGGGACCGTCTGGATCAACGACTACCACCCCTACGTTCCGCAGGCGGAGTGGGGCGGTTACAAACAGTCCGGGTTCGGCCGCGAGCTCGGCCTCGACGGGCTCGCAGAGTACCGAGAGACGAAGCACATCTGGCACAACATCCGACCCGCCCCGGGGCGATGGTTCGACGGACGAAAGGCGCCGCAGTCATGAAGCCCGACCGGTACGACTTCGTCATCGTCGGTGGCGGCTCAGCAGGCTCAGCCCTGGCCAACCGCCTGAGCGTCGACCCGTCGACGACGGTGCTCCTGCTCGAGGCGGGCCGCAGCGACAGCAAGCTCGACCCCTTGATCCACATGCCGGCGGCGCTTCCCTTTGCCATCGGCAACCCGCTCTACGACTGGCGCTACGAGTCCGAACCCGAGCCCTTCATGAACGGGCGGCGCGTCTTCCACGCCCGCGGCAAGGTGCTCGGCGGATCGAGCAGCATCAACGGGATGATCTTCCAGCGCGGCAACCCGCTCGACTTCGAGCGGTGGGCTGCCGACCCCGGTATGCACGAGTGGGGCTATGCCCACTGCCTGCCGTACTTCAAGCGGATGGAGACCTGTCTCGCCGGTGCCAACCAGTGGCGCGGCGGCAGCGGCCCGCTGATCCTCGAGCGCGGTCCGGCCACCAACCCCCTTTTCGGTGCGTTCTTCGAGGCGGTCCAGGAGGCCGGATACCCCCTCACCGACGACGTCAACGGCTATCGCCAGGAGGGCTTCGCCAAGTTCGACCGCAACGTCCACCGGGGCCGTCGGTTGAGTGCGGCACGGGCCTACCTGCATCCGGTGATGAACCGCCCCAACCTCACCGTCGAGACGCTCGCGCACGTGACCGGGCTGCGGGCGGAGGGCACCAGGGTCGTCGGGGTCGACTACCTGCGCGGCGGCCGGCTGCGGCGCAGTGCGGCCGCCGCCGAGGTCATCCTCTGCGGCGGTGCGATCAACTCCCCACAGTTGCTGCAGCTGTCCGGGATCGGTAACGCCGCCGAGCTCGCCGAGCTGGGCATCAGGGCGGTGGCCGACCTCCCGGGTGTCGGGTCGAACCTGCAGGACCACCTCGAGGTCTACATCCAGTACGCCAGCAAGCAGCCGGTGTCGATCGGGCCCTGGCTCAAGCACCGCCACAAGCCGCGCATCGGCGCCGAATGGCTCTTTCTGCGCCGCGGCGTCGGAGCCAGCAACCACTTCGAAGCGGGCGGGTTCCTGCGCAGCAACGACCTCGTCGACTACCCGAACCTGATGTTCCACTTCCTGCCAATCGCGATCCGGTACGACGGCTCCCGGCCGGCCGCCGAGCACGGCTACCAGGTGCACATCGGCCCGATGTACTCCGATGTTCGCGGAACGGTCAAGATCACCTCGACCGACCCCAAGGCGCATCCCGCCCTGCGCTTCAACTACCTGTCGACCGAGAACGACCGGCGGGAGTGGATCGAGATGATCCGCATCGCGAGGCGGATCCTGGGCCAGCCGGCGTTCGATGCGTTCAACGCCGGTGAGCTCTCACCCGGTCCATCGGTCGAGACCGACCAGGAGATCCTCGACTGGGTGGCCAAGGACGCCGAGACCGCACTCCACCCGTCGTGCACCGCCAAGATGGGCATCGACGAAATGAGCGTGCTCGACCCGGCCACCATGAGGGTGCACGGTGTGCAGGGCCTGCGCGTCGTCGATGCGTCCGCCATGCCCTACGTGCCCAACGGCAACATCTATGCCCCGGTCATGATGGTCGCCGAGAAGGCCGCAGACCTCATCCTCGGCAACACGCCACTCGCGCCCGCCACCGAGGTGCCGTACTACCGCTACCGCGACGACTCTCCTCTGCATCCGCCCGGTGACCCGCGCAACCACGCTGCCCACGCCGAAGGGGAGCCCTCATGAGCACCAAGGTCGCCGAGCGAAACAAGGCCAATCGGCGGTGGAGCTTTCTCACCGAAGGCCCACCGATCCGGATGCCGGTCTTCGCCTCGTCCGTCATCGGCGTCCTCGCCATGGCCATCTGGGCGATCTGGGCGCCCGAGCAGGCCGAGGCGGTGATCGGTGACGCCGTCGGCTGGATCGTGGGCGCCTTCGGCTGGTACTACATCGCCCTCGTCACCGTGGTGCTCGTGTTCGTCGTCTACCTCGCCATATCGCGGTACGGCTCGATCAGGCTCGGGCCCGACCACTCCAAACCGGAGTTCTCCACCTTCGCGTGGGCGTCGATGCTGTTCGCCGCGGGGATCGGCACCGACGTCATGTTCTTCGCGGTCGCCGAACCGGTCAGCCAGTACATGCAGCCCCCGTCAGGTGACCCGCAGACGATCGAGGCGGCGCGTGACGCCACCGTCTGGACGTTGTTCCACTACGGACTCTCGGGCTGGGGTCTCTACGCCCTGATGGGGCTCGCCCTCGGCTACTTCACCTACCGCCTCAACCTGCCCCTGGCCGTGCGCTCCGCCCTCTACCCGATCTTCGGGCGACGGATCGACGGCGCGCTGGGGCACTCCGTCGACACGGCCGCCGTTCTCGGCACCATCTTCGGAGTCGCCACCAGCCTGGGTATCGGCGTGGTGTTTCTCAACCAGGGCCTCAACATCCTGTTCGGCACTTCGGTCGGTCTCGGCGCGCAGATCGCGTTGGTCGTGCTCGCGGTCGCCATCGCAGCGATCTCGGCGACCACCGGTGTGGACAAGGGCATCCGGTTCCTGTCCCAGCTCAACGTGATCCTCGCCCTGGGCCTCGCCGGCTGGGTGCTCATCACCGGGCGTACGGGGTTCATCCTCAATGCGGTCGTGCTGAATGTCGGCGACTACGCCCAGACCTTCGCCAGCCGGACCATGCAGACCTTCGCGTTCAGCGACCAGGCCGAATGGATGTCGCTCTGGACGTTGTTCTTCTGGGCGTGGTGGGTCGCGTGGGCCTCGTTCGTCGGTCTGTTCCTCGCGAGGATCTCCAGGGGCCGGACCATCCGCCAGTTCGTCACCGGCACGCTGATCATCCCGTTCACCTACATCGTCATGTGGATCTCGATCTTCGGCAACGCGGCCCTCGAACGAATCCGCAATGGCGACAGCGCCTTCGCCGACAAGGCGCTGGCCTCACCCGAGGCGGGCTTCTACAGCCTTCTGCAGGACTACCCGCTCTCGGGCTTCGTCATCGCGCTCTCGGTGTTCGTCGGGTTGCTGTTCTACGTCACGTCGGCCGACTCCGGCGCCCTGGTGATGGCCAACCTCAGCTCGAAGCTGAGCACAGCACAGGAGGATGCCGCCCCCTGGCTGCGGATCGTGTGGGCCGCGGCGACCGGTCTGCTGACGATCGCCGTGCTGGCCGTGGGCGGGATCTTCGCCCTGCAGTACGCCACGGTCATCTTCGGCCTACCGTTCTCGTTCGTCATCGTTCTCGTCATGCTCGGTCTGCTCAAGGCGCTGCGGGTCGAGGGGCGGCGAACCCAGTCCGGCGCGCATGCGCTGCCGATGATGCTCTCTGCCCGCGGCGCCTACGAGGACGAGGAGGAACATGCTTCCTCGTGGCGGCGACGGCTGGCGCGGTCGGTGAGCTTCGTCGACGTCGACGAGGCGAGCTCGTATCTCGAGTCGGTCGTCAGGCCGGCCATCGCCGAGGTCATCGGCGGGCTCGAAACCGAGGGAGTGGCAGCCGAACTCACTGCCGGCGTCGGAGACCCCGACGAGGAGAGCGATGGCGCCCAGCTTCCGTGGGTCGAGCTGAGCACCATCGCGGAGGACCCCTTCGTCTACCGCGTGCAGATCGCGGAGTCGCCGGTGCCCACCTACGGCGGACGGATGATCGGTGACCGTGACCGGTACGCCCGTCTTGAGGTTCACACCGTCGGAGGAGGCCAGGACTACGACGTGATGGGCTACAAGCGGGAGCAGATCATCCACGACTGCCTGGACCAGTACGAGCGCCACCTGGAGTTCCTCCGTCTGGCCTGACCCGAGGCACGAGGCCAAGAGGTCGGCCGGGGCGTCGGTTCTGCAGATGGCTGGCTCAAGACTCTTGACCTCGACGGACAGCGTGCACCAAAGTGATCCACCTCACAGGTCGTTGCAATGCGACCCTTTACCCGAAGAGGTCAAATGAGCCCCCTCACCTCCTCCCGGCGAGCAGCATTGGCGGTCGCGGCTGTCGTGACCTCCAGTGCTCTCGTGACCGGGTTCGTCTCGGCACCGGCAGAGGCCGCGGCCGACCCGGCGACCAAGCTCGCCAGGATGCTGGTCAAGAAGACCACGGTCGCCGACGCGAACCGGCATCTGATCGCGCTGCAGCGAATTTCCGACCGCAACGGCGGCAACCGCGCGGCTCCAGACGCCGAGAGGCCCAACAGCCCCGGTTACGACGCCAGCGTCGACTACGTCGTCAGCCAGCTACGGCGGGCGGGGTTCGTGGTGCGAACCCCGAAGTTCAGCTACGAGGTTCAGGTGCAGGACGCCGGGTCCCTGACCGTCGGTGGTAGCACCTACCGGATCGACAAGCTGACCGAAAGTATCGATACGCCCGTCGGCGGAGTTACGGGCCCGATCGCCGTCGTACCGGAGGACGCGACGACCGGGTGTGAGGCGGCCGACTTCGCGGGACAGGACTTCACCGGGGCTGTTGCCCTCATTCGCCGGGGTGGGTGCCCCTTCGCCGACAAGGCGCTGAACGCGGCCGCCGCGGGGGCTGTGACCGCTGTCATCTCGAACAACGTGCCCGGGCCACTGACCAACGCGACCATCGTCAGTCCCGGGCCGATCCCGGTCGGCGGCATCAGTCAGGCCGACGGAACCACGTTGGCCAACCAGGCCGGGGACGCGGCGGTGGTGGACATGCGGTTCAGCCAGCAGACCAGAACGAGTGTCAACGTGATCGCCGAGACCCGTACCGGCAAGAAGAACAACGTAGTGATGGCCGGGGCGCACCTGGATGCCGTGTACGCGGGCATCAACGACAACGGGAGTGGCGCAGCCGCCCTGCTCGACGTGGCCACGAAGCTCGGCGGCTCACCCAAGGTGGGTAACGCCGTGAGGTTCGCCTGGTGGGGCGCCGAGGAGCTGGGCCTGATCGGCTCCAGTGAGTACGTCGCAGGGCTCACCTTCGAACAGCAGCTCGACATCGCCCTCTATCTGAACTTTGACATGGTCGGTTCGCCGAACGCGGCGTACTTCGTCTACGACGGAAACGACTCTGACGGGGAAGGCGCCGGCCCGGGACCGTACGGTTCCGCCCAGATCGAGAAGACGTTCACCGACTTCTTCACCAACCAGCTCGAACTGCAGACCGAAGGCACCGACTTCGACGGCCGCTCCGACTACGGCGCGTTCATCGCGAACGGTATCCCCGCCGGCGGCTTGTTCACCGGCGCTGAAGGCATCAAGACCGAAGAGCAGGCCGTCAAATGGGGCGGGACCGCCGGCATGGCGTACGACCCGTGCTACCACCAGGTGTGCGACAACCTGGGCAACGTGGACCGGGTAGCGCTGGATCGCAACCTCGACGCGATCGCCTGGTCGGTGGGCATCTACGCCTACTCCACCCGAGAGATCAACGGTGTCCCGCCGCGGGCGGAACGGATCAAGCTGCGGGCGCAACTGAAGAACAGGATGCCGGCAGCCGCGAACTTCGTCCCCGGCGCCAAGGCTGCGTGATCGGCTGATCCTGCGCCGACCTGTCAGCGGCGGTGGTGGCGAAAGCTACCGTCACCGCCGACAGGTCGGCGTTGCCGTGCCCTGTGCCTGGGTGGCGTCGGGGCCCAGCCCCAGCGGATTAGGGCCGGGTGAAGGCTGACCTCAGGAACGAGTTCATTCCGGCGCTGCGGTGGTCGGCCCACGGACACCGTGTCAGCGCACGCCGTAGGACAGCGATACGTTGACCCCATCCGTGAACCCGCCGTGCCCGCGGCAGTGAGGAAGTGTCCGTCATGCCGGATGAGCAGCCCAGGTGGGCTTCGTCGTACGGGAAAGGGGTGCCGCTCAGTCTCGACTACGGTGACACCACCCTGACCGACCAGCTCGACGCCACCGTCGCTCGTTGGTCCGACCGACGGGCGCTGGACTTCCTGGGCGCGGGCACGACCTGGGCCGAGGTCGGCGACCAGGTCAGTCGGGTGGCCGAAGGCCTGCGCCGCCTCGGCGTCGGTGCGGGTGACAGCGTCGCCCTCCTGATGCCCAACTGCCCGCAGAACGTCATCGCGTTCTTCGCGGTGCTGCGCCTGGGCGCCACTGTCGTGGAGCACAACCCGCTCTACACTGCCGGTGAGCTGCGCCACCCGTTCGGCGACCACGCGGCCCGGGTCGCGATCGTCTGGGACAAGGTCGTTCCGGTTGTCGAAGAGCTTCGCGCGACCTCCAGCCTCGAGCACGTCGTGGCGGTCGACATGACCACCGAGCTGCCGCTGCGCAAGCGCCTCGCCCTGCGGCTTCCGCTGGCCAAAGCCCGCGCCGCCCGCGGTCAGCTCACTTCTCCGGCGCCGGGCGCGATGCCGTGGAGTGACCTGCTCGCGGCGTCACCGCTCGACGCTTCGCACCCGCGGCCGGATGCCGACGACGTCGCTCTCCTGCTGTACACGTCCGGCACGACGGGCGTGCCGAAGGGGGTGCCCCTGCGCCACCGCAACCTCGTCGCGAACGTCGAGCAGGGCCGGGCCTGGGTGCCGGGCCTGGAGGAGGGCCGCGAGACCTTCCTGCTCGCCCTTCCGCTCTTCCACGCCTACGGCGTCACGGTCGGGATGCTGCTGGGCACGCGCATGGGCGCCACCTTGGTGTTGCTGCCCAAGCCGGAGATCGGCCTGCTCATGGAGGCCATCGAGCGGAAGGTCCCCTCCTTCGTACCGGCCGTGCCGCCGCTCTACGAGCGGATCGTCACCGAGGCCGAGCGGCGCGGTGTCTCGATCAGCGGCATCCGTTACGGCCTGTCGGGTGCGATGCCCTTGCCGGCCGCGCTCGTCGAGCGCTGGGAGGCGGCTACCGGTGGTCTGCTCGTCGAGGGGTACGGGCTCACCGAGACCTCCCCGGTCATCATCGGCAACCCGATGACGCACGACCGCCGGCCGGGGTCGATCGGCGTGCCGTTCCCCGACGTCGAGGTGCGCGTTGCCGACGCCGACGATCTCGACCGGGAGGTGCCGCTGGGGGAGCGTGGCGAGCTGCTCGTGCGCGGTCCGCAGGTGTTCGACGGCTACCGAGGGATGCCGCAGGAGACGGCGGCGGCCTTCCACGACGGGTGGTTTTGCACCGGCGACATCGTGACGATGGACGAGCGAGGGTTCCTCACGGTCGTCGACCGGATCAAGGAGATGATCATCACCGGCGGGTTCAACGTGTACCCCTCGGAGGTCGAGGCCGTGCTGCGCTCGCACGACGCGGTGCTCGATGTGGCGGTCGTCGGCCTACCGCAGGAGAGTGGGAGCGAGGAGGTCGTGGCGGCAGTCGTGCTGGCCGAGGGTTTGGTGCTCGTTCCTGACAACCTCCGCGCCTTCGCGCGCGACTCGCTGACCGCGTACAAGGTTCCGCGACGCTTTGTCGTCGTGGAGCTGCTGCCCGTCAACGCCATGGGCAAGGTCGTTCGGCGCGAGGTGGCGACGGCTCTGAAAGAGCAGTGAGGGCGGCTCGAGCTGGGAGGCGTTGCCCGCGGCCCGCTCGGCTCCCCAGAGTGAGCCCGGATGGGTGCGCCGCCGCGGCTCCGACCGGCTGTGGTCGCAACGCAGGTTCTCAACCCCAGGTGATCGGCTGGGTCAACGTGACGAGGACGCCGGCGATCAAGCCGGCGGAGGCGAGGCCGAGCAGGGTGAACCGGGCTCGTTGGTAGTCGAAGCGTTCGGAGATGGCCGAGAAGAACAGGGCAGCAGCGAAGAACAAGGTCGATGCGGTGTAGACGTCGGAGATGTGGTTCGCGAGCTCACCTTCGGCGAACAGCTCATCGGCTCGTTTCGCCAGCTCGTCAGCTTCGTGCTGCGACGCCAGCTGGTACTCGGGCATGGCCAGCGGGGTGGCGGGAGCCTTCGGGTTGTTCTTCGGATCGAGCGCGACCCAGGCCGTGAAGGCCGGCCTGAACTCGGGCCTGAAGCGGGCCTGGTAGAAGCTGGCCACCTTGGTGTTGCCGTTGAGCGAGGCGTCGATGTAGTTCTCGAAGATGCTCAGGTCGGCCAGCCGGTACTGGTTCGCCTCCGTTCCCCGCTGGCTTGCAGCCGTGCGAGCCGCGGAGGCCTGGCTGTAGCTGCTCGACTGGTTGCCGTCCCACAGCGAGCCCTGGTAGCTGCTCCAGGCCGTGGCCAGCGCCGCGAACGCGAGGAGCGCGGTTGCGAAGATCTCGATGCGCTTCTCCGAGTGCGACACTCGTGGTGGTGTCGTTGCTGCGGTCGGCTCAGGCAGCGACGTGCTGCTCGGCAGATCACTCATGGCTGCGGAGCTGCCGCGATGCTGGTAGGTGTCCAGCGCGCCGACACGATCAGATGGCGCTGAGGTCGCGACCGTGTGTCGTCAGTGCCCACACGACGGCAACGTCGAGGGCGATGATCAGCAGCCCCCACACCGGGTAGTAGGGGAGCCACATGAACGCCGCCACACAACTGATGAGGGCGACGATCACCCCGACGGTTCGGGCAGCGACGTTGCCCGTGAAGATGCCGTACCCGGACACCGCGAGCACGACGCCGAGAATCAGATGGATCCAGCCCCAGGCGGTCGTGTCGAACTGGAACAGCCAGGAGTTCACCGTGACGTAGAAGCTGCTGTTGAAGATCGCCACGAGGCCGGCGATCATCTGGAAGAAGCCCACGATGAGGAGGATGGAGCCGGCGAAGCCCGCCCATCCCATGGCCCAGCCACTCGTCTGGGCTCCGACTCCAGAACCTCGCTGGCTCGCCTGTCCGCCGCCTGCCGCTGCTTGCATGTCCGCTCCTCAGATCAGAGTCACCTTCGTTGTGTGACGGTTTCGAACCTATGAAGAAGCGGTCGCAAGATCATCACCCCTGCCGGGTGAGGATCCCGTAGACCGTGGAATGCCGGCACGCCCCCCTCTCAGCGTCGCCAGGACCTGATCGAACTGTCTGGGAGTCTGCGAAACTTGTTGCGGCAGTGCAGGCGCCGGGAGCTGCCTTGACGTCAGGGTCTTTGGGGCAGCCAAGGAATCGGGCGCGCACCCTGGGCGAGACGGTAGGGTCCGGGCGTGGAGCAGTCGACATCCCTATCTGCTGCTGGGACCGCCAGAAGGCGGGCGGTGTTGGCCACGTGTGCCGGAAACGCCGTCGAGTGGTACGACTTCGCGATCTACGGCGCACTGGCCGGCGCGCTGGGTCAGGCCTTCTTTCCTACGGACGACGCGTCGACCTCTCTGTTGGCCGCTTTCGCTCTCTACAGCACCGCCTTCTTCTTCCGACCGGCGGGCGCCGTGCTGCTGGGCGCTCTCGGCGACCGGTGGGGCAGCCGCAGAGTGCTGCTGATTGCTGTCGCGGTGATGACGGCCGCGACCGTCGCGGTCGCGGCGGTCCCGTCGTACGCAGCGATCGGCCTCGTGGCCCCGGTCCTCGTGGTGGCGCTGCGTGGCCTCCAAGGTGTCGCCAGCGGAGGGCAGATAGGTGTCCTGGGCGCCTACCTGGTCGAGGCAGCCCCTGCCGGAGCACGCGCTCGAAACGGCGCGGGCTTTCCGGCGACCGCAGCGCTGGGAATCGCTCTCGGGATGGTAGTTGCCGGCGGCGTGTCGAGCGCTGTGGGTGCCGCGGGACTGAGTGCCGGCTGGTGGCGGTTGCCCTTCGTGCTGGCGCTGCCGCTCGGGCTCGTCGGGTTCTTCATGCGGCGGACGCTGCTGGAGACGGAGGTGATGCACCCGAACCGGCAGCGGTGGCCCCCGACATCCGGCGCTGCGGACGCGAAGGGATCCGAGCGCGCCGACCTCGTTCGCGCCTTCACTCTTGTGGCGGGAGGGGCGCTGGCCTTCAACGTCTTCTTCATCTTCCTCCCCGCCTATGCCGTCACCCATGGCGCTTCGCCCGGGCCGGTGCTGCTGCTCACCGCACTCGTGCTGCTCGCCGCTGCGGTGATGGCGTACTTGATCGGCCAATGGTCGGACCGCCGGGGGCGCAGGCCCGTGATGCTGCTCGGCTCCACCGTGCTGGCGGTCGGGGGGCCAGGGCTGGTGCTGCTCGCCGAGAGCTCACTTCTTGGCCTGGTCATGGCGCAGGCGGCTGCAGGAGCGGCCGCTGCGGGCCTCCTCAACCCGGCTGCCCCCGTGGAGCTGTTCACCTCAGCACACCGGTCACGAAACATGGGCCTGACGGCAGGGCTGGCCACCGCGCTGGTGGGCGGCACCGGCCCGTTGGTCGCCACCGTCCTGGCCCGGGTGACCGGCAGCCTGGTGAGCGTCGGCGGCTACGTCGCCCTGGTCAGTCTGCTGGGGCTGGTGGCCTTGCGCCGCTGGCCGGAAACAGCGTTCGACCCGCTGCGATGAGCGGCCACCCAGGCGGTGGGGCGGATGCCGGCCGCCTCGCCATGGTTGTCACCCCCGGTGGGTGATGTGACCCCTGCCGACGTTCTCTAGCGTCGCATGAACTAAAGCCCAGACGGAGACCGAGGTATTCACCATGACCCACGCGCCTGATCGTCACTCACGCACCATGCTGCCGATCCCTGACCGACCTGGGTGGGGCCTGACCACGTACGACGCGAAAGACCCGGAGACCACCTATCCGCCGATCGAGCCGCTCCTCCCACCGGAGGGGGCGCCGAACGTCGTGGTGGTTCTTCTTGATGACGTCGGTTTCGGAGCATCCAGCGCCTTCGGCGGGCCGTGCAACACTCCCGTGGCTGAACGTCTTGCCAGTGGCGGCCTACGGTTCAACCGGTTCCACACCACGGCCCTGTGCGCGCCGACTCGCCAGGCGCTGCTCACCGGCCGAAACCACCACTCGGTGGGGATGGGCAGCATCACCGAGACGGCGACCTCGGCGCCTGGAAACAGCTCGGTCCGCCCGAACACCAAGGCGCCGCTGGCGATGACGCTGAAGCTCAACGGCTACTCGACCGCCCAGTTCGGCAAGTGCCATGAGGTGCCGGTGTGGCAGTCGTCGCCGCTCGGCCCGTTCGACGCGTGGCCGTCGGCCGGCGGCGGCTTCGAGACCTTCTACGGGTTCATCGGCGGTGAGAACAACCAGTGGAATCCTGCTCTTTACGACGGTACGACGCCGGTGGAGCCGCCGGCCACCCCGGATGAGGGGTACCACCTCACCGAGGACCTGGCAGACCGGGCTTGTGGCTGGATGCGCCAGCAGAAGGCCCTCATGCCTGATCGGCCGTTCTTCCTGTACTTCGCGCCGGGCGCAACGCACGCCCCGCACCACGTCCCTCTCGAGTGGGCCGACAAGTACGCAGGCAAGTTCGCCGACGGGTGGGACGTCCAGCGCGAGCGCACGTTCGCAAGACAGAAGGAGCTGGGCGTCATCCCGGCGGACGCCGGGCTGACCCCTCGCCATGACGAGATCCCGGCCTGGGACGACATGCCCGATCAGCTCAAGCCGGTTCTCGAGCGCGAGATGGAGGTCTACGCCGGGTTCCTCGAGCACACCGACCACCACGTCGGCCGGGTTCTCGACACGATCGAGGATCTCGGCATCCTCGACAACACGATCATCTACTACATCGTCGGCGACAACGGCGCCTCGGCCGAAGGCACCCACAACGGAGCTTTCAACGAGATGGCCAACTTCAACGGCATGGCGGCTCTCGAGACGCCAGAGTTCATGGTCTCCAAGATGGACGAGTTCGGCACTCCGAGCTCGTACAACCACTACGCCGTCGGCTGGGCGTGGGCCATGGACACCCCCTTCCAGTGGACCAAGCAGGTCGCCTCGCACTGGGGCGGGACCCGCAACGGCACGATCGTGCACTGGCCCGCAGGCATCGACGAGCCGGGCGGGCTGCGCTCGCAGTTCACCCACGTCATCGACATCGCCCCCACCGTTCTGGAGGCCGCTGGCCTGCCCGAACCGATCATGGTCAACGGCGTGCAGCAGTCGCCCATGGAGGGCACCAGCATGTTGTACACGTTCAAGGGCGCCGAGGTGCCGGAACGTCATGACCTGCAGTACTTCGAGATGTTCGCCAACCGCGGCGTGTACTACAAGGGCTGGAGCGCGGTGACGAAGCACCGTACGCCGTGGGTGATGGTGGGGGGTGCCCTGCCCGCTTTCGACGACGACGTGTGGGAGCTGTACGACGGTGCCAGCGACTACAGCCAGGCCAACGACCTTGCCGCCGAACATCCCCAGATGCTGGCCAAGCTGCAGCGACTCTGGCTGATCGAGGCCACCAAGTACAACGTGCTGCCGATGGATGACCGTACATCGGAGCGGCTCGAGCCCCAGATGGCCGGACGGCCCACCCTGGTGCACGGCACCACGCAGCTGTTCTACCCCGGCATGGGGCGACTGTCCGAGAACAGCGTTGTCAGCATCAAGAACAAGTCGTTCTCAGTGACGGCCGAGATGACCGTCGGCGACCGCATGGCCGAAGGCGTGATCATCGCTCAGGGTGGTCGGTTCGGCGGTTGGTCGGTCTACGCTGTCGACGGGCGGGCGAAGTTCGTCTACAACGTGCTCGGGATCCACTCGTTTGCGGTCGAGGCCGAGGCCCCGATCCCCTCCGGAACCCACCAGGTACGAATGGAGTTCGCCTACGACGGAGGGGGGCTGGCCAAGGGCGGTGACGTCACTCTCTACTACGACGGTGACGCCGTGGGGTCCGGTCGAGTGGCGGCGACGCAGCCGATGGTCTTCTCGGCTGACGAGACCACGGACATCGGTTACGAGTCCGGATCCACGGTCACCCCCGACTACACGAGCCGGACCAGTCGCTTCACCGGAAAGATCCACTGGGTCCAGATCGATCTTGGTTTGGACGACCACGACCATTTCATCGATCCTGACGAACGATTCAGGATCGCGATGGCAGTGCAGTGAGGCACGTGATCACCGGTCAGGGTGAGGCTGCCTGGTGAAGGCCCTTTCGTTCCTGCGGGTCGGCGCCCCGGACCGTCGCGCCAACGACGTGGAATACGCTCTCGTGCCAGGCCGCCGGGCTTTGCCGCCAGGACAGGACGTCGGAGACCCAGACTGTGTGGCCCCGTGCCCACCGGGTCTTTCCCGGATGCCGCACCCGCACCGGGATGTCGCCGTGCCGCGTCCGCAGCCGCCGGTTACGGAAGACCAAGGCCGCGAGGCCAACAGCGCACAGCCAGAGGGGAACTCCCACCATGACCAGTAGTGCTCAGACCATCCGTCGCCTACCGACGTCGAGAACCTGTGCTCGCAGTCTGTGCCACCGGAGACGCGCGCAACTCACCCGTGCTGGGTGAGGTGGTGATGGTCGGTGGCGGTGAGGATAGTGGTGTTCCCGGGAGCACTTGGGAATGCCGTTCGTGGAAGGGTTGGAGGTTGTTGTCTTGAGCGAGCAGGTGAGCGAACAGATGGTTGATGAGGCGGAGTCCGCGTTGGATGAGCTCGGTCCGGTTGACTGGATCGTGGTGGAATTTCCCGGCAGCCGGTTCAAGGGCGAGATCGTGCCGGTGCTGGAGGACCTGGTGGATCGCGGCATCGTTCGGGTGCTGGATCTGCTGGTGCTTCGGAAGGATTCCGAGGGCGAGCTGGAGTGCTTCGAGCTGAGCGATCTTGACGAGTCGGAGATGGGTGGCTTGCGGGCGTACGAGACGGCGTTGGCCACCATCTTGAGTGTGGAGGACGTCGAGGCGGTGGCGGCGGCGGTGGAGCCGGGTAGCACGGCTGCGGTCTTGGTGTGGGAGAACACGTGGGCGGCCCCGTTCGGGTCGGCGGTGCGTCGTGCCGGCGGTCAGTTGGCCGCCAGTGGGCGGATCCCGATTCAGGCGTTGCTGGCAGCGATCGAGTCTGATATCGATGAGGAAGAAGAGGAGGCCTGAGATGCCGTTGGCAAGAAGAAGGGCGCGCCGTCGAGGCGTGATCGGACCGGCCCCGGTCGTTCGCACGGCCGCCACGGTCGCGACGGTATCGGTCGTGGCACACGGTGTGCGGCGTCGTGGTGACCGCCGTGAAGATCGGCGTGAGCGCCGCTGAGGCTGACCACGCCGGCCGCCGACGCGGCCGGCTGGGTCGCTCGCGGGTGATCGGCTGCGGGCACTCGCGAACTGCACGCTGTGTTCCGGTCTCATGAGGGGAACTGATGATGACTGACGCGACTGGCGGGTCGGGGCAGCCGCCCGAGGGTGCGAAGCCTGCCCCGGGGGCCGGGGGTGGGGCCGCGGCGATGGACCCGGTGGCGGTCATGCGGTCCCGGGCGTATCTCTCGGCACTGGTGCTCGCGGCCGTGTTGGGTATCCCGATCTCGGCGTTGGCGTATGGCTTCCTGGCGCTGGTGAGCCAGATCCAGCAGTTCCTGTTCCAGGACCTGCCCGGTGATCTCTTCGGCGGCCCTACCCCGGCCTGGTGGCCGGTGCCATGGCTGGTGCTGTGTGGCTTGTTGACCGGCCTGACGATCCGCTACCTGCCGGGCAACGGCGGTCACTCGCCCGCGTTCGGGTTCAAGGCCGGAGGGGGGCCGTCGGCCAACCGGGAGCTGCCTGCCATCGTGCTGGCGTCGTTGGCCACGCTGAGCCTGGGCGCGGTGCTGGGTCCGGAGGCGCCACTCATCGCGATCGGTGGCGGCCTCGCTGCCTTGACAGTGCGTCTGGTGAAGAAGGACGCGCCGCCGATGGCGCTGACCATCATGGCCTCGGCCGGCAGCTTCGCGGCGATCAGCACCCTGCTCGGGTCACCCCTGCTGGGTGCGTTCCTGATCATGGAGGCGGCCGGCATCGGGGGGATGATGCTGAGTCTCGTGGCGTTGCCCGGGTTGTTGGCCTCGGGTATCGGGAGCCTGGTCTTCGTGGGCCTCGGGAGCGCGACGGGTCTGGGTACGTTCTCGCTCTCTTTGACGGCGGTTCCGCCCGCGGTGTCTCCGACGGTGGCGAGCTTGTGTTGGGCTCTGGTGATGGGCGGGGTCGGGGCCCTGCTCGGGTGGGGGATCCGCTGGATCGGGTTGTCGTTGCGCCCGTTGGTGCATGTCAACCGGGTGGCGGTGTCTGCCGTGCTCGGCCTGGCGATCGGGCTCACCGCGATGGTCTACGACCTCGTCACCGGCGACGGTTTCAGCCAGGTGTTGTTCTCCGGGCAGGACGCGTTGCCTGAGCTGGTCAAGAACGCCTCCAGCTACTCCATCGCGGTGCTGGTCCTGCTCATTGTGTGTAAGTCGTTGGTCTATGGGCTGTCGCTGAGCGCTTTCCGCGGGGGCCCGGTGTTCCCGTCGATGTTCATCGGGGCGGCCCTGGGTATCGCCATGAGTGGCTTGCCCGGTATGTCGCTGGCGCCGGCGATCGCGATGGGGATCGGCGCGATGTGTACCGCGATGCTGAGGTTGCCGTTGACCTCGACCTTGCTGGCCGTGCTCTTGCTCGGCTCTGACGGGCCCACGGTCACCCCCCAGGTCATCGTCGCGGTGGCCGTGGCGTTCGTGCTCACCAGCATCCTGCCTGCCCCGCGACCACCGGAGCCGCACACCACGACGACGCCGACCACCCGCCCGGCCACCGCGGGCTGATCTGCCCCGGCGGGTGGGGCCTCATCCCCCGGGGGTGATGCCGGGGGCGGAGCGACTCGGCGACAGTGGACGTGTCGGA
>JAKDLG010000255.1 GCA_030452985.1 Humibacillus sp.
CGATGCCGCGGTCCTTGGCGATCTTCGCCGCGCGGATGGCGTCGATGATGATGCCCGCCGAGTTGGGGGAGTCCCACACCTCGAGCTTGTACTCGAGGTTCAGCGGCACGTCGCCGAACGCGCGGCCCTCGAGGCGCACGTAGGCCCACTTGCGGTCGTCGAGCCACTGCACGTAGTCGCTCGGGCCGATGTGCACGTTCCGGTCGGCGATCTTCCCGCCGAGCGGGCCGCTGAGGTTCGAGGTGACGGCCTGGGTCTTGCTGACCTTCTTGCTCTCGAGGCGCTCGCGCTCGAGCATGTTCTTGAAGTCCATGTTGCCGCCGACGTTGAGCTGGTACGTGCGGTCGAGCACGACGCCGCGGTCTTCGAAGAGCTTGGCCATGACGCGGTGCGTGATGGTGGCGCCGACCTGGCTCTTGATGTCGTCACCGATGACCGGCACCCCGGCTTCGGCGAACTTGGCGGCCCACTCGGGGTCGCTGGCGATGAACACCGGCAGGGCGTTGACGAAGGCGACCTTCGCGTCGATGGCGCACTGGGCGTAGAACTTGTCGGCGGCCTCGGAGCCCACCGGGAGGTAGGAGACGAGCACGTCGACCTCGCGGTCCTTGAGCACCTGCACGACGTCGACCGGCTCGGTGCCGGACTCCTCGATGGTGAGGCGGTAGTACTTGCCGAGGCCGTCGAGGGTGTGGCCGCGCTGCACCTCGACGCCCGAGGTGGGCACGTCGGCGATCTTGATGGTGTTGTTCTCGGAGGCGTTGATGGCCTCGGCGAGGTCCTTGCCCACCTTTTTGTCGTCGACGTCGAACGCCGCGACGAACTCCACGTCGCTGACGTGGTACTCGCCGAACGTGACGTGCATCAGGCCGGGGACGGTGGCGGTGGCGTCGGCGTCCTTGTAGAACTCGACTCCCTGCACGAGCGAGCTCGCGCAGTTTCCGACGCCGACGATGGCGACGCGAACTGATCCCATGGGTTCTCCTAGTTGTCTGGGCTGGTGCTGGGGGGTGGCTGGGTCATGCTGGTCTCTGAGGTGCTGGCGTCGAGGTGGTCGGATGCCGCTGGGCTCGCCCTCGCTGCTGCCTCGGGCGGCTGGGGGCCGGGGTCCTGCGCTGTGCGCCGTTCGAGCGTGATCAGCTCTTCGAGCCAGCGAACCTCTCGCTCGGCGCCCTCCTCGCCGTGGGCCTGTAGGGCGAGGGTGTAGCCGTCCATCCGTTCCCGGTTGCGAACCGAGGCCTCGCGGATGTTGGCCAGCCGTTCCTCGAGCCGCGAGCGCCGGCCCTCGAGGATGCGCAGCCGTACCTGGGCCTCGGTGCGCGAGAAGAAGGCGAACCGCACGTCGAAGTCGTCGTCGTCCCACGCGTCGGGTCCGGCTGCGGCGACCAGCGACTGGAAGCGTTCCTTGCCCTCGGCCGTCAGCTCGTAGGTGATGCGGGGGCGTCGACTGACCGCCGCGCTCGTGCCACTCGATGCGCTGTCGGTGCTCTCGGAGATCATCCCGGCGTCGAGCAGGGAGCGCAGGCACGGGTACAGCGAGCCGTACGACAGAGCCCGGAAGATACCGAGCGCGGAGCCCAGTCGCTTGCGCAGCTCGTAGCCGTGCAACGGGGTGTCGTGCAGCAGGCCGAGCACTGCGAACTCGAGCAGAGCGGCTCGGCGGGTGGGCGGACGGCCGGCGCTGCGTGCACTGATAGCACGGTGCGGCATGAAGCCATCCTTCCGGTGGGGCGGGTCGGGCTGGTCGGGATGTCGGACTGCTGATGGGCGGTCGACGCGCCGATGACGGCTGGGCGAAGCGATTCGGTCGGTTCGGCCTGATGCCGGTATTCTACCTCTAGATATATCGCGCCGATACATCGTGGTCGTCGGAACGCCCCTGCCGTGTCGTTCGTTTCGGTGTGCACAGGCAGAGCGGTCCATACTTGGGCGCACCTGATGCAGGCCCACCGCGACTCGGGTCGGGCCCGACGCGGCAGCGTGAACCCGCCGTCAGCGGCATCCTGACCTGGCCCGATGGGCCCCTCGAACCGGCATACGGAAGTAGCAGAAGCACATGGTGGAGCAGCAGTGAGCCAGAGCAAGCCCGAGAGTCGTGCTGCCTCGAGCGCCGGCAAGGCCAAGAAGGTCAAGCCGAAGCGCACCGGCGCCAAGCGCGCGGTGGTGGGCGTGCTCAAGTGGGGCTCCCTCACCGCGGCGGTGTTGTTCGTCATCGCGGCCGTAGGTGTCTTCGTCGCCTACCAGAGCACCTCGATCCCGGCCCCGAACCAGCTCGCCAACGCCCAGGTCTCGATCGTCTACTACGCCGACGGCAAGACCGAGCTCGACCGCATCGTGCAGCCCGAGGCCAACCGACAGTCGGTGCCGCTGTCGAAGGTGCCGAAGTCGGTGCAGCAGGCGCACCTCGCCGCCGAGGACCGCAGCTTCTACGAGAACAACGGCATCTCGCTGGGCGGCATCCTGCGAGCGGTCAAGACGAGCGTCACGGGCGAGCCCCAGGTGGGAGGCTCGACGATCACCCAGCAGTACGTCAAGAACTACTTCCTCAGCCAGGACCGCACCATCTCACGCAAGGCCCGCGAGATCCTGATCTCCATCAAGATCGACAGCCAGCTCAGCAAGGACCAGATCCTCGAGGACTACCTCAACACGATCTACTACGGCCGGGGGGCCTACGGCATCCAGAGCGCCGCGAAGACCTACTTCAACAAGGACGTCTCTGCGCTCACCGTGCCCGAAGGCGCTGTGCTCGCATCGATCATCAACGCACCCGCTCTCTACGACCCGGCCAACGGGCCCGACGCCGTGAACCGGCTCGAGAACCGTTTCGCCTACGTGCTCGACGGCATGGTCGAGGAAGGCTGGCTGACCCCGGCCGAGCGGGCGACGTACACCGAGCTGCCGACGATCCAACCGGTCAGGGCGAACCGGTTCTCGGCCGGTCCGAACGGCTACATCACCGCTGCGGTCAAGAAGGAGCTGACCAAGACCGGCCTGACCGACGCCGAGATCGACCAGGGTGGCCTGCGCATCGTCACCACCATCGACAAGACGTCGCAGGATGCCGCGGTGGCCGCGATGAAGGGCAACCTGCCCGACAAGGTCACCGGCGGGCTCGTGGCGATGAAGCCGGGCGACGGCGCGGTCGTGGCGATGTACGGCGGCTCCGACTACGCGAAGAACCAGCTCAACACCGCGACCCAGGCGATCCTGCAGGGCGCGTCGAACTTCAAGCCGTTCGCCGTGCTCGCCGCGGTACGCGACGGCATCTCGATCAACACCCGGTTCGACGGCAACCAGCCGCAGACCATCGATGGCACGCGCATCGTCAACTACGGCGGACGGTCGTACGGCTACGTCGACATGCGGCGCATGATCGGCCGCTCGATCAACACCGCGTTCGTCAACCTCAACAAGACGGTCGGGCCGGCCAAGACCCGCCAGGCTGCGATCGACGCCGGCATCCCGGCCAACACACCGGGCCTCGACGACTCGCTCACCAACGTGCTCGGCAGTGCGTCACCGCACGTCATCGACATGGCGACGGCCTACTCCACGATCGCGGGCCAGGGCATCAAGGCCACTCCCTACCTGATCAAGAAGGTCACCTCCACCACCGACCCCGGCTTCAGCTACACGTCGACGCCGCAGACGGTGCGCGCCTTCGACAAGAACGTCACGGCCGACGTGACCAACGCGATGACCTACACCGTCAAAACCGGCGGTTCGGCGACCAAGCTGCAGGCGCTGGGCCGCCCCATCGCCGGTAAGACAGGCACCTCGTCGGCCTCGAAGTCGATCTGGTTCACCGGTTTCGTGCCGCAGCTGACCGTGTCGATCGGGATGTACAAGCCCGACGCGAACGGCAACGCCCTGACTCTCACCGGCGCGGAGGACACCAACCTCACGGGAGGCACGATTCCTGCCGACGTCTTCTACGACTTCATGCAGGTCGCCCTGAAGAACCTGCCCGTCGAGCAGTTCCCCGACCCGGTCGGCGTGGGCAACGAGCAGGTGGCGCCCACCGCCACGTTCGTGCCGCCGCCGCCGAAGACCTCGTCGCAGGCCCCGACCAGCACGAAGCCGACCACGACAGAACCCCCGGCCCCGACCACGGCGCCGCCGTCGACGACCGAGCCACCGGCCCCGACGACCACAAAGCCGCCGGCTCCGACGACGACCCGGCCGACGGCGACCGCACCGCCCACCACGAAGCGTCGACCGCGACCCACCAGGACGGCCGATCAGCCGGAGCAACCGCAGGCGGCCAACGAGGAGCAGCCACTGGCTTCGGCCACGGCAGACGCCGGCTGATGGCCGACCCCGTCGTGCAGGCGGCCTCCGAGGTCATCGGGGGCCCTCGGGGTCGCTACGCCACCTCGCGCGAGCTGCCGTGGGTGAAGGTGGCGGCCCTGGTGTCGCTGCTGACCTCGATTCCGGTCGGCCTCGGCATCCTGCTGCGGGTGCCGTGCCTGCGCACGGGCTTCGCCGGCGACAGCCAGTTCTGGAACGCCTGCTACTCCGACCTGCCCAACACCTTCCGTGACTCCGCGGTCAAGAACGGGCTGGCGGCCTTCCTGCAGGGGGGCGCCGGGGCGCCCACCACCGGGCAGCCGCCGCTCACCGGGCTGCTGCTCACCGCGGTCGCCAGTGTCGTGCCGGCCGACGGACTGGCCAACGGGCTGAGCAGCCGGGTCGCGTGGTACTTCGCCCTCTGGTCGGTGTTCATCACCCTGCTGCTGCTGGGGATCGTCTGGCTCGTCGCCTCCAGCGCCCGGATGCCGTTCTCGGCCGCCCACGTGGCCCTGTCGCCGGTCGTGGCGCTGGCGGGGTTCGTCTCGTCCGACCTGCTCGGGGTGCTGCTCGCTACCGCGGGCCTCTGGGCCTGGAGCCGGCGCCGCGTGGCTCTCGCCGGGGTGCTCTTCGGCCTGGCCATCAGCGCCCGCACCTACCCGGTGCTCATCGTGCTCGCCATCGGCCTGCTCGCATTGCGGTCGGGGCACCTGCGGGCCTTTGCCCACCTGACGGTGCGCGCACTGGTCACCTTCGGGGTCGTCGTGGCGGCCCTGTGGGTGCTCAACCCGGAGGCTGCGGTCTCGTCGTACCAGGCCTGGGCGTCGGCGGGAGCGGGCTACGGGTCGCCCTGGTTGCTGCCTCAGCTCGCCGGCCACCCCCTGCCGGCGGGAGCGGTGACCGCGCTCGCGGTCGCCGGCTGGCTGGTCGCCGCGCTCGCCGGCGCCGTGCTGGCGCTGTCGTCGGCGCGTCGACCCACGGTGGCGGAGGTGTCGTTGGTGATGGTCGCGCTGGTGCTGGTCACCGGCAAGTCGTTCACGGTGCAGAGCTCGCTGTGGCTCGTGCCGCTGATCGCCTGGTGCGCCGTGCAGTGGCGCGACCACCTGATCTGGGCCGGCGCCGAGATGCTGAACTTCGTGGCCGTCTGGCTCAACATCGCCGGCATCAACACGCCTGACCGCGGCCTGCCCGCCCCGTGGTACGCCTTCTTCTCCATGCTTCGCGTGGTGGCGGTGCTCTGGCTGGTGGTGGTCGTGTGGCTGCGGGCCCACGACCGCTGGTGGCCCGCGACCCTCCCGCCCGCTGACGACGCTGACGCTGCCGACGGCGCTGACGAGCCCGAGCGGGAAGAAGCCGACGACCTGGCCGGCCCGATGGCTGGCGCCGACGACCGGGTGCTGGTC
>JAKDLG010000009.1 GCA_030452985.1 Humibacillus sp.
GTCGAGAGTGCGCGCGATCGGCACGCCGGCCCGGTAAGCCAGGTGGAGATGGCTCGGTGCATCGAGCACCGTCAGCTCGGCCGGCTGCCCTGGGGCAAGGCATCGGTCGAGTCCGAGCGACCGGGCCGACCCGGCGGTCGCGGCGTGGAGCGCTTCGGCAGGAGTCATCCCCATCTCACGCACAGCGAGCGCGATGGCGAACGGCATCGACGACGAGTAGCACGTGCCCGGGTTGCAGTCAGAGGCGATCGCGATGTCGACGCCCGCGTCGATGAGATGACGTCCGTCAGGGTAGGGCGACCGGGTCGAGAACTCGACACCGGGCAGCAGTGTGGCCACCGTGGTGCCGCGCGCGGCCGCGAGCGCCTCGACGTCGTCGTCACTGAGGTAGGTGCAGTGGTCGACGCTGCGAGCCCCCAGCTCGCACGCAAGGGCGACACCAGGGCCCAGCGCAAGCTGGTTGCCGTGCACGCGCAGGGCCAGACCGGCGCGGCGCCCCGCCTCCAGCACCACGCGGGCCTCGTCTCCGTCGAAGGCGTGGGCCGAGGCCGGCTCGCAGAACACGTCGATGCTCTCGGCCAGCGATGCGCCTCCCCCGGCAACGACGGCATCGAGCATCGGACCGGTCACCAGGTCGACGTACGCAGCGCGGTTGGCCGCATACTCCGATGGCACGACGTGGGCCCCCAGAAACGTGGTGTGCGTGGTGAACTCGCGGGCGATCCGCAAGGCCCGCAGCTCGTCGTCGAGGGTCAAGCCATAGCCGGTCTTGATCTCGACGGTGGTGGTGCCCTGCGCCCGCATCTCAGCGACCCGCGCCGCGACGAGCGCCCGCAGGTCGTCGTCGGTCGCTGCGCGGGTGGCCGCCACGGAGACCGCGATACCTCCACCGTCGTAGCGCGTTCCTGTCATTCGGGCCGCGAACTCTGCCGAACGATCGCCGGCGAAGACCAGGTGGGTGTGACTGTCGACGAACCCGGGCAGCACGGCCCGCCCCCCGAGGTCGCGCTGCACGTCGGCCGGGGGCGCCTGCGCGGCCGGGCCGACCCACTCGATGAACCCGTCGCGCACCACCAGGGCGGCATCTCGCACGATGCCGAGCAACCGGTCACCCGGGTCAGCCCATCCGTCACCCTCGGCCGGGTCGTTGGTCGTGAGCTCGCTGATGCCGGTGAGCAGCAGGCTGGTCGAGGTCGAGGTCAAGGTCACGATGCCCCACCGATCACTCGGCCGATCGAATGGCCGAGCAAACGGCCCACGTCGCCGATACGGTGCTGCCCGCCCATGACGATCATCTCGCCGGCGACCACCACCGTCGAAACGTCTGAGGCGACGCCGGAGTAGATGATCTGCTCGGGCAGGGAACCGGCGGTGTTGACCGTGTCGGTGCGCACCGTGATGAAGTCGGCCAGCGCCCCCTTCGAGAGGTGCCCGCCGTCGCCCCAGCCGAGCGCCCGGTAGCCGTTGAACGACGCCGCCATGAGCAGGTCGTTGGCCGCGAAACGGTCTCGCTCGTTCGTCACGAGCCGCTCGTGCATCTCGAGCCCGCGCAGCTCTTCGAACGGGTCGATGATGACGTGCTGGTCAGAGCCGAGCGAGAGCGGCGTACCGGCGTCGAAAAGGGCTCGCGCAGGGCCGATTCCGTCGGCAAGGTCACGCTCGGTGGTCGGGCAGAAGCACGCCCCGGTGCCGCTGTAGCCGAGCCGCTCGATGTCGCTGTCGGTCAGGTGCGTCGCGTGCACGGCAGTCAGCCGATTCGCCAGCGCGCCGGCCTCGTCGAGCAGCTCGGTCGGCGTCCGCCCGTAGAACATCTGGCAGGCCAGGTTCTCACCGTGTTGCTCCGACAGGTGCACGTGCAGGGGCAGACCGGCTGACGCCTCGACCACGCGAGGCAGGTCCTCCCGTCTCACAGCACGCACGGAGTGAATAGCCGCCCCGAGGCGAACCTTGTTGGTCTCGGCGCGCTGAGCGGTCATCCGCTCGGCCCAGGCGTCGACACCGCCGTCGCTGAACCGGCGCTGTCCCGGGTGCAGGGGCACGTGGCCGCTGCCGCTGAGGCCGCCCTCGAGATAGCAGGTGTCGAGAAGCGTGAGGCGGATGCCGGCCTCGTCGGCAGCGTGGCGCACGGCCAGGCTCATCGCGTTGGGGTCGCCGTACGGCTTGCCGCCGGGACGGTGGTGAACGTAGTGGAACTCACCGACGACGGTCATGCCGGCCTGCACCATCTCGGCGAAAACAGCTCGGGCCAGGTCGAAGTAGGTGTCGGGATTCAGCTGCGCGGCAACGGCATACATCTCCTCGCGCCAGCTCCAGAAGTTGCCGCCGCCGCCGTTGGCCCGCCCACGCAGCGCCCGGTGAAAGGCGTGGCTGTGGGTGTTGGCCATGCCGGGCAGAGTCACCCCGGCCAGATGCACGTCGTCGGGTTCGGGGTCGACGCCGGAAAGCACGTCCCGCAGCACCCCACCGGAGGCCACCAGGCGAACCTTGCGGGCGAATCCCCCGGTCAGCCAGGCTGACTCGCACCAGAACGACGTCATCTCGGTGCGCCTGCCGGTGACGGACCAAGGCGCGAGCAGAGGTCGCTGACGACCGCGGTGAGAGCCATGACCCCATCGTGGCAGTCGGACGGCTCAGCGTGCTCGGCGGGAGAGTGCGAGATGCCCGTGGGATTGCGCACGTAGAGCATGGCGGCGGGCACCCCGTGAGTGGCAAGCACCCCTGCGTCATGGCCGGCCCCGGTGCCGAGCAGCGGGGCATCGGGCAGGATGCCGCGCAGCCGGCTGACCAGCCCGGTGTCGAAGGCGGTGGTGGGCGTCCACGACTCCTCGGTGGCCGTGGCTCCCAGCGACCCGGCATCCGCCAGGACGCCCCTGACGGTCGAGCGAACGGCCTCCTCGTCGGTGCCGCGGGCGTCGAGCCAGGCCGTGACCCGGCTCGGGATCGCGTTGACCCCACCCGGCTCCACCAGCACCTTGCCGACCGTGGCCACGCACCCGAGCCGGGCGGCCTGCGCCCTGGCCGACTGCACGACGACGGCGAGGCCGAGCATCGCGTCTCTGCGATCGTCGAGGCGGGTGGTGCCGGCGTGGTTCGCCTCGCCGGGGATGTCGATACGCCAGCGGCCGTGGGGCCAGATGTCGGTGCCGATGGCGACGGCTCGGGACGGGTCGTCGAGGTCGCTACCGCCGTCGGCGGTGAGGGCCAGTGCCTTGCCCTGCTCGACGTGCAGCTCGACGAAGCAGGCAACGCGGCCCAGCGCGTCGTCGTCAGGGCCCATCGACTCGGGGTCACGACCCGCCGCGACCCACGCCTTCGCCATCGAGATGCCATCAGCGTCGGTCAGCGAACGGGCCCGGTCGGCGGTGAGAGCGCCGGTGATGATGCGGGAGCCGGCACAGGCGACGCCGAAACGGGCGCCCTCCTCGTCGACGAAGTTGACCACCCCCAGCGGCACCTCCGGGGTGACTCCGGTCGCGCGGAGAGCGTCGACCGTGGCCAGGGCGCTGACCACCCCGAGCGGCCCGTCGAAGGCGCCACCGTCGGGCACCGAGTCGAGGTGCGAACCGATCACCACACCGGGCTGGGCATCGGGGTCGCCCCACCAGGCCCACTGGTTGCCGGCTCGGTCCTCGGTCACGTCGAGACCGCGGGCCGCGCACTCACCCACGAACCACTCGCGCAGGTCGTGGTCGGCGCGGGTCCAGGCGTACCGGCGATAACCTCCCGTCGCAGACTCCCGGCCCACCGGCTCGAGGTCAGACCACATCCGGTCGAAGCTGACCGACACGTCGCTCACCACCCCTCCAGAACTAGTCTCATGTCATGTCTGAGGATGCCAGGTATGACACCGACCGACTTGGCGGGCACGACGAACCGTCGACGCGGGCCGTCGAGGCGGCCCGGGCTGCCGGTATCGACGTTCAGGTGACGCGGCACGGCCGTGTCTCGAGCCTGGCCGAGGCGGCGGCGGCTCGGGGCATCGAGCCGCGGGACCTGGTCAAGACTCTCGTCGTGCGCCGCGCCGAGAGCGACCATGTGTTCGTCCTCGTGCCCGGCGACCGCACCTTCTCGTGGCCCAAAGTGCGGTCCCTGCTCGGTACGAACCGCCTCTCGATGCCCGACGCCGACGTCGCCCGGGCCGTCACGGGGTACGAGCGGGGCACGATCACGCCGTTCGGTTCGCGGCAGGCCCTGCCGATGATCGCCGACCAACAGCTGGTCGGACGGCGCATCTCCATCGGGGGTGGCGGCCACGGCATCGGCCTGACGGTGAACGGAGACGATGTGATCCGGATCTTCGGTGCGACGGTGGCCGACATCTCCGACGAGGAGGTGACCCACCCCTGACCCGTCGACCGGCCACCTCTCATCGCTTCTCTCCACTCGAACGGTCGTCCCGGGCCTGTACGCGACGGTCCACGGGCCACCCGTGCCGGCACCTCCGCCGCCACCTCCGGCGACGCAGCGCAGACTGGTGCTCATGGCCCGACCTGACCTGCCGACCAAGCCGTGCGCCCGCTGCGGCCGCACCATCACCTGGCGCAAGGCGTGGGAGCGCGACTGGCCCTTCGTGCTCTGGTGCTCGGCCGGATGCCGCAGCCGCGGCGTCACCGACGTCGACCGGCAGCTCGAGGCCAGCCTCGAGTCCCTACTCGATGCGCGTCCGCGCAGCTCATCCGTCTGCCCCTCGGAGGCCGCCAGAGCGGTGAGCAAGGCCAATGCGACCGAGGACTGGAACGAGCTGATGGAACCGGCCCGCAACGCCGCCCGACGGCTGGTGGCAGCCGGGCGGGCCGAGATCACCCAAGGTGGGCAGGTCATCGACCCCAGCAAGTTCAAGGGGCCGATCCGAGTGCGTCGCCCGCGCTGAACTGCGCGGGCGGCCGAAAGCGGGCACAGCGGCATCCGGTTGCTCAGGGCTCTCACCCCTCCTGCATCGGCACACGCACCCCGCGCTCGTGGGCGACCCGGTCGGCGATGTCGTAGCCGGCGTCGACGTGGCGGATGACACCCATGCCGGGGTCGTTGGTCAGCACGCGGGCGAGCTTCTGCGCCGCGAGATCGGTGCCGTCGGCGAGGGAGACCTGACCGGCGTGCAGGCTGCGGCCGATGCCGACCCCGCCCCCGTGGTGGATCGAGACCCAGGTGGCGCCCGAGCTGGTGTTGACGAGCGCGTTGAGCAGCGGCCAGTCGGCGATGGCGTCAGAGCCGTCGGCCATCGCCTCGGTCTCTCGGTACGGGCTCGCGACCGAGCCACTGTCGAGGTGGTCGCGGCCGATCACGACGGGCGCCGAGAGCTCGCCGGTGCGCACCATCTCGTTGAACTTCAGCCCGGCCTGGTCGCGCTCGCCGTAGCCGAGCCAGCAGATGCGGGCAGGCAAGCCCTGGAAGGCGACCCGCTCTTGAGCACCCCGAATCCACTTGTGCAGACGGTCGTTGTCGGGGAAGAGCTCGAGCACGGCCTTGTCGGTGGCCGCGATGTCCTTCGGGTCACCGGACAGGGCGGCCCAGCGGAAGGGGCCCTTGCCCTCGCAGAACAGTGGGCGGATGTAGGCGGGCACGAACCCCGGGAACTCGAACGCACGGTCGTAGCCGCCCTGGCGGGCCTCATCGCGGATCGAGTTGCCGTAGTCGAACACCTCGGCGCCGGCGTCCTGGAACTCGACCATGGCCTTGACCTGCTTGGCCATCGAGGCGCGGGCCCGGTCGGTGAACTCCTCGGGCTTCTTCTCGGCAAGCTCGGACCAGTCGGCCAGGTCGACACCCTCGGGCAGGTAGCTGAGCGGGTCGTGGGCCGAGGTCTGGTCGGTGACGATGTCGATCTCGACGCCCCGCCGCAGCAGCTCGGGGAAGATCTCGGCGGCGTTGCCCACGACACCCACCGACCAGCCACGACGCTCCCGCTTGGCGGCGAGGGCCTTGTCGACCGCGTCGTCGAGGTCGTCGGCCACCTCGTCGAGGTAGCGGTGCTCGACGCGGCGGTGCAGGCGGGCCGGATCGACATCGACGACGAGGCAGGCACCCTCGTTCATGGTGACAGCCAACGGCTGGGCCCCGCCCATCCCCCCGCAGCCCCCGGTGAGGGTGAGGGTGCCGGCCAGGGTGCCACCGAACTTCTTCTCGGCCACCGCGGCGAACGTCTCGTAGGTGCCCTGCAGGATGCCCTGGGTTCCGATGTAGATCCACGACCCGGCTGTCATCTGCCCGTACATCGTCAGGCCCAGGTGCTCGAGCCGGCGGAACTCGGGCCAGGTGGCCCAGTCGCCGACGAGGTTGCTGTTGGCGATGAGCACGCGCGGGGCCCACTCGTGCGTCTGCATGACACCCACGGGGCGCCCCGACTGCACGAGCATCGTCTCGTCCTGCTCCAAGGTCGTGAGCGTGCGCACCATGGCGTCGAAGCTCTTCCAGTCACGCGCGGCGCGACCGGTACCGCCGTAGACGACGAGGTCATCGGGTCGCTCGGCCACCTCGGGGTCGAGGTTGTTCATCAGCATCCGCAGCGGGGCCTCGGTAGACCACGACTGCGCGGTCAGCGTCGTGCCTCGCGGGGCGCGAACGGGTCGTGCACCTTCCATGTCAGTTCCCTTCTCGTTCACCAGTGGTCTCTACCCGTCGAGACGACGTTGCGCGACAGCACAAACTGTCCTCTCGACGGTGCTTTACCGTCGAGAGGACGTTTCGTGTAGCACGAACTGTCCTCTCGACGGTTGCGGGGGTGGGTCATCGGAGGGGGCCGGTGACGGTCTCGACGGCGGCAAGCGCCCGACCCGACGCCACCAGCTCGACCGCGGCCTCGATCTCCGGGGCGAGGAAGCGGTCGGTGCCGACGCCGTCGACCTCGCGCCGCAGCTCGGTGATGACCGCGCCGGTGGCCGCCGCGGGCTCGAGCGGCGATCGCATCTCGATGCCGCGGGCTGCGGTCAGCAGCTCGACGGCCAGCACCCGGGTCAAGCCGTCGACCGAGCGCCGCAGCTTGCGGGCGCCCGACCACCCCATCGAGACGTGGTCCTCCTGCATGGCCGAGCTGGGGATCGAGTCGACCGAGGCCGGCACCGCGAGGCGCTTCATCTCGGAGACGATCGCCGCCTGGGTGTACTGGGCGATCATGTGCCCGCTGTCGACCCCGGGGTCGTCGGCGAGAAAGGCGTTGAGGCCGTGGCTGCGCGCCTTGTCGAGGAAACGGTCGGTGCGACGCTCGCTCATCGACGCGACGTCAGCGGCGACGATGGCGAGGAAGTCGAGCACGTAGGCGACCGGCGCCCCGTGGAAGTTGCCGTTCGACTCGACCCGGCCGTCCTTCGTGACGACGGGGTTGTCTACGGCAGAGGCCAGCTCGCACCCCGCGACCCGGGCCGCGTGCTCAACGGTGTCGCGGGCGCCGCCGGCCACCTGGGGCGCGCACCGCAGCGAGTAGGCGTCCTGCACCCGGGTGCAGCCCTCGTTGTCGTGGGAGGCACGAATCGGGCTGCCGCTCATGACCGTTCGGATATTGGCAGCCGAGAGGGCTTGTCCCTGCTGGGGCCTCAGCTCGTGCAGGTCGGCCGCGAACACGGCGTCGGTGCCCATCAGCCCCTCGACGCTCATGGCGGCAGTGATGTCGGCCACCTTCAGCAGCATCCGCAGGTCAGTGATCGCCAGCGCAAGCATCCCGAGCATGCCGTCGGTGCCGTTGATGAGCGCCAGCCCCTCCTTCTCGGCGAGCACGACCGGCTCGATCCCGTGGTCGCGCAGGGCGCTCGCGGCGTCGGTCGAGGTGCCGTCGGCGAGCCGGACCGGGCCCTCCCCCATCACCGCGAGGGCGCAGTGCGCGAGCGGGGCGAGGTCGCCCGAGCAGCCGAGCGAACCGTACTCGTGCACGATGGGGGTGATACCGGCACTCAGCACCGCCGCATAGGCCCGAGCCGTCTCGAGCCGAATGCCGGTGCGCCCGGTGGCCAGGGTCGACAGCCGCAGCAGCATCAACGCCCGCACGACCTCCTGCTCGACCTCCGGGCCGCTGCCGGCCGCGTGCGAACGCACCAGCGACCGCTGCAGCTGAGCGCGCAGTGCGACGGGTATGTGCCGGGTGGCGAGGGCACCGAAGCCGGTCGAGACGCCGTAGTGGGGCGCCGTGTCAGACGCGAGCGCCTCGATGATCTCGCGGCTGCGGCTGATCTCGGTCTCCGACTCGGGGGTCAGCACCACGTCGGCGCCGTGCCGGGCGACCGCCACGACGTCCTCGATGGAGAGGGGTTGCAGCCCGACGCTGACGGTGACGCTGGCGGTGGTTTCGGTCATGTCCTCATCGAACCGGCCCGACGGTGGCGCGTCACCAGGGAAAGAGGCATAGTTGTCTCAGATGTGAGACGTTTATGCCCGGCAGGGAGGTAGGCCATGTCGAACGCCCCCGCGGCCGGACACGCCCTCGACGTGCTCGAGCACCTCTCACGCCACGCCGAACCCGTACCGGCCGCCTCGATCGCCCGCGACCTGACGCTCCCGCGCTCGACGGTCTACCACCTGCTCTCGCTGCTCCAGGACCGCGGCTACGTCACCCACTACGTCGAGGAGCGCCGCTTCGGCCTCGGGCAGGCCGCCTACGAGCTCGGCTCGGCCTACCAGCGCCAGGCCCCCCTCGCGCGCCTCGCCCGAGGCGCCATCCGCCGCCTGGTCGACCAGTGCGGTCGCAACGCCCACTTCGCCACCCTCGACGGGCGCGATGTCATCTACCTGTTGGAGGAGCGGGCCTCGGGGCAGCCGATGCTCGTCACCGATGTCGGGGTCCGCCTGCCGGGGCACCTGACCGCCAGCGGGCTGGCCATGCTCGCCGGTCTCCCGGCCAGCCAGGTGCGCGCTCTCTACCCCGACTGCGACTCCTTCACCCAGCGTCACGAACGCGGGCCGAAGTCGCTCAGCGAGCTGCGCGGCATCCTCACCCGTACCCGCACCGATGGCTACGCCCGCGAGGACGGGACGGTGACGCCTGACCTGTCGTCGATCGCTGTCGCCATCACCGACCGGACCGGCCATTCCCCTGCTGCCATCGCGGTGACCTTCCGCTCGCGGGAGGCCACCGACGAGCACGTCACCGGGCTCGTGACGCTCACCCGGGCGGCGACCGCCGACGTCGCACGGCGACTGCGCCCCAGCGCCGGCGCAGCGAAAACACCCGTGCGCTGACGGGTCGGTTCTTCTATCGTCGCCCCATGAACGTTCACCTCGTCGGGGGCGGCTGGGACGACGCGCTCGCGCCCACCCTCTACGGGGGGTTCGTCCGGGCGGCCGCCCGCCGTGCCGGCGACCGGCCGCGCCTCGTGCTCGTGGTCGTGGGTACCGACGCCGAGTCGCTCGCCTACCACGAGAAGTACGTCGAAGCCCTCGGCCTCGTCGGCGGGCACGACCTGGTCGTGGAGCGCGTGGCCGAGGGCTCACCCTTCGACCCCACGACCCTGGCCGGTGTCGACGGGCTCTTCGTCGGCGGCGGGCTGACCCCCGACTACCACGCGTCGCTCGCTCCGGCCTACCCCCGCATCCGTGAGCTCGTCGAAGCCGGGATGCCGTACGCCGGCTTCTCGGCCGGAGCGGCCATCGCGGCCACGCACGCCATCGTCGGGGGCTGGCGCATCGACGGGGTGCCCGTGTGCCCGGAAGAGAGCAACGAAGAACTGGAGCCGGTCACGGTGGTCTCGGGTATCGGGCTCGTCGACGGGGCCGTCGACGTGCACGCGGCCCAGTGGGGCAACCTGTCGCGGCTCATCGCAGCCGTCGAGGCGGGACTGGTGCCCCGAGGAGTGGCGATCGACGAGGGCACCGTGCTGGGGCCCGATGACATCGTCGCCGGCCAGGGATGCGTGTGGCGCGTCAGCCGTGCCGAGCCCGAAAGCGGGACGAACGGGGTCGAGGTTCGCCGGGTCGGGGCCGGTCAATAGGCTCATCCCATGCGAGCCATCACCCTTCCGGAGTTCGGCGACGCCGACTCCCTCGTGCCCGACGAGGTTCCCGCCCCCACCCCCGGCACCGGCGAGGTGCTCATCGACGTGGTGGCCGCGGGAGTGAACCGGGCCGACATCAACCAGCGGCAGGGCTTCTACCCCCCGCCCCCCGGTGCGTCCGAGCTGCTCGGCCTGGAGGTGAGCGGCCGGATCGCCTCCCTGGGCGAGGGCGTGGAGGGGTGGACGGTCGGCGACGAGGTGTGCGCGCTGCTCGACGGAGGTGGGTACGCGGCCCAGGCCGTGGCTCCCGCCGGCCAGCTCCTCCCCGTACCGACGGGCGTGTCGCTGGTCGATGCCGCGGCGCTGCCAGAGGTTGTCTGCACCGTGTGGTCGAACGTGTTCCTCGTGGCCAACATCCAGCCCGGGCAGGTGCTGCTCGTGCACGGAGGCAGCTCGGGTATCGGCACGATGGCGATCCAGCTCGCGAAGGCGGTCGGGGCCCACGTCGCGGTGACGGCCGGCAGCCAGCAGAAGCTCGACTTCTGCCGCGAGCTCGGCGCCGACCACCTCGTCAACTACCGCGAGGAGGACTTCGTCGAACGGGTGCGCCACCACACGAACGGTCATGGCGCTGACGTCATCCTCGACAACATGGGCGCCAAGTACCTCGCCCGCAACGTCGACCTTCTCGCCACGAACGGCCGGCTGGTGACGATCGGCCTGATGGGTGGCCGCAAGGGCGAGCTCGACCTCGGCACGTTGCTGGCCAAGCGGGGCGCCGTGATCGCCACCGGGCTGCGTTCGCGGCCGCCCACCGAGAAGGCCGCGATCGTGGCCGCCGTGCGCGAGCACGTCTGGCCGCTCGTCGAGGCCGGTCAGGTGCGTCCGATCGTCCATTCGCGGCATCCCCTCGAGGATGCCGCTGCCGCGCACCGTGAGATGGAGGCCTCGGGCCACATCGGCAAGATCCTGCTCACGATCTGACGAGCAGGGCGTGGCGGGAAAGGTGCGCCGCTCGTTTGGCGCCCGGGCCTCGGAATCGAACCTGCGCCGAGTGGAACCTGCGCCCGGCCGGGTGAGGCAGGATGGAAGACATGACCCCGGACGCGAACCAGCAGCCCGACGAGCGGCGAATCGTCGTCGTCACCCAGGACGGCATGGGGGTGTCGAACCCTGCCGACCGCGAGCGCGACTCCGCCCGTGACGCCGACGCCGTTGACCACGAAGACGACTCCGACACGCGGCCCGGGGGCGGACGACGTGAGCAGACCAACCCGGCTGACCTCGTCGAGGAGCCGGCCAAGGTCATGCGCATCGGGTCGATGATCAAGCAGCTGCTCGAGGAGGTGCGCAACGCGCCCCTCGACGAGGCCGGGCGACGTCGTCTGGCCGACATCCACCACCGCTCGATCGAGGAGCTCAAGGACGGGCTCGCCCCCGAGCTGGTGCACGAGCTCGACCGCATCGCCCTCCCGTTCAGTGACGCCTCTCCGAGCGACGCCGAGCTGCGCATCGCGCACGCCCAGCTGGTGGGCTGGCTCGAGGGGCTGTTCCACGGCATCCAGACCGCGCTCGTCGCCCAGCAGATGGCGGCCCAGCAGCAGCTGCAGCAGATGCGGGCCCTGCCCCCGGGGCGCACCCCCGACGGCTCGTCGTACGGCACGCCACCCGGGCTGCATCCTGACGGCGGCCACCACCCGGGTGAGAGCGGCCCGACCGGGCAGTACCTCTGAGCTACCGGCTCACAGCCACGAGGACCGTTCGCGCGTCGAAGGGATGACGGCGGCGTTCCACTGCAGGAACGGGGTCTGCAGCCGATAGTGGAAGTCGGGCTGACGCACGAGCACGATCGGCTCCCCGTTGCTCGGGTTCTCGAGCGACTCGAAGTACTCGACGCTCCAGTGGAACCAGCGCATGCAGAAAAGCCGCATGGTCAGGCCGTGGGTGACGACCACGACGTTGCGCGCGCTCCGTGCGGTCTCGAAGATGCGGAACAGCGACTCGAGAAAGCTCGAGACGCGATCGTAGACGTCAGAGCCGGACTCGCCCTGCGTGAAGCGGTAGTAGAAGTGCCCGTAGCGGTCGCGCTGCTCCTTCTGCACGGCGATGTCGGCGGTGTCCTGGAAGTTGGCCCAGTCCTGCTCACGCAGGCGCGGTTCGACCCGGATGTCATCCGGCACGATCGATAGGTTGAGCGCGTCGAGGGTCTGACGGGCGCGCAGGTAGGGCGAGCAGTAGACGTCGACGCTCTCGTCGGTGACGATCGAGCGCAGCCGCGCACCGGTGGCCGTTGCCTGTTCGATTCCTTTGCTGGTCAGTGCGATCCGATGATCGGGCACCCGCTCGTAGACGGAGTCGTCGATGTTGCCCTCCGACTCCCCGTGCCGCACGAGGATGATCCGGTGGGGTCGGTGTTCCTGGGCCACGTCGGTTCAGCCGCTCAGGTCGGGGAACTGCTCGATGCGCCACTCGAGCGCGGGCTGCGCGGCGCCGCTCGCGTCGAGGTCGGCCTCACGGCCCCGCAGCTCGACCCGGCGGATCTTGCCCGAGATCGTCTTCGGCAGCTCGTAGAACTCGATGCGACGCACCCGCTGCCACGGGGCGAGGCGGGCCCGGGCGTGGGCGAGGATCGAGCGGGCCACCTCGGCGTCCGGCTCGTAACCGGGCACCAGGGCGATGTAGGCCTTCGGGATCGCCAGGCGCACCGGGTCGGGTGAGGGAACGACCGCCGCCTCCGCCACCGCGGGGTGTTCGATGAGCACCGACTCGACCTCGAACGGGCTGACCTTGAAGTCGCTCGCCTTGAAGACGTCATCGGTGCGCCCGACGTAGGTGATGTAGCCGTCCGCGTCGATCGAGGCGACGTCGCCGGTGTGGTAGAAACCGCCGGCCATGGCGTCGGCGTTGCGCTGCTCGTCGCCCTGGTAGCCGGTCATCAACAGCGTGGGGGATGCCGTGAGGTCGAGACAGATCTCGCCCTCGCGCACCGCATCACCGCCGTCAGCGTCGGCGCCGTCGTCGCCGGCGCCGTCGTCGCCCCCCCGGGCAGGCAGCCCGACCGGCTCGTTCGTGATCGGGTCGACGAGCACGACCGGGCACCCCGGCAATGCGCGCCCCATCGAGCCCGGCCTGAGCGCCGAGCCGACGGTGTTGCCGACGATGGCCGTCGTCTCGGTCTGGCCGTAGCCGTCACGCACCTGCAGCCCCCAAGCCTGGTGCACCCGCGCGATGACCTCCGGGTTGAGCGGCTCACCCGCGGCCACGATCTCGCGCAGGGTGCCCGCGCCACCACTGAGGTCGGCGTTGATAAGCATCCGCCACACGGTGGGTGGGGCGCAGAGGGAGGTGACGTGGTGCTCGGTCAGCACCCGCAGCAGCGCGGCCGGGTCGAACCGGGTGAAGTTGTAGATGAAGATCGTCGACTCGGCGATCCACGGCGCGAAGAAGCACGACCACGCGTGCTTGGCCCACCCCGGGCTCGAGATGTTGAGGTGTACGTCACCGGGCTGCAGGCCGATCCAGTACATCGTGGTCAGGTGACCGCAGGGGTAGCTCTGCTGGGTGTGCTCGACGAGCTTGGGCCGGCTGGTCGTGCCGGACGTGAAGTAGAGCAACAGCCGGTCGTCGGGTGCGGTCTCGGGATGCGGAGCCGGGCCGACGGTGAGCTCGTACGCGTCGTGCAGGTCGAGCCAGTCCGGGCCGCTCGTTCCAGCGGTCGCCGAGGTCGCAGCGCCGAGGGCACCGGCGTCGGGCCCCGTCGGCACCGCGATGCGGAGGTAGTCGCCCGGCACGTCGTCGAACTTGTGCGTCTCACGCGAGTCGGCGATGACCGCGCGGGCGCCGCCGCGCTCGAGGCGGTCGACGAGGTCGCCCGGACCGGCTGCTGTGGTGGTCGGCATCAGCACGGCGCCGAGCTTCATCACGCCGAGCATGGTGTCCCACAGCTCCACCTGGTTGCCGAGCATGAGCAGCACCGCGTCGCCACGCCGCACACCGAGCTCGCCGAGCCAGGCCGCCACCTGGTCGGAGCGGCGGCTCATCAGGTCGAACGAGACCGTCGTGACCGTCTCGTTCGGCGAACCACCATTGTCGATGATCGTCAGGGCAGGGCGGTCGTTGCCTCGGGCGATAGCGTCGAACCAGTCGACCGCCCAGTTGAACCGGGGCCCCATCTCGGGGAAGGCGAACTCGCTGACGGCGCGCTCGTGCTGGCCCCGCAGCTCGAGCAGCTGGTCACGGGCGGCTCGGAAGGCGGTCGTCGCGCTGGTGGCGTCTGTCATGGCCTCAGTCATGACACCGACCTTGCCACGCGCTCGGCCGACGTCAAGAGAGGGTCGGGGTGAGCGGCATCCGGCCGGGGTTTCAGGCCTCTCCGGAGCCACGACGGCTCCGGTGGCGCCGTTCCTCGGCGAGCTCGGGTCGGTCCCGACGCGCGTTCGGGTCGCGGGTGCCACCGAACGACTCGTCATCTCTGTCGTCGACGTCGTCTCTGGAGCCCTCCAGAGCGCCCTGGTTCCGGCGGCGGCGCAGGTCGTCCTCGTCGATGAGGCGGTTGATCAGCTGCTGCACGTCGTTGCTGTTGGGAATGTTGGCGAAGTCCTCGTCGGGGCTGTCACCGGCTGACTCCACGTGAAGGGAGCCGGCGTTGATGATGCGGTCGAACAGGGTCTGCCGAAAGCTCACATCGGTGATCTTCGAAAGCGTGATGTCCTTGCCCGACTTGCTGATGATGCCGCGCCGCACCATGACCCGGTGGCTGGTCACGACGTAGTGGGTGGTGCGCCAGCGCAGAAAGGGCACCACCACGAGCCACACCGCCAGCACGAGCAGGATGACGACCGCGCCGAGCTGGATGCCGTTGCCCGTACTGTCGTCAGGGGTCACGACGGTGACCGCGACGACCACGGCGACCAGCAGCACCCCCATGACGGTCGGTAGGGCAACCGTCAGCCAGTGCGGGTGGATGCTGCGCTCGACCCGCTCGCCCCTGGCCAGCACGTTCTCGGGAAACCCCACGGCGAACTCCTCGTCCTACTCGGCTGGTCGACTGCTGGGCCCTGCTTCGCACCGTCGCGACCGACGGTCTCCGGTGCCACCAGATCCTAGAAGGTTTCGCTGTCCGGTTCGGGTGGCGCGCAGGATCAGGTGGTTCTACGTTCCTTGATGAGCCCCGGCCAGCGGGTCGAGCTGCCACCCGCACGAAGGAGTGTGTCGTGAAGACCGTCAACCGCCCCCGTCGCAGGCTGCTCACGGTCGGCCTTGCCGCCCTGTCGACCACCAGCCTCGGTCTCGCGCTCGGCGCTCCGGCGCTCGCCGCGGTCAGCACTGGTTACGTCGCCCTCGGCGACAGCTACTCCTCGGGCACCGGCACCCGCAGCTATATCGCCGACGGCACCTCGTGCCAGCGGTCCACCTACGCCTACCCGGCGATCGACGCGGCGTCGCTCGGTCTGTCCCTGACCTTCCGGGCCTGCTCGGGGGCCACGGTGGCCGACGTCACGAACACTCAGCTGGCCGCCCTGACGGCCGACACGAGGTTCGTCACGATCTCGGTCGGCGGCAACGACGCCGGCTTCTCGAGCGTGCTGACCACGTGCGCCCTGCCGAGCTGGTTGAGCAACTGCAACAAGGCCGTCGACAAGGCCCAGGCAACCATCAACAAAACCATCCCGGCGCGCCTGTCGAGCCTGTACGGCGCCATCAAGGACAAGGCCCCCGGCGCGAAGGTCATCGTCGTCGGCTACCCGCGCATCTTCAACGGCGACGACTGCAATGCCCTCACCTGGTTCTCGTCGTCGGAGGAGTCGCGGCTCAACGCGACCGCCGACATGCTCAACGCGCAGACGGCTCCAGCTGCGGCGGCCGCGGGTTTCACCTTCGTCAACCCCACCCCGGCGTTCACCGGGCACGCGGTCTGTGACCGGGTCGAATGGCTGAACGGCCTGTCGTACCCGGTCACCGAGAGCTACCACCCCAACCGCACCGGCCACGCCAACGGCTACGCGCCCCTGACGCAGCCGGTCTTCGGTCTGCCGCTGGCGCTCGGAAGGGCCGCCGCCGCCGCCGAGGCCCGGTCGTCTGCTCGGTCCTTGGCCCGCGACGCGAAGCGCTGGGCGGCGGCCGACCGCACCGTCACCCCCAAGCCGTTCGTGCAGCCCGACCTCTCGACCCCCCAGGCCAAGGCCGCCGCTCGCGCCGCCGGCGTCGACCTGTCGAACCGAGACAGCATCGACCGCGCCGACCGGCAGTTCCAGGCGAAGCAGGATGCCGCCCGGGCCGCCACCCGCTGACCCACCGACCGCCAACCCAGTCGAGTGGCCACTTTCGTACACACCCATCCGTACAGAACTGGCCACTCGACCGGGTGGGACCGTACGGAAGTGGCCACTCGACCGGGTGGGACCGTACGAAAGTGGCCACTCGACCGGGTGGGACCGTACGAAAGTGGCCACTCGACCGGGTGGGACCGTACGAAAGTGGCCACTCGACCGGGTAGGGGCGTACGAAAGTGGCCACTCGACGGGGGTTTGGTGACTGGGGTTTGTAGGGTGAGGACGTGCGCTACGACGACGTGATCATCGGTGGGGGCCACAACGGGCTCACCGCCGCCGCCTACCTCGCGCGAGCCGGGCGGCGGGTGCTGCTGCTCGAGCGCTCGGCCGACGTCGGGGGCGCCGCGGTCTCGACCCGGGCGTTCGAGGGCGTCGATGCCCTTTTGTCGCGCTACTCGTACCTGGTGTCGTTGCTACCGCGCCAGCTCCTCACCGACCTCGACCTCGACCTGCGCCTGGTCCGCCGCCGGTACTCCTCGTACACGCCCCTGCCCGGGTCACCCGAGCGCGGGCTGCTCGTCGACCACGGCGACGAGACCGTCACCGCAGAGAGCTTCCGCAGACTCACTGGTGGCGACGAGGCGTACGCCGGCTGGCGCGACTTCTACGGGCGAACGGGTGCGGTCGCACAACGGGTGTTCCCGACGGTGCTCGAACCGTTGCGCTCCCGCGAGGCGATGCGCGACCTGGTGGGCGACGCTGCCCTCTTCGACGCCCTGACCACCCGCCCCGTCGGCGAGCTGACGAGCGAGGTCACCACCGATGACACCGTGCGCGGCATCATCGCCACCGATGCCCTGATCGGCACCTTCGCGTCGCTGTCCGGGTCAGACCTGCGCGCCAACGTGTGCCTGCTCTACCACCTGATCGGCGGGGGCACCGGAGACTGGGACGTGCCGGTCGGCGGGATGGGCGCCCTCACCGGCTCGCTGGCGGCTGCGGCATCCGCTGCGGGGGCGACGATCCAGACCGCTGTCGAGGTCACGTCGGTCGACCCGTCGGCCGGAGAGGTCAGGTGGTCCGGCGGTCACGCCAGCGGCGCCAACGTGCTGTTCGGGTGCGCCCCCGAGGTGGCCAACCGGCTGCTCTCGGCGGCCGACGCAGACCCGATCGACACCGAGCCCGACGTCGAAGGGGCCCAGCTCAAGGTCAACATGCTGCTGAGTCGCCTCCCCCGCCTGCGCGACGAGTCGGTCGACCCGCGAGCCGCTTTCGCGGGGACCTTTCACGTGAACGAGGGCCACGACCAGCTCGAGCAGGCGTATGCCGCTGCGCAGGCCGGGCGCCTGCCCGACCTTCCCCCGTGCGAGATCTACTGCCACACGCTCAGTGACCGCTCCATCCTCGGGCCGGAGCTGGCGGCGTCCGAGGCCCAGACGCTCACCCTCTTCGGTCTGCACTTCCCGGCCCGGCTGTTCCGCGCCGACAACGAGACGGCCACCAAGCAGGCTCTGGCGGCGACCCTGCGTTCCCTCGACTCGGTGCTGGCCGAACCGATCGAGAGCGTGCTTGCCCTCGACGCGTTCGGCCAACCGTGCATCGAGGTGAAGAGCCCGGTCGACCTCGAGACCGCGGTCGGCCTGCCCGGCGGCAACATCTTCCACCGGCCCCTGCAGTGGCCGTGGGCCGAGACGGCCGCCGAGGTGGGCACCTGGGGTGTCGAGACGCGATACGACAACGTACTGGTCGCGGGTGCCGGCGCCCGCCGTGGAGGTGGGGTCAGCGGCATCCCCGGTCACAACGCAGCCCGCGCCGTTCTCGAGCGCTGAACCCGCAACACACCGAGCAACCGGCAAGCACTCCTGACTGCAACCACGGGGCGTTGGCGACTGCTCGGTGTGTTCGTAGCGGGAGGGAGCTCTCAGGCGGGCCAGACGCCGGAGCTGCCCCGACGGTGGCTCACCAGCAGGTGGGTGTCGACCATGCCGACCGCCTCCATCAGCGCGTACATCGTGGTAGGCCCTACAAAGGCAAAGCCCTTCTGGCGCAAGGCCTTCGAGAGCGCGATCGACTCCGCTGTCGACGTCGGCACGTCGGCGTAGGCCTCGGGGCGCGGGGTGTCGCTCGGCTGGAACGCCCAGACGAAGTCGACGAGACCACCCTCGTCGCGCAGGGCCAGGGTGGCGCGGGCGTTGGAGATCGCGGCCCGAATCTTGCCGCGATGTCGCACGATGCCGGCGTCACCGAGCAGCCGTTCCACGTCGCGCTCGTCGAAGGTCGCCACCAGCTCGGGATCAAAGCCGGCGAAGGCCGCCCGAAAGGCCGGTCGCTTGCGCAGGATCGTGACCCACGACAGCCCCGACTGGAAGCCCTCGAGGCAGATGCGTTCGTAAAGGCCGACCTCGTCGCGAACCGGCATCCCCCACTCGGTGTCGTAGTACTCACGCAGCAGCTCGTCGGTCGCCGCCCACTGCGGTCGCGTCAGCCCGTCGTCACCCGTCACCGTCATGGCTCGACCCTAGAACCCTGCGACCATGCGACCATGCGCCATGCTCCAGACCGATCCGCAGCGCAGCGACGCTGACACGATCGGTCAGCGCGACCTGGCTCGCTGGGACACCCGGCTCGGCCAGTGGCTCGTGTCGGTGGTGACGAGCCTCGTTCGCACGCTGCGGCCCCGATCGGTCGCGTTGCCGCGTGGTCGCTCGGCAACCTCGCCTTCGTCGTCTTCAGCGTCATCGCCCTCGTTCCCCAGCGGACACCCGCTCAACGCCACCGTGCTGACCACGGTCGTCTTCCTCGTGCTGATCGAGACGACGGCCACACGGCAACGTGTCGTCTCGATCGTGGCCGGCCTGCTGATCGTCGTCGCGATGGCCTCAGCCGGGTCTACCTCGGGCACCACTGGCTGACCGACGTGGTCGCCGGTTGGGCCATCGGGTTGGCATGGGCGCTGGCGGTGATCACCGCCGGTCGCCCCTGGCTCACCCTGAGAGACGATGGGCACGACGGTCGGCAGGATGGGCACGCGCACGAGTGACTCCTCTCACCGCGCTCGCTCCGGCGCCTCGACCGACGGCGGCCTCAGAGCTGACGCAGGTCGCCATCCTCGAACGCGTAGCGCACGGCCAGCGTGCTGGCGGCCGGCAAGTTCGCGGGGTTCGTCGCCGGCACCGGCGCACGGGACGCGGCTTGGCTCAGATAGGTGACCCCGGCCGAGACGCCGCCCGCCCGGGCGTCAGCAGCACCCAGCCCGGCAGTGCCGACGAAGGCGACCACGACGGCCGTCCCCGCGATACCGACGCCACGGCGGAGCGAGGAGCCGATGACAGAAGGGCGAGAGTTCGTGTTCATGACTCCACCGTCGGACCGGCGCCTGTGGGAGGTCTGTGCCCGGGGCAAGGGTTCGCGATGGGTGGATCTCACCGCGCCACAGGGTCGTCGATGTCAGTGCTCGAACTGCTCCTGCATCGCCGCGGCTACCGCGGAGGCCTGCCGCGCCCCCGGCGGGCCTGACTCTTCGCGCAAGCCGGCGATGACGCCATAGCGGTCCTCGTCGCTGCGGTTCTGGCTCAGCTTGGCCTTGGCCTCGACCTTCACGATAGTCATCTCGATGCCGACGACGGCCCTCAGCTGGCCCGACACGTACGTCGCGGGCGCGTCGCTCACGGCCCACGGCTTGGCCCGCTCGCCCTCGTGACGCTCGGTGAGACGGGTCACCGCGGTGCGCACCCAGTCGACGTCGTCGTAGATGGTGACCGGCCCACTGAGATGCACGGCGGAGTAGTTCCAGGTGGGAACGACCCGGCCGTGCTCGGCCTTGCTGGCGTACCAGCTGGGTGAGATGTAGGCATCGGGCCCGGCGACCACGAACAGCGCGGGCGACCCGTTCACGATACGCCGCCAGTGGTTGTTCGCCCGGGCGAAATGAGCCACGACGCGATCACGGCCCCCGTCGTTGTCGATGAGGATCGGCAGGAGGGTGGCGTCGGGCACCCCATCGGCGCCGACGGTCACGAGGTGGGCCACCGGGTGGGCCCGCAGGAAGGCACCGACCTCGGGCTCATGCATGATGTTGAAACGAGGCACGTACACAGACCTGATGCTGCCACCTGGCAATCAGTCGGTCACTCCCCCCCGCCTTGACGGTTCTTCGCGGATGCCGGGCGCCGCGGCCCTTGGCCGCTCGGTGAGCGACGCCCTTGGCTGCGCCGCTTGGGCTTGACGGCGGCCGACAGCCGGTCGAGCTCGGTCTGCAAACCGTCGACCAGGGCCTGCGGGTCCGGGCACAGCTGCCGCACGGTGGTGACGCTGACATCGACGTGCTGGTCGTAGGTGATGGCGGCGAAGAACAGGTGAAGCGGGGGGCAGACGATACCGCGGAGGAAGACGTTCACGATCTGGCGGGTCGCGAGGTAGAGCGGCTGACGTGGCCCGGCCAGCGTGGAGACGGTGAGGTTCTGGGCGAGCGGGAGGAACCCGAAGGCCTTCGTACCCGCCAAGGCCATCGCCGCCGAGACGACCCCTGGCATCAGGAGGTCACCGACGTCGGCCAGAGAGTCCCAGTCAGACTTGGACTGAGGCAGTGCCGCCTTGGCGGCGGTGGAGCTCGCGTGGACCGCCGCCAACCGTTCCACGGGGTCAGTCAGGTGCACGGGAAGGTCGACCCACATCGTGGTCAGGTGGTTGCCCGTCTTGCCGTCGTCTCCGGCGGCCCGGACGTTGACCGGGCAGCTGGTGCGGATGGGCTTGTCGGGCAGGTCGCCGTTCGCGGCGAGGTAGTCGCGCATGGTCCCGGTCACCAGCGCCAACAGCACGTCGTTGATGGTCACCCCGGGGAACAGAGCACGCGCCGCCTGCACCTGGCCGAAGGGCAGACTCACGAGCGCCATCGACTTGCGAGGGTCGCTGACGTGCCGGTTGAACAGGGTCACCGGAGGGGCGTCGGACCGCGAGGGCATGAAGCCGGGGCGCTCTCCCCACCGAATCGGGCCTGGCACAGCGGTCCGCACCATGGCGCCGACCAGGTCGGTGGCGCTGACCACGAGCCGCTTGGTCGCCACCGTGTTGGCGACCACCCGGCTCGGTATCTCCACCAGTGCCCGCCGCGCCAGCGACGGATGTGCTCTCCCACTCATCGGCGCCGGATCACGTTCACGAGACACCGGGGTGGGTTCGAGGTCGAAGAGCAGCTGCTGCAGTGCGACCATCCCCATGCCGTCGATGACCGCATGGTGCAGGCGCAGAACCAGTGCCGCCCGCCCATCGGCCAGTCCCGTCAGGTACCAGGCCTCCCAGAGCGGCTGGGTGCGATCGAGCGGCTCGGCCGAGACCTCCAGCACCGTCTCCATCAGGGCCGACAGGTCTCCCGGCGCCGGCACGACGCGATGGTGCATGTGAGCGTCGAGGTCGACCGAGTCCACCTGCGCCCAGCGATCCTCGCCGATGCGCAGAGGCGCATGAGCGATCACCCGGTTGGCGATGGGGGAGCCGGACAGTCGCTGACCGAACACCGCCCGAATGTCGTCGAAGGGCAACGGCCCTTCCGGTGCGGCATCCAGAACGTAGATTCCGGCCACGTCCATGGGGAAGCCACTTCGTTCGAGGCGCAAGAAGATACTCTCCGTGCTGCGCATTGACGGCATCTACGTCCTCCCAGTCGGGCACGGCAGTCAGGACCTGCTCATTATGCTCGGCTCCGGTCGTCGTGGCTCGCGTGCGGGGGTGCAGGGTTCTCCATCGGGCGGCGAGCCGTCTTCGGAGGGCATGCTGGTGGCCACTCGACCAGACTGCGGTCGAGTGGCCACGTTGGTACATCCTGGGCCAGGTCAGTGACGTCGTAGGGTCGCGCGAGGGTCCGGCAACCAGGGACGAGGCGCCCCCGCGTGCGCAACCGCGGCAGCAGGGTCGCGGTGCCGAGCCGCTGACGTGGCCACGTACGCAGCGGTTGAGGCGTTCGCGCCGGCAGGATCGAGTCGTTCGGCGATTCGCCTCAGCATCAGCGCGGTTCGGCTGTGTCGTCGGCTTCGGCCCAGGCGGCTTCGGCTTGTGTCGCGCTCGTGCTCGTGCTGGGAGCGGACCCGTTCGACGATGAGCTCGCGCGCGAGTGCTTCGTGGGGGCTGAGGATGACCGGCGCGTGTGCGGCGTTCATGACAGGCTTCCCTTCGCACGGGCAACGCGGATGTCGCCACTACCGGAGTGAACCGTGAGGCTGGCCTGCGACTCGGAGCCCTCCGGCCCGTCGGCCTCGTCGAGGTCGACCTTGACGTCACCGGTGACGGTGTTGAGGTCGAGGTAGGCGGCGACCCCGATGGCGATCGCGATCGCGATGTCGCCCGTGCCGGTCTTCGCTCGCACCGCGCCACCGGACACAGCCCCCAGCTTGACGTCGCCGGTGCCGGTCATCAGGGTGAGGTCTCCTGACGAGGCGCCGATGCCGATGTCTCCCGAGCCGGTCTTGGCCCTGACCTCGCCGTCGGCCCGGCGCAGCTGGATGTCGCCGCTGCCCGCGATCAGGTCGACGTCGTCGCCGGCTGACTCGAGCGTGATGTCGCCCGACCCGGTCTTGGCCTCGACGCCTCCGAGCACGGCTCGCGCGGTGATGTCGCCGGAGCCCGACTTGAGCTCGGCGGCGTCGACGTCCTCGAAGGTCAGGTCGCCCGAGCCGCTGGCCGCTTCGACACCGGCCAGCAGGCCGCGGGCCGTCACGTCGCCCGAACCGGTCTTGACATCGACCGCGCTGCCGGTAGGGATCTCGACCTCGACATCGATCGAACCGCGTCGGCCGAAGCGGAAGCCACCGTCTCGGCGCTCGAGCACGACCACCTCGCCGCCGCCGCGGGCCTCCACCGTGAAGCGCTCCGCCAGATCGGCGCCGTCACCGTCGTGGGGAACGAGTCGCACCCGGGTGGTGGTGCGCTCGGTGGCGATCAGGCTCACGTCACCCCGCTGCACCTCGACCCTGAGGGTGACCGGGCCGCTGGTCTCGAACTGTCTGTCCAGGTCTTTCATGTCAACGTCCTCTGCTCTGGTGCTCGCCGGTCGGTTGCTTCTGGTGGTGTCGGCCGTGCCGGTGGTGGGAGTCACCGGACCCAGCCCTGCACGCGCTTGTTGGAGGAACGGTTGCGACCAGGCGCTCCCGGCCCCAGCGCGGCACCGACGTTGATGGTCAGGCCGCCGATGGTCGCCGTGCGCACCGCGTTGACCAGCCAGGTGTTGAGCGACTGCCCGCGGCCCGCCGCCAGCTCTTCCGCCCGGGCCTTGAGTGCTTCGGGGATGCGGAGAGTGATGCGCGCCGTCTCGTCGCCCTCGTCTCCTTGCGACATCACTCTGGTGTCACTCTCGGGGATCGCCATCGTCTCGTCCGGTGCCAGCGGCGACGGGCCGGCGCCGACGACCACAAAGACCGGTTCGCGACCCTGGAGGCGCACCTCGACCGACCGGCCGTCGAGCTCGGTCGTGATCTCGGCCGCGGCGTGCGAGAGGACGTCCATGAGCGCCAGTCGGGTCGAGGCGTCGATCGCGTACGACAACCGCTCGGCGGCCTGTTCCATCTCCGGACCCATCGCCCTGGCCGCCTGGGCGAGATCCCGACGCAGTGCGTCGACGTGCTCCGTGATGTCCATAGACGTCAGAATGACACCGTAGCGACGTCACGTCAACACCATAAAGACGTGCGATGACGTCGGATGCTGTTCAAGTCGATCCCTTGCCGGTGTTGGCAGGCGGGAGCGCCGGTCGAGCCCTGGTTCACGGGGCGTTCGCGAGTGACTCGCACAAAGCACAGGGATTCGGCTGACAATGGACCTACACCGATCTGCTGCCGTGGGCGGCCAAGGAGGACCGATGAGCTCGAGCACCCGACCCGTTGACACGGCGAGCCCGACGCCGACGCCGAGCGAGTCCTCCGACGGGCCGTCCGACGAACCGGCGCGGGCCACGATGCGTGCTGGCGGACGGATCTCGCCGCTACGCCGGATGGGAGCCGACGCCGAGTCGATCCTGGCCGCAGTGACCAGCTCGCCGAACTTCCACGAGGGCCGGTTCCACTCCCCCGAGCCGACCCATCGACCCGACGGGTCGCAGACCGTGCACATCGCCGCCGCAGCGTGGCGTCAGCGCGGACGCGGACGGCCGGCCGGTGAGGTGCCGATCGTGGCCGCCCAACCGGCAACGGTGCCCGGACCACTCGCCGTGACCTGGTACGGCCACGCGACCACCGTGGTCGAGATCGACGGCGCGCGGTTCCTGCTCGATCCCGTCTTCAGCGACCGCGCCTCGCCCGTCGGCCTCACCGGACCGCACCGTCTGCACCCAGCCCCGGGGCAGATCGAGGACCTCCCGTCGATCGACGCCGTACTGATCTCTCACGACCACTACGACCACCTCGACGAACCCTCGATCGCCGTGCTCGAAGCCGTCCACCGTCCGCGCTACGTCGTGCCGCTCGGGGTCGATGCGCACCTGCTCGCGTGGGGGGTGCCTCGCGAGCGCATCATCGCCCTCGACTGGTTCGACGACGTCGAGGTGAGCGGCATCCGGCTGACGTGCACCCCGGCACGGCACAACTCGGGTCGCGGCTTCACCGAGGCCCAGACCTTGTGGGCCGGGTGGGCCATGCGAGGCCCGGCGCACGGCGCCTACTTCGCCGGCGACTCCGGCCCCTCCGGCTGTTTCACGGAGATCGGCGCCCGGCTGGGGCCCTTCGACCTCACGATCATCCCCGTGGGCGCCTACGACCAGTTCTGGCCCGACATCCACGTGAACCCGGCCGAGGCTCTCGACGCCCACGTCGCAGTCAACACCCCGACGGATGCCGCAGCCGGTGTCAGCGGGGGCGACGGCCAACCGGTCGACCACGCCAGCCGTTCGGTCATGCTGCCCGTGCACTGGGCCACCTTCAACCTCGCCCTGCACTGGTGGTCGGAGCCCGTGCGATGGCTGCGCCGGCTGGCCGGGCCCGCCGGCATCCCCGTCGTCTACCCGAGGGTCGGCGCCCGCGTCGACCTCACGACCGGTACGCCCACCAAGATCGCCGACCGCCACGGCACACCGTGGTGGCAGGAGTGTGCGGCAGACGGCGACCACGACTGACCGGTCAGCGGAAGACCCAGCGCCGCAGGGCCACGAACCTGGGGCCGTCGCCACGACGTTGGCCAGCAGCACCACCAGGGTCGCGGTCGTGGTGCTCGCCTGGGAATCCAGACGGCCGAGCAGGGCCAGCGCCCCCGTCGTGGCCGTCCACGTGATCGCGAAGACCACCAGCGCCTGACCATGATGGGTCGCGAGATGCTCACGACCGGATACCCCGGAGGTCCAGAGCCGGTTGACGGCAGTGTTGGCGACCGTCGAGATCACCAGGGAGGTTCCGTTCGCGACCTGGTTCGACATCCCGCCCCGCACCAGGGTGGCGAACAGGGCCAGGTTCAGCACCGTGGAGGCCACGCCGACCACTGAGAAGCGAATCAGTTGTTGTGACAAGGCCACTCGGGTGGCCACCACAGCGCTCGCTAGCTGACCGGGGTCAGGTCGTAGAACGTCGAGCCGTCGATCGTCACCGCGGCGAAGTTCGCTTCGACCCACGAGCGGATCTGCGCACTGGCGCTGCTGCCGCCGTTCTGGTTGCCGAACCCACCAGCACTGCCGCCGACGAAGTAGTGGATGTCGCCGGCCGCGACGTAGGCCTTGAACTGGTCGAGCGTCGGGCTCGGGTCAGAGCCGTTGAAGCCGCCGAGCGCCATCACGGGCAGCTGCGTTCCCAGCTGGAGCCCGGCCGCGGTCTGCGAGCCGACCGCCGCTGCCACCCAGGTGTAGCTGGACGCGTTCTGGGAGAGGGCCGCAACGACAGCAGTGCTCGGCGCGGCGGCCCCCAGCAGGCCACCGGCCCCGCCAGGTGCCGTACCGCCCGCACGGGCTCCGTTCGGGGCTCCGGCGAAGCCAACCGGCGGCGTTCCGCCGGGACCACCACCAGTGCGACCACCAGTGCCACCACCCGGCGTCCCACCGCTGGTGGAGCCGGCCGGGCCCGCGGTCACGATCGAACCGGTGTGCCCCTGCGCGGTCGTCGAGAGCGTGAACGCCGCGGGGCCGGCCAGCCCCGCGACCAGAGCCGCGCCGAGCACGATCGGGACCGCCTTGGCGTGCAGCCATCGGGTGGCAAGGATGAGCACTGCGGCCGCCAGCCCCACGGCCAGCACCGAGACCCGCAGCCAGTCGCCGTAGGCCGTGGTGCGCGAGAGGAGCACGAAGCCCCAGACCGCGGCCGCCGCAGTCGCGGACGCCAGGGCCACGACCGCAACGGCGCGGTGTCGTCGCTCCCACGCTTCGACCGCTCCCATCCCGACGAGAGCGCCGACGGCGGGGGCCAGGGCCACCGTGTAGTACTCGTGGAAGATGCCGGCCATGAACGAGAAGGTGACCATGGTGACGACGAGCCAGCCACCCCACACCAGGTAGGCGGCCCGTCGCAGGTCGGTGCGCGGCATCCGCCCGCGCAGCATCAGGCCGGCCGCGAGCAGGATGAGCGCGCTCGGGAGCAGCCATGAGATCTGGCCGCCGACGCTCGAAGAGAACATCCGCAGGATGCCGGTCGCGCCCCAGCTGCCGCCGGCAGCCGCTCCCCCACCGCCGACCGACCCGGTCTCGTCACCGCTGAGTCGACCGAGGCCGTTGTAACCGAAGGTGAGCTCGAGGAAGGAGTTGGTCTGGCTGCCGCCGATGTAGGGCCGCATCGAGGCCGGCACCAGCTCGACGACCGCTACCCACCACCCCGCCGACACCACCACGGCGCCGACGGCCAGCAGTGAGTGTACGATTCGCCTGCGCAAGGTCGTCGGCGCAGCGATGAGGTAGGCGAGCCCGAAGAACGGCACCACCAGCAGCACCTGCAACGTCTTGGTCAGAAAGCCCAGGCCGATGAAGACCCCGACGGCGATCATCCAGTGTGGCGAGGCCTTCTCGATCGCCTTCATCGTGGCCCAGGCGCCGAGGGCCATGAGAAGGGTGAGCAGGGCGTCGGGGTTGTTGAACGTGAACATCAGCGCCGCGACCGGCGTCAGCGCGACCACGCCGCCGGCGATGAGGCCGCCGGCTGCACCGAACTGGCGCTTGACGGTGGCATGGACGACACCGACCGTCGCGACGCCCATCAACGCCTGCGGGACGAGGATCGCGAACGAGCTCAGCCCGAGGGCCCTGACCGACAGCGCCATGATCCACAGGGATGCCGGCGGCTTGTCGACGGTGATCGAGTTCGCCGCGTCGGAGCTGCCGTAGAAGAACGCCTTCCAGCTCTCGCTACCGGCCTGCACGGCTGCGGAGTAGAAGGAGTTGGCGTAGCCGGACGAGGTGAGGTTCCACGTGTAGAGCACGAGAGTGGCAAGAAGCAGCCCGACGAGGGCGGGGCGGGCCCAGCGGGGGTCGCTCTGAGGCTCATCCGTGAGCCGACCCGACGGGCCGGCTCGGCCTGCTCGCCCGGGACGGTCGGGTGCCGAGTTGTGTGGTGACCCCGAGCCCTGACCGTCGGCTATCGCAGACTGCGGGCCCGTGGCCACGGGCGCGATGGAGCCAGGATCAATGAAGGCCGTGGTCTGCATGAACCAACTCTCGGTTCGGCCACTGTGCGGTCCCTATGCTCGGGCTGGGACGCGGTGATGAGTGCGGGCGGGTTCAGAGGTGGGCTGGCAGGAGAAGCGAGAAGGTGGTGTCACCGGGCTTGCTCTCGAGCTCGACCCGACCGCCGTGCGCCTTGGCCACGGCAGAGACGATCGAGAGGCCGAGCCCGGTGCTTCCACCGTTGCGGTTGCGGGCGTCATCGCCGCGGGCGAACCGCTCAAAAACGTTCTCCTGCAAGGCGATCGGCACGCCAGGCCCGTTGTCGTGGACCGCAATGCGCACCCATTCTCCCTCGTGACGCACTGATGTCGTCACCGCCGTGTACTTCGGTGTGTGGGTGCGAGCGTTACCGAGCAGGTTGACCACGATCTGGTGCAGCCGAGCTGGGTCTCCGCGCACCTCGACCGGTTCGGGCGGCAGGTCGAGACCCCAGCGGTGGTCGGGCGCCGCGGCGTGCGCGTCGCTGACGGCGTTGATGACGAGCATCGACAGGTCGACCGTGGCGTCGTCGAGCGGGCGGCCGGCATCCAGTCGAGCGAGCAGCAGCAGGTCTTCGACGAGGGAAGACATCCGGTTGGCCTCCGACTCGATGCGCCCCATCGCGTGCGTCACCGAAGGGGGCACGGCCTCGGGCTCGCGCCTCGACAGCTCGGCGTAGCCCTTGATCGACGTGAGCGGCGTGCGCAGCTCATGAGAGGCATCGGCGACGAACTGGCGTACGCGTTGCTCACTCTGGTGTCGGGAGTTGAGGGCACTGTCGACGTGGTCGAGCATCTCGTTGAAGGCGGCTCCGACCTGGCCCACCTCGGTACGGGTGTCGGTGTCGGCCGGGCCGACCCGCTCGGCCAGGGCCACCTGGCCGCTGTCGAGCGGCATTCGCGACACGCGGGTCGCGGTGCTGGCCACCCGCCGCAACGGCTCGAGGTTACGGCGCACGATCCACGTGCCGAGGGCCCCCACGAGCACGATGCCGAGGGCCACGCCCGACAGGACAATCAGCACCATCCGTCCCACCGTGGCGTCGGTCGGTGCAGTGGAGAGCCCGACGACCTGGGTGCCCGTGCCCACCGGGTTGCGGTTGACGTCGACGAAGTTCACCCGGGCGGCCATCAACCGGTAGCGGCCCACGTCGCCGCCGAGGTCGACCGTCTTGGCCTCCGACCCGATGCCGGCGGCCTGGATGTCGGCGAGCTGGCCAGCCGTCAGCACGATGGTGCCGTGCGTCGACGAGACCAACCCGGCGCTGGAGGTCGAGGTCAGTTGCGCCACCAGCCGGTCGGCGCCCGGCCCGCGTTGGCCGTTGTCGTCAGGTCTGGGCGCCCCCGGCCGGCTGTTGCTGTCGAGGGAGGCGCGCAGCTGGTCGTCGACCTGGTTGGTCAGCTGGCGGTTCAGGGCCACCACGGTGAAGGCTCCGGTGGCGAGACTCAGCACGGTGAAGAGGGCCAGCATCGACGCGACGAGCTTGGCCCGCAGGGTGAACGCCGACCACGGCCGAACCCGTGCGGCTCCCGCCAGACGGTGAGCGAAGGCAGGTACGCCGCCGTGGCCGGTCGAGTGAGCTGCCTCGCCGGCCGCGGTCGTCGCGGCGGGTGCGAGAACGGGTTGCGGCCACCCGGGAACCCCTGGGGCCTCGAAGGCAACATCAGCGACAGCGTGATCGGGCAGGTCGGCGGGCTCGGGCTCGGGCTCGTCAGTTGGCTCGCCGTCGTCGAACCCCTCGAGCTCCTCGGGAGGCAGCGGTGCCGGGACGATCTTCTGCGTCTCGTCAGACCGCGGGCTTGAGGACATACCCCGCCCCTCGCATCGTATGGATCATCGGGTCATGGCCCGCGTCGATCTTCTTGCGCAGGTAGGAGATGTAGAGCTCGACGACGTTGGCCTGCCCGCCGAAGTCGTAGTTCCAGACCCGGTCGAGAATCTGGGCCTTCGACAGCACTCGCCGTGGGTTGCGCATGAGGTAACGCAGCAGCTCGAACTCCGTCGCGGTGAGGTGCACCTCGGTGCCGGCCCGCATCACTTCATGGCTGTCCTCGTCGAGCGTCAGGTCACCGACGACGAGCATGGAGTCGGACGACGAGACCGCCACCGTCGTGCGACGCATCAGCGCGCGCACCCGGGCCACGACCTCCTCGAGCGAGAACGGCTTGGTCACATAGTCGTCGCCGCCGGCGGTCAGCCCCGACACCCGGTCCTCGACGGCATCCTTGGCGGTGAGGAAGAGCACGGGCACGCTGTCGTTGTCGGCTCGCATGCGTCGCAGCACCTCGAGACCGTCGAAGTCGGGCAGCATCATGTCGAGCACGACCGCGTCGGGGTCGAAGTCGCGGGCCACCCGAACGGCCTCCATGCCGGTGCCGGCCGAGCGCACGTCCCAGCCCTCGTAGCGCAGCGCCATGCCGAGCAGCTCGGTGAGGTTGGGCTCATCGTCGACAACGAGCACCCTCACCGGCGACCCGTCGAGACGCTGCAGACGGGCGACCGGGGCCTTCGACTTCTCGTTCATGGCACCAGTGAACCTGTGCGATCTGTGTGAGCGCCACCATCTTCCTGTGTGATCTCTGTGGATGCGCTGTCGTGCCGTCCGCAGCCGGCCGCTACCTGCGCCACAGCCCGGGCCCAGCGGCAGACTTTCCATCCGGTTCAGGAGTGCAGGCCACCTGAGCGCCTCGCTCTGAGCGACGGTCCTTCCGCCCTCTCAGGCAAGCCTCGCCTTCGATGACACCGACCCGCCCGGGTGTCACGATTGGATCAGCACTCTCTGATCGGAGCCAGAGGCATGACGCAGACCCGGGCCGGCGACGCCCCTGACGAGATCGAGGCGGCGATGGGGCGAGGGGCCGCGAGGCAGACGCAGGAGCCGCACGACTCCGACGTGTCGGGTCGGCTCAACTGGCTGCGGGCCGGCGTTCTCGGAGCCAATGACGGCATCGTGTCCACCGCCGGGGTCGTCGTCGGGTTCGCCGGCGCCACCAGCGACCGGGGAGCGATCATCCTGGCCGGCATTGCGGCCCTGTCTGCCGGCGCCATGTCGATGGCCGCGGGTGAGTACGTCTCGGTGAGCACCCAGCGCGACTCCGAGCGTGCCCTCATCAAGCTCGAACGCCAGGAGCTGCAGGACGACCCTGAGGGCGAGCTCGCCGAGCTGGCTGCGATGTACGAGCACAAGGGCCTCAGTCACAGCGTGGCCCGGCAGGTGGCTGTCGAGCTGACCGCGAAGGACGCCCTCAAGGCGCACGCCGACATCGAGCTCGGCATCGATCCCGACGACCTGACCAACCCCTGGGCTGCGGCCGGTGCCTCGATGACCGCCTTCATCGTCGGGGCGCTGCTGCCGCTGCTGACCATCACGTTCTCACCCGAGAGCCTGCGCACCCTGGTGACCGTCGCCGCGGTCGCCGTCGCCCTCGTGGTGACCGGCTGGGCCAGTGCCCGCCTCGGCCGCAGCCCGGCGCCACGCGCCATCGCTCGCAACGTCGTCGGCGGGTTGCTCGCCATGGCCATCACCTATGCCATCGGAGCCGCGGTCGGCCTCAACCTGGGGTAACCGCCTTTCCGCTCTGGCGCACGAACCCCTCCGTCGCCTGTAGGCTTGGGTCAGGACCACACCCGTGCCCGCGTCGAGTCGGCGACGAGCCACGACCGTCGCCTTCGGCGATGCGGTCGGGCATCAGGCCCCAGCCCTTGCCGGAACCCGAGTGGGGCAGCACCTGAGGCACTGGCCAGGTCCGGTACGAACCGGTACGACCGGTCCGCAGCTCGCGGGCCGTTTCGTGGGGAACCCGGCTCGTTGGTCCACCGCCTCGCCATCAGGAGGAGCATGTCGCCCAATGTCCGTCGACGGACGTCCGGTCGCCCGGGCGGCCGCACCGCTCTGACACGCCCTGACGACCCCGCGCCGATCATCCCGATCCTGGCCCGACGGGTCCGCGAGATCGAGGCCAAGGTCGGGCGCGGCCCGATGAGCCCCTCGAACCGCACGAAGTTCCAGGTGATCGCCTTGCTCGTGCGCTCGGAACGCGCCCGCATCAAGGGCGACCCCGAGATCCCGTCGGGGGCCCGCACCGAGTTGCTCAAGCGTCTCGACGGCATCGCGACCATCCTGGCTCAGGTGGCCTCCAGGGATACGAGCCTGCTGACGCTGCTCGATGGCAACCCCCCCGGCCCGTCGGCTCAGCGGTTGCGACTCGACTGGCTGATCGAGTCAGGCGCCGAGCTGGCTCCCGAAGACATGGTCATCACGGCGCCGGCGCCGCCCGCGCCCGTGATCCCCGCCGGGGTCACCGCGACGCCGGCTCCGGTTCCGGCATCCGTCTCGTCGCGGGTGATGTCCAACCCGTTCCTCGCGCCCGACCTCGAGCGGGCCCTGCATCATGAGCGCCTCCCGGGGCGTCTGGCCGGCTGGGACCTCATGGACCCGCTCTACCGCGCCTTCGAGGAGGGCGCCGGCGGTGGCGCCGCCACGATGAACCTGCCGCCTGCACCCACCATCGACCGCATCTCGCCGCCGGGCTCGACCCTGATGGTGCACCAGGCCCGCTTCCTCGAGGAGGTGCGCTTCGGGCACCGCACCTTCCTGCTGGCCGACGAGCCCGGCCTGGGCAAGACGGCCCAGTCGGTGCTCGCCGCCTCCGTGGCGAACGCCTACCCGATGCTGGCGGTGGTGCCGAACGTCGTGAAGATCAACTGGGCCCGCGAGGTGCAGCGCTGGACGCCGCACCGCCGCGTCGCCGCCATCCACGGCGACGGCCGCGACGTCGACGCCTTCGCTGACGTCTTCGTGGTCAACTACGAGATCCTCGACCGGCACTTCGCGTGGCTCTCGACCCTGGGGCTGCGCTCCATGGTGGTCGACGAGGCGCACTTCATCAAGAACCTCAAGTCGCAACGGTCGCAGCAGGTGCTGGCCCTCGCCGACCGTCTCCGCGATCTCACCCCCGGTGGCAACCCGCTGCTGATGGCCCTCACCGGCACCCCGCTGATCAACGATGTCAAGGACTTCCAGGCCATCTGGACCTTCCTCGGCTGGGTCCGGAACAACAAGCCCACGTCCGAGCTCATCGGTCGCCTCGAGGAGACCGGCCTGACGCCGTCAGACCGCGGCTTCTACCGCGAGGCGCGCTCGGCGGTCGTCGACATGGGCATCGTGCGCCGGCGCAAGGTCGATGTCGCCAAGGACCTGCCCGAGAAGCGCGTCGCCGACATCCCCGTCGAGCTCGACGACGACCTCGGCCGGTCGGTCCGCCAGGCCGAGCGGGCCCTCGGCCAGCGGCTGGTTATCAAGTACCGCGCGTTCCTCGCCGAACACCACGCCGCCGAGATCCCCGGTGAGCCCGACGAGGCCCTGATGCGTCGGGTGGCCGCGGCCGAGCTGAAGTCGTCCTCGGCCAAGAACGGCACCGAGAACGTTTTCTCGCTCGTGCGCCGCATCGGCCAGGCCAAGGCGGCGCTGGCGTCCGACTACGCCATCCAGCTCTCGCACTCCGTCGGCAAGGTGGTCTTCTTCGCCAAGCACATCGACGTCATGGACACCGCGGAGCGCAGGCTGGCGGATGCCGGTCTGCGCACCGTGTCGGTGCGCGGCGAGCAGACCTCGAAGCATCGCCAGGTCGCGATCGACGCGTTCCAGAACGACCCCGATGTCGCGGTCGCCGTCTGTTCGCTCACAGCTGCCGGTGTCGGGCTCAACCTGCACGCCGCCTCCAACGTGGTTCTCGCCGAACTGTCGTGGACTGCCGCCGAGCAGGGGCAGGCGATCGACCGGGTGCACCGTATCGGCCAGGACGAACCGGTCACCGCGTGGCGCATCCTGGCCGCCGGCACGATCGACTCGAAGATCGCCGAGCTCATCGACGCCAAGCAGGGGCTGGCCGCCCGGGCTCTCGACGGCAGCGACGATGAGGTCGCGGTGGGCGACACGCTCCAACTCGAGGCGCTCGTGCAGCTGCTGCGTCAAGCCCTGACCGACTGAGCGGAAGAGCCCGCCCGACAGCCGGTCGAGACCCTCCGCCTGCTGCGGACCGGCGAGACACGGGGCGAGTCCGACCTCTCAGTCGGGTCGAACGGCGCTGAGGCAGAACGGATGGCCCACCGGGTCGAGCATGACGCGCCACTGGTCAGGGGCAGGCTGGGACTGCGCCTGGCGAGCTCCGAGCTCGATGGCGGCAGCCACGTCGGCCTCGAGGTCGTCGGCCGCAAGGTCAAGGTGCATCTGCTGGGACTGGGGACCGTTGGGCCACGACGGGGGCTCGTACGCGTCGACGCGCATGAGCGTCAGCATGGGCCCCGCTCCCGCCAGCGCGACGACGCCCCGGTCGGGCGTCGCGAACACCTCTTCGAGGCCGAGCAAGCCGCAGTAGAACGGGACGAGGGCGTCGGGGTCGGGGCAGTCGATCGAGATCGACGCCAGCGACGCCACACGGTTTGCCATCCGAACAAACCTACAGGGCCCGGCCCACACCCCCCTCGGCGGTTCAGCTCAGAGCTCGATGTGCATGATGCTGAGGCCCACCCGCTCGCCCGTGGGCAGCTCGTGAGCCCGCGGCACCGTGCCGATCACCGCGAAGCCGAGGCTCTCGTAGAGATGGATCGCCGCCCGGTTCGTGTCGACCACGGCGTTGAACTGCATCGCGGCGTAACCCGCCCGCTGCGCCCACACCAGCGAGTCGACGACCAGAGCGCGGCCGACCCCACGCCCGCGTGCCGTCTGCCCCACCAGGTAGCTCGCGGTCGCCACGTGGGCACCTGGCCCCGGCCGGTTGCGGCCCATCTTCCCGGCGCCGAGCACCGGACCACCGCTCGTCGCCACGCTGGCACGACCGGCCGGCCCGTTGTCGAGCCAGATCTCGCGAGCGACCGTCTCGCTCAGGTCGGTCGGGAAGGGAAAGGTGTCGCCGGCTCGCACGACCTGCTCGATGATCGACCAGACCTGCGGCCAGTCCGCCTCGACCAGCTCACGCACGACCACGGCATCCGGCTCGCTCACCGGGTCTCCTCTGCTCGTGGACCCGCGACACACCGACCAACCGACAACGCCGTGCGGCTGCAGTCAGTGGTGGTTGACGACTGCTCGGTGTGTTGAAAGCTGACGGGGGCGCCGGTCACTGCTCGGGTACGTTCGCCTCGAGCTCGCCCAGCCACGTCGTCGCACTGGCGTCAGACGGCATCCGCCAGTCTCCGCGCGGTGAGAGCGAACCGCCCGCCACGACCTTCGGCCCGTTGGGCAGCGCCGATCGCTTGAACTGGTTGGCGAAGTACCGCGTGATGAACACCTCCAGCCACTTCCGGATCGTCGCCAGGTCGTAGGCCGTGCGCTCGGCGTCGGGGTAGCCGGCGGGCCACTCCCCCGCCTCGACGTCGCGCCACGCGTGGTGGGCCAAGAAGGCGATCTTCGACGGCCGGTAGCCGCGGCGCAGCACGTGGAAGAGGGTGAAGTCCTGCAGCGAGTAGGGCCCGATACGGTCTTGGGTGCTCTGCGGCTTATCCCCGTCCTTCGCGGGCACCAGCTCGGGGGAGATCTCCGTGTCGAGGATCGAGGCGAGAGTCTCGGCCACCGGCTCCTCGAACTGGGCTGACGAGATGACCCAGCGAATCAGGTGCTGTATCAATGTCTTCGGCACGCCGGCGTTGACGCCGTAGTGCGACATCTGGTCGCCGACGCCGTAGGTGCACCAGCCGAGCGCCAGCTCGGAGAGGTCACCGGTACCGAGCACGATCCCACCGCGCTGGTTGGCGATACGGAAGAGGTAGTCGGTGCGGATGCCGGCCTGCACGTTCTCGAACGTGATGTCGTAGACCTGCTCGCCGCGGCCGAAGGGGTGGTCCATCGCGGTCAGCATCTCGGTCGCGGCAGGCCGGATGTCGAGCTCCGCCCAGGTCACGTCGAGCGACTCCATCAGCGAGATCGCGTTGCTCTTCGTGTGGTCGCTCGTGGCGAAGCCGGGCATGGTGAGAGCGAGGATGTCGCTGCGCGGGCGACCCAGCCGGTCCATCGCCTGGGCCGCCACGATCAGGGCGTGGGTGCTGTCGAGCCCACCGCTCACACCGATGACGATCTTCGGCCGGCCGATGGCGGTGAGGCGTTGCTCGAGCCCGGAGACCTGGATGTTGTAGGCCTCGTAACAGTCGAGCGCGAGCCGCTGCTCGTCGTCGGGCACGAACGGGAAGCGGTCGACCTTGCGCAGCAGGCCGATGTCGTCGGTGGGTGGGTCGAGGCGCACGTCGACGGTGCGGAACGCGCCTGCTCGGGCGGCGTGGGTGCGCCGGTTGTCGTCGAACGTGCCCTGCCGCTGGCGCTCCTGCCGCACCAGGTCGAGGTCGAGATCGGCTATCGAGCTGCGGTCGCCCTCCGGAAAGCGCTCGGTCTCGGCGAGCAGGGCGCCGTTCTCGTAGATCATCGTCTGGCCGTCCCACGAGAGGTCGGTCGAGCTCTCGCCCTCGCCGGCGGCGGCGTACAGGTAGGCGGCGAGGCACCGCATCGAGGCGGTGCGGCAGAGCAGGTGGCGGTCTTCGGCCTTCGACACGGTGATCGGGCTGCCCGAGAGGTTGGCCAGCACGGTGGCTCCGGCAAGGGCCGCCTCGTGGCTGGGCGGGATCGGTACCCACAGGTCTTCGCAGACCTCGACGTGGAGCACGAGGCCGGGCACGTCGACGGCCCGGAAGAGCAGGTCGGGCCCGAACGGCACCCACTGGCCGGCCACCTCGATGTCGAGCCCGCGCTGGTCGTCGCCCGGCGCGAAGTGTCGCCGCTCGTAGAACTCGCGGTAGGTGGGTAGATACGACTTCGGGGCGACCCCGATGATGCCGCCGCCCTGGATCACGACGGCGCAGTTGTAGAGACGGCTGCCCCGGGCCAGCGGCGCCCCGACCACGAAGATCGGGCGCAGGTCGGCGGTCGCCTCGCAGATGCGCGCCAGGGCCTCGTCGACGGCGTCGAGCAGAGGGTCCTGCAACAGCAGGTCGTCGATGGCATAGCCCGACAGGCCGAGCTCAGGAAAGATGGCGACGGCCACGCCGTCGTCGTGCAGGTCGCGCACCCTGGCGATCACCGTATCGGCGTTGCGCTGCGGGTCGGCGATGGCGAGCGGCACCGTGCAGGCCGCGACACGGGCGAACCCGTGGCGGTAGGCGCTCCAGAAGTCCATGGCACCAGTCAACCGCACCCCGACGGTTCACACTTCCGCAGCACCACACGACGGTCGACCGACGGCGTGTCGACCCCCCCCTCAACCTCGGTCGAGTGGCCAGTTCCGTACACCCCCGCCGTACGAAAGTGGCCACTCGACCGGGCTCCCACGTCGAGTGGCCAGTTCCGTACACCCCCGCCGTACGAAAGTGGCCACTCGACGTGGTTGTGGGCGCAGACAGGTGACGGTGTCACGGGCCTCGACACACCCTGACCTGTCACTCAGACGCCTGAGATACTACAATACGTAGGAGAAGGCCGCCGACGGCCACCGTGGCCGTCCTCCCGAAAGGTGACGACGATGTCTGCGAGTGATCAACCGACCCACGAGCTGCACCCGGAGGAGAGCTGGGAGTTTCTGCGCTCCCACGAGTTCGGACGGATCGCCTTCCATCTGCTCGACGAGGTGCACATCGTACCGATCAACTACGTCGTCGACGACGAGCGGTTGCTCTTTCGCACCTCCGAGGGCAGCAAGCTGCTCGGCCTGAAGATGAACGCCGACGTGGCGTTCGAGACCGACGCGATCGAGAACGAGATCGCCACCAGTGTGGTGATTCGTGGCGAGGCGCACGAGCTGAGGGGTGACGCCGCGAGGATGGTGGAGCAGCTTCCGCTCCGCCCCTGGGTCGATACCCCGAAGATGCGAATCGTCGGCATCAGGGTCACCGAGATCACCGGCCGCCGGTTCGACCTCGCGAGGCCGTGGCTGCGGGCGCGAGTCGACTGACGCCGATGCCGTCGGAGGCGGCTCGCCCCGGTGGCCGCCGTGCGTCTCCGGTCGCGCGTTCGGCATCCCTGAAGACGTGCAGGGGCCAGACGCCGCCCGGCAGCGGCCTTCCGCTCAGGCGTCGACGGTGGCGCCGCGCAGCTGTTGGGCGATGTCACGCACCATCGCCACGAACACGATGACCCAGGCTGTCAGGGCCACCCAGATCCAGACGGCCCCGATCGCCTCGAGGATCGGCAGGTGGTCGGCCCGGCCGAGGTAGGTGCTGGCCACCGCGTACATCCCGAGGGGGAAGACGATGCTCCACAGTCCTGGGGTGTAGCTCAGCGGTACCCGCTTGAACGCGTGCCGCCACAGCCCGGCTGCCACCAGCACCGGGATCAGCCAGGTCGCGAAGCACCAGAAGACGACGGACAGGCCGGCGATCAGCGCCCTGGTCGCATCGACCATCGGCGCGGTCTGCATCTCCACGATCCGCGCACCGGCCAGCACCGTGATCGCCACTGCCCCCATGGCCACCCAGTAAGGCGGGTCGAGCTGCACCGGTTCGAGACGGTAGAGCATCAGACGCAACGACACGAAGACACCGACCGCCGCGTACAGGAACACCCCGACCGACCACGAGAAGACGGCGATGATGGCCAGCCCGATGCGACCGTTGGTGACCACCACCTCGAGACTGGCCGCTGCGATGGCAACCGACTGACTGGCGACGACCCAGATGAACCAGGTGCCGTTGGCGCTCGTCAGCACCGGCCGCTCGGCGTGCCCCAGCACGGCGCTCCACGGCACGACGTAGCCCAGGACGAACCAGCACAGCCCCGCCACCACGAGCAGCCCGCCCGTCACGGCGTGCCAACCCTGCTCACCGGCACGTACCCCGAGTACATTCGTGCCGGCGACGAAGGTGAAGAATCCGAACGCCCGTTTCGGGTCGGTGAAGTCGGTGCGCATCGCGTGGTGAAAGCTGACCAGCCGCCAGGCGTTCAGCACGACGAGCACCAGGTAGCTGGCCACCCCGGCCACGAACAGCACCGCCGAGACCGATCTGAAGCCACCGAGGTCGAGCCCGAGCGAGATGATGCCGGAGCCCATGACGAGCGCGAAGTAGCCGGGAGTCAGCCCCCGCACCCCGGACGCAACATGCGCGTCCCGGGCGAGCTGGTCTTCGGCTCCACCACCCGTGGCGAGCTGTGCACGCTGACGACGCGCCTCAGCGGACGGCATCACGGGCCCCGACAAAGGCTGCTACGCAAGCCCGCACGTCAGCCTCGGAGTGCGCGGCCGAGAGCTGCACCCGGATGCGAGCCTTGCCCCGAGGTACCACCGGAAAGCTGAACGCGATCACGTAGACACCGTGAGCGAGCATGTGGTCGGCGATCGACGCCGCCAGGCGCGCGCCGTCGTCACCGGGGAACATGACCGGCCGGATCGGGTGGGTGCCGGGCAGCAGCTCGAAGCCCGCCTCGGTCATGAGCCGGTGAAACAGCGCGGTGTTGGCCTTGAGCGTCTCGCGCTTCTCGGCCGACCCCTCGACCAGCGCGAGGGCCGCCATCGAGCCCGCCGCCACCGTCGGCGCCACCGAGTTGGAGAAGAGGTAGGGGCGCGAGCGCTGTCGCAGCAGGTCGACGACCTCGCGGTGCGAGCTGACGTACCCACCGGAGGCCCCACCGAGCGCCTTGCCGAGCGTGCCCGTGATGATGTCGACGCGGTCCATCACGCCGAAAAGCTCAGGGGTGCCACGCCCGCCGTCGCCGACGAAGCCGACCGCGTGGGAGTCGTCGACGAGAACCATGGCGCCGAACTCGTCGGCGAGGTCGCAGATCTCATCCAGCGGGGCGTAGGAGCCGTCCATCGAGAACACGCCGTCGGTCACCACCACCACCCGCTTCGCGTCGGCGGCCCGCGCGGCGGTCAGCTGATCGCGCAGGTCGGCCGTGTCACGGTTGCGGTAGCGGAACCGCTTCGCCTTCGACAGCCGCACCCCGTCGATGATCGAGGCGTGGTTGAGCTCGTCGCTGATGATCGCGTCGTCGGGGCCGAACAGCACCTCGAACACGCCGCCGTTGGCGTCGAAGCACGAGGAGTAGAGAATCGTCGCCTCCATGCCGAGAAAGTCGGAGATCTTCGCTTCCAGCGCCGTGTGCAGGGTCTGGGTGCCGCAGATGAAGCGCACCGATGCCATCCCGAAGCCCCACTCGTCGAGCGCCGTCTTCGCCGCCGCCACGACCGATGGCTCGTTGGCCAGCCCCAGGTAGTTGTTGGCGCAGAAGTTCAGGGCGTCGGCCTTGAGGGTCGTGACGTGCGCCGACTGGGGTGAGGTGAGCTCGCGCTCGTTCTTGTAGAGACCGGCATCCTCGATCTGCTGCAGCGTGCCCGCGATCTCGTCCTTGACTGAGCCGTACATCGGTGTCCTCACTGGGGTCGGTTGGGGTCCACTGCCAATGTATGCCGCCCCACCCCACCCTGCCCTACCTGCACGCTCACCGACCGACGGTGTATCGAGCGTAGGTGGTTCCGCCCGCGAACCGGCGACTTTCGTGCAGAGTCAGATCGAGCCGGATGCCGCTGGGCAGGGCTGCGGTGCCGCCGCCCACGATCGCCGGCGCCCGGAACAGACGGATCTCATCGACGAGGCCGGCCCGAAGAGCATGGGCTGCGAGATGCGGCCCACCGATCTCGACCACAGCCTCGGCCGCTGCCACCAGGGCACTGACCGCGTCGGGAGCGAAGCTGCGCTCGATGGACGTGCGGCGGCTCGCCGGCTGCTCCAAGGTCGTCGAGTAGACGATCTTCTCGGCGGCCTGCCAGATGACCGCGAAGTCGTCCGTGACCGACCCGTCCGGATCGGCGGCGGAGGCGGTCTCCCAGTAGACCATCGTCTCGTAGAGCTTCCGGCCGTAGAGGTAGGTACCGACCGGTCGCTCCAGGTCGTTGACGAACGAGTGCACCTCCTCGTCGGGCGCGGCCCAGTCGAAACCGCCGCCTGCATCGGCGACGTAACCGTCCAACGAGGTGATCACCGTGTAGATGAGCTGCGCCACAGCGGCCTCCTGCCATCGCGGGGGCGCAGACGGCGGCCCTCGCACCACCAGAATAGGCCGCTGTCGTCGACGGCCGACTAGGGTTTTCTCTCGTGAGTGGTCTGGTGCTGACGGTCGTGCTGGTGGTGGGGGTCATCCTGCTCACCCCCGTGGCCGACAAGGTGCGCGTGCCCCAGCCGGTGCTGCTGACGATCTTCGGCCTGGTGCTCGCCCTTGCCTCCCCGTCGACGATGCTCTCCCTCGACCCGGCCCTCATCCTGCCGGTCGTGCTGCCGCCCCTGCTGTTCGCGGCCACCCAGCGCACCACGGTGAACGAGTTTCGCGAGCACGCCTCGGCGGTCTTCGTGCTCGCGGTCGGGCTCACCGTCGCCACCGTGGTGGTGGTCGCACTGGTGGCGCATGCCGCCGGCCTCCCCTGGTCGGTGGCGTGGGTGCTCGGGGCCATGGTCTCGCCACCCGACCCCGTGGCCGCCACCGCCGTCGCCCGGCGGCTGCGGCTGCCGCACCGCCTGGTGACGATCCTCGAGGGCGAGGGGATGTTCAACGACGCGACGGCGCTCGTGGCCTACAAGGTCGCCATCGCGGCCGCCGTGACCGGTGACATCAGCGCGGGCGAGGTCGGGCTCGAGCTCGTTGAGGCCCTCGTGCTCGGCGTGCTCATCGGACTGGCTCTCGCCTACGTAACGCGGTTGGTGCTCGCCCGCATCCACGACGGTCAGGCCGAGACGACGCTGACGGTGCTGATGCCGTTCGGGGCCTACGTCGGGGCAGAGCACGTCAACGGTTCCGGAGTGCTAGCCGTGCTCGTGCTCGGCCTCTACCTGCGGACCTTCGGGCACGCGGCCACCACGTCGGGCGGGTGGCTGCTCGGCCGGGCCGTGTGGTCGTACGCCGACTTCCTCATCACCAGCCTCGTCTTCGCCCTGCTCGGCTTCGAGCTCGTCGCGGTGATCCGCTCGACGTCGGTGACGCTGGACACCGTCTGGCTCGCGCTGCTCGTGGCGGGCACCATCATCGTCTTCCGCGCAGTGTGGATCTTCCCGGCGGCAGCGATCGGTCGTCGCCGCGCCCGTCGCAGAGACATGCCCGTCCCCTCCAACTGGCGCGAGTCGGCCGTGGTGTCGTGGGCCGGAATGCGAGGCGTCGTCACGGTGGCCACCGCGCTGGCCCTGCCCGCCGTGGTCACGACGGGTGACCCGTTGCCGAACCGCGACGAGCTGGTCACGGTCGCGCTCGCGTGCGTCCTGCTGACCCTTGTGGTTCAGGGGCTCACCCTGACCCCGCTCACCCGGCTGCTGGGCGTGGGCAGCGACATCGACGACGCCAAGGAGATCTCTGACCTGCGGTTGCGCGCGACAGAGGCGGCCCTCGACCAGATTCGCGACACATCGTCCGGTACCGACGACGACGTGCGGGAGGCGGCCATCGCGCAGTACGAGGGCTACATCGAGGCCCAGCGACGCATCGACCAGGCCCGGAGCGTGGGGGGAGCCACCGACGGCGAAGATGCGGAGGCCCGCGGCCGGGAGCTCGAGGCGCTGCTCACCCACGCCAGCGATGTCGAACGCCAGCTGGTGCTGGGCGAGCGACGGCGCGGCGAGGTGTCGGCCGGCGCCGCCGACGAGGTGCTGCGCGACATCGAGAATCGGGCACTGCGCGACTTCTCCTGACCGTCGGCCGGCTCAGCCCCTGGCCCCGCCGGAACAGAACGGCTCGAAGGAACGGCTCACCGAAGGCGCAGTCGCCGCCCGTGCGCATCGGACGTCCCTCGATGAGCGCGAGCGGGTCGAAAATCCGGGCCAGGTCGTGAAGCCGATTCCCCCGCCGACGTCGCCGGACGCGATGATCTCGGCGTCACGTGTCGACTCCATGCTGCCGTCGTCGAACGTGACGTTGCCGAACGTGACGATGCCGAACCGGCCTCCGAGGCTCAGACCGTCCAGCACCCGTCGACGGTAGGTCTCGCGGCGATGAGGCGCGAGGTGGTGGAAGCAGCCTGAGTCGTAGACGACGTCGTAGCGATCGGAGGGTAGGGCATCGCGCACGATGTCGCAGATCGTCAGCGTCACGGCATCCGGCATGGTGGGTCCGATCCGGTCGAGCAGGTCGGTGGCGATGTCGATGCCGTCGACCCGCGCCCCCTGCGCGGCGAACCAGCGGGTGTTGCGGCCGGGCTCGTGCGGTCACCGCGGTCGCTCCCGGCCACGATCTGATCGAGCAGGGCGAGCAGCTGCTCGTGAGTGTGGATGCGCGTCCCCTCACCCTGCCTGATGGGCGAAGGCTGCCAACCCGGCCGGCCTTGGCGCATACGGGCTCTGCCCAGCAAGGGTCTCTAGCCTCTCGCTCGTGCTGTCCCTCGCTCTCGGCTGGCTCGGCATCGTCGTGCTCGTGGTGACCGGTCTGGGGTTTGCGTCAAGCGTGCGCCGCCGGTCTCCGGCCGCGACCGGCGATGCGGCCCTGGCCACCGAGCTGACCCGTCTGTGCAATCGACGCACCAGGTGCTTGGCCGCCGGCGTCATCGACCTCGATGCGCACCCGGCAATGCGATCGGCGTTCGTGCGGAGCGACCGGACCACCCGCTTCGAGATCGGCTCTGTCACCAAAGCGCTCACCGGTCTGTTGTTGGCCGACGCCGTCGACCGGGGCGAGGTCACTCTCGGCACTCAGGTCGGCCAGTTCGTCGTGGAGGCCCGGGGGACGCCGCTCGAAGAAGTCACGTTGCAGGAGCTGTGCACGCACACGTCGGGCCTACCGCGGCTGGCCCTGACGCTTACGACGGCTTCTCGACAGATGCTGTATGGCGTATGGGGGCTCGACCCCTACCGCGGCACGTCGGCGACGAGCCTGTTGGCGGCGGCGGCACGACAACGCCTGCGCGGCCAGGGTCGCTACCGCTACTCGAACCTGGGGGCGGGGGTGCTCGGACAGGTGGTGGCCAAGGCCGCGGGCCGAGAGTTCAGCGACGTGGTGCACGAACGGCTCCTTGATCCGCTCGGCCTGAGCGGTGCGGGCGTGTCGACCCCAGACCAGAACGCCGGCTGGGGCTGGTCGCCCCTCGGCCTGCCCCGCACGCCGTGGGTCATGGGCGGCTATGCCCCTGCCGGAGGCATCTTCGCGACCCTTGACGACCTGACCGACCTGGCCCAGGGTCTTCTCGACGGGTCGTCCCCCGGGCTGACAGCGCTGGCGCCGCTGCACGACATCGGCGCAGGTCGGCAGATCGGCATGTTCTGGATGACCGATACCGTCCCGGGAACCGGCCGTCAGATGGTCTGGCACAACGGGGCCACCGGCGGCTACTCGGCCTTCCTGGCGCTGTTCCCCCAGGCCCGGCGCGCGGTGGTCGTGGTGGCCAACACCTCCCGGCCGAGGGAGACACAGCGCGTCGCGACCGCCCTGGCCCACTGGCTCGTGGTTGATCGGCAGCGCTGAGGCTCAGCCGAGCCCTTGCAGGTGTCTCCGGTGCGCGGGTCGACGCCTGCGAGTGCCTGCCCCCATCCCGACTCGGGCCCTTCGGCCCTGGTCGACCGAGAGGCACCTGCCTCACCATGAGCTCATGGGGCGAGACGATCAGAGGCGCTGGTCCACCGGCGCTCCGTGGACTTCACCGGCCGCGGCTCCCAGGGCCGGCGGCGCGGGGTGGTGACGGGTTCACGATGACCGCCACCCGAACCACCTCACACCCTCGTCGCACGGGCTGGGTTCTTCCGCTGGCTTTGTTGCTGATCACCTTCGGAGCCCCGTCGATGCGCGGCGGCGCGATGGTCAGTTCAGAGCAGGTCACGGAACTGATCCAGAGCGTGCTCATGCAGCCGTGGTCGGAGGCCGTCCCGATCCTGATGCCGGTTGCCAAACTGGCCCTGCTCGCGGTGGCGGTCATCGGCGTCACCGGAAAGGGTCCGTACGCCAAGATCGTGCTCGGTTACTACGCCGCGATACTCGCCGTGGTGGCGGTCTTCCAGAACACCGCCACGCTGTCAGATGGCGTTGCCATCATCGTCGGCAACCTGCTGGCGCAGCTCGTGGTGGTGGCGGTCTGCCTGCTGGGGCTTCATCACACGTCGGATACCGCCGCGCTGCGACACGACCGGTTGTGGATGCTGCCTCTCATGCTGTGGGCCTGGCTCTACCCTTTCGCCCTCCAGGGCAACACCGTCGTCCCGGGCGGGTGGGCCGAGGTGCTCACCAACAGCGCGGGCGTGACGTACTGCATGGTCACGCCGGTGATCGTGGGCACGATGGCGCTACGACCGGCTGCCTACGGCAGAACCACCCGGGTCGTCGTCGGTTGGCTCGCGCTCATCTTCGGCCTGCTCAACATGCTCACCTGGTTCGCGGTCAAGCCCGCCAGCTGGTGGATGGGGGTTCTGCACCTGCCGCTCCTGGTCATCGCGGCGGTTCTGACGATCACCTCCTGGCGTGAAGCGCGGATCGGAGCCGCACAGGCCACACCGTGAGGCTAGGTTGGTCGGGCTGCGAGTGGCGCCGCCCGGGGCAGGATCATCAGGTAGACCGGTTCGGCGGTGGCGGGAAGCCACGCGGGCCGGGACCGGCCCACCTCGACCCAACCCCGGCCCAGGTAGAGGTTGCGTGCGGCGCGGTGCTCAGCCACGACGTCGAGCACCGGGGCACCGTCCCCGTCGAGCACTCGCTGGGTGGCGCGCTCGAGCAGCGCTGAGCCAATACCCCGACGGGCGAGCCTACGGTCGGCGAACAGCACACTGATGCAGCGCAGAGCAGCAACGGGCACGCCGTGGGCAGCCGCCCACACGGTCCCGAGCTCGTCGTCGTCGGCGACCACCTGGATGGCTACGTGACCGACGACCAGGCCCTCGAGCTCGGCCACCCACGCCTCACGTTCTGTGGGGCGCCGCAGAAAGTCCTCCGGCGAACGATCGGGTGGCCAGCGGAAGGGATACTGCGTCTCGGGCTGCTGCCTGAAAAGCAGGTCGACCAGGGCCGGCACGTCCTCGTCGCGTCGGGGCCATAGCAGGAGGTCGGGCACCCGCCGAGTGTAGGAGCCAGCGCCCCACGCCATGCCGACGTCCTCGACGCACCCCGGCCTGGCGGGCGTCTGCGGTTACGGTCGCGGGTATGAGCCCGGTCGACGCGAACCACCAGAGCCCTGCCGACATCGTGTTCTCCGGTGGCCCAATCCTGACGATGGATGCCGCCGGGTCCCGTCCCGAGGCCGTGGCCCTTCGCTACGGCCGGGTGGTTGCCGTCGGATCTCTGGATGAGGTGAACGGTCTGGCCGGGCGGCTGACCGAGCGGGTCGATCTCGACGGGCGGACCCTGCTGCCCGGGCTGATCGACCCCCACATGCACTCCGCCATGGTGCAGCTCGCCGACTGGGTCGACGTGAGCCCGATGGCCACGCCGACCGCCGACGAGGTCTACACCGCTCTGCGCGGCGCCAGCGCGACGAGCACCGGTTGGGTGCTGGCGCAGCAGTTCGACCCGAGCATCACTGAGGGCCACCCTCGCCTCGACCGCGAGACCCTCGACCGCCTCGTGCCCGACCGTCCCCTGCTCGTGCTGGAGAGCAACGGCCACGTCGCCTGGGTCAACTCCGCGGCGCTGGATCGGGCCGGCGTCGATCGTGACACGCCCGACCCGCCGGCCGGTCGCTACAGCCGGGATGGGAACGGCGAGCTGACCGGGCGTCTCGAGGAGTCGCCTGCCGTGTGGGCCTTCACCATCGGCTTCCCCCTCGTCACCGGCGCCGCGCTCGAGGGCCGCATCCGAAATCTGTTGTGGCACGCGGCCGGACAAGGCGTCACACTGCTGCACGACTGCGGTATCGGGTCGATCGACGGGGCCACCGACCTCGACGGCCTGCGCCGCGCTGTCGACGAAGCGACTCCCGTGCGCTACCGGGGCATGCTCGTCTCGAACGCGTACGACGCCTGGGCCCAGCTCGGGCTCCGGCCCGGGTTCGGCGACGACCGGTTCCGGGTCGACGGGATCAAGGCTTGGTCAGACGGGTCGAACCAGGCCGGCACCGGGTTCCAGCGCGAGCTCTACCTCGGCACCGACTCCTGCGGGTCGCTCAACTACTCCCCCGACGAGCTGGCCGAGGTCGTGCTGCGCGCGCACCGCGACGGCTGGCAGATCGGTGTGCACGCCAACGGCGACGCCGCCATCGACGTCACGATCGATGCCTTCGAGCGTGCCCTGACCGCAGCTCCGCGCGATGACCACCGGCACCGCATCGAGCACTGCAGCGTGCTGCACCCCGAGCAGATGGCGCGGATGGCGGCGCTCGGGCTCTCCCCCTCGTTCCTCATCGGTCACCTCCGCTGGTGGGGCACGGCCTTCCGCGACCGGCTCCTCGGCCCGGAGCGTTCGGCGCTCTACGACCCGTGCGCCTCGGCCCTGCGGGCCGGGCTGCGCATCTCGTTGCACAGCGACTGGAACGTCACCCCGTTGGAGCCGCTGCGCTACGTGGAGGATGCCGTCATGCGGGCCATGGCCGAGAACGGCGAGGTGCTGAACGCCGACGAACGTATCAGCGTCGAGGCGGCGCTGAGGGCCGTCACCATCGACGCTGCCTGGCAGTGTCGCGCCGACGACGTGACCGGCTCGATAGAGGTCGGGAAGTACGCCGATCTCGTTCTGCTCGAAGACAACCCGGCTACGGTCGACCCGACCACGATCTCGGGAATCGGCGTCTCCGAGACGCGGCTGGCGGGCGAGGTGCGCTACTCGCGGTGAGACGGAGGTGGCGCACGTCCATGACCGGCCAGGGCCAGACCCCAACACGTCAAGGTGAGCGGAAGCCCACCCACGGACCTCCGAAAGACTGACAAGTTGCCCCGATTTACTACGAACCGTAGTATGTTCCACGCCCGGTGGAGCCACCGCGCTGAACCGATCGGCAGTCTGCTTCTCCTCGAAGGGAGCCCCCGGCAATGGAAGACGAGAGGCCCCCGCCCTGCGCGCGGGTGTCGACTTCCGCGGCACACAGAATGCGACCGTGCGAGTCTCCGAGCACGTCAGGCCGGGGAGGAAGCGCGCCCCGCTGCTGCGCTACGTGCGCATCAATCTGCCGCGGGCCACTCGGCTGCTCCTGCTCTTGGTCGTCGCCGTCATCGGGGCGGCGTCTGCGGCCGTCGCCCTGAGTGATCACCCACCCTTCGCCTTCGCCACCCCGATCCTGTGGGCCGTCTGCGGTGCGGCTGTCGTGTTCGGCGCGATGGGGCTCGTGACGTCGGCCCGCATCTGGGCCTGGGGCGCAGGAATCGCCGTGGCCTCCCTGTTGGTCTACTTCGGTGGCCTCGCGGGCGATGCCCCGTACGTGTGGAACGGTGCCAGCGTCGTGCTGGCCGCGACGTGGAACGTGACGCTCCTGGCGTCCATCGGCTATCTCGTCCTGTTCTGGGCGCTGCGGTACGGGACCATCGTCGCCGCTCCCGACGACCAGAACTTCATGGACTGAGAAGGAGCTTCGTCATGGATCTCGGCTTTCCCTGGTGGCTCCGCGTGGAGCACTTCCTCAACCTCGTCTTCATCTCGTTCCTGGTTCGCTCGGGTATCGAGATCCTCGGCACCTACCCCAAGCTGTACCGCTCGCAGCACACTGTGGCCGGCACGGCCTGGGCCCAGTTCACGGTCCAGCGGGCGCCCAAGCACAAGTACTACACGGTGGGCGGTGAGTACGACGACTACTCTCCCCGCCTCTCCCTGCCGGGCCGCGGGCTGCTGGGCCTGGGGCGGTACTGGCACTTCATCACCGTCACGGGCTTCGTCACCTCGTGGGTGATCTACTTCGTGCTGTTGGTCTTCACGGGGCAGTGGCGGCGGTACGTCCCCACCTCACTGGACACCTTCACCCAGGCCGGTCACGACATGCTCGCCTATCTGGCGTTCACGGTTCCCGGTGCCGTGGAGGGGATGCCGTTCAACGCGGTGCAGCAGCTGTCCTACGGCTTCGTCATCCTGGTCCTCACCCCGCTGGTGATCATCACGGGCGCGTTCCAGTCGCCGGCCATCGCCAACTACTTCTCGCGCATCACGCGCGCCGTCGGTGGCCGTCAGGTGATCCGCACCGTCCATTTCCTGTGCCTCGTCGGGTACGTCGCGTTCTTCGTGGTGCACGTGCTGATGGTCCTGATCCACGGGTACGCCCACGAGACGTCGAAGATGGTGTTCGGCAGCACCGATCTTCCGGTGGCAGGCGGGATCATCTTCACCGTCAGTCTCATCGTCGTGGTGGCCCTGCACGTCGTGGCCACTCGCTGGACGCTGGCCGACGGCCGTGCTGTCGAAAGGCTGCACAACGTGGTGGTGCGGCCGTGGTCGAACCTGCTCTACCGCCTGCCGGCCCGAATGCACTACAGCCGCTCCAACGTCTCCGGAGAGGACGTGGGGCTGCAGAACACCACCCACAACTTCCGGGGAAGCGGGCGACCACCGGAGGCCAAGGAGTACCTGGCCCTGATGGCCAACGGCTACGACGACGACTACGTGCTCGAGATCGGTGGTTACGTCGAGCGCCCGATGTCGCTGACCATCCGCGATCTGCGCGAGCTCGCCGACGGCCACTCCCAGACCACTCTGCACCACTGTGTACAGGGCTTCTCCTCGATCGGGCGATGGCGCGGGATCACCGTCTCCGACCTGCTCGACCTCGCCGGGCCCCTCCCCGGCGCGACCGACGTCGTGTACACGAGCTTCCAGAACATGGGCCGCGACGACGCCCTGTACGAGGGCGGCACGTACTACGAGTCCAACCCGATGATCGAGGCGCGGATGCCGCAGACCCTCATCGCCTTCGAGCTCAACGACGAGGGTGAGATCCCGGCCAAGAACGGCGCCCCCGTGCGGTTGCGCATGGAGACCTCGACCGGGTTCCGCAGCCTGAAGTGGCTGGAGCGGATCGAGGTGGTGAACCGCTACGACATCATCGGCCAGGGTCGCGGTGGCTACTTCGAGGACGCCGACTTCTACGACCGCAACCAGCTGATCTGACCGGCACACCAGGAAGGAGAGGCAGACAATCATGACGACCAACAGGATTCGCCCCATCGCCCCGGCCCCGGCCGAGGCCCGCGTCGCCCAGCGGCCACGGACCCAGTCGGGGCTCGACGCCCTCGTCGCCGAGTGGCCCCGACCGGTGCGCAACACGTTCGACGGGATGTTCCCGCTGCACGAGGACCTCGAGCTGTCTGACGAGCAGGTGAAGATCGTGCTCGACTACGTCCAGGAGGTTGACTTCCACCTGCCCGGGGCGACCCCAGAGGAGTTCCTCGTGGTCCGCTGGGCCCGCTACACCGGGTTCCAGCTGGTGCAGGAACCTCTGGAGGCGTATGCCGTCGGGCTCCGGTGCACCCATCCGGGCCTGGAAGGCCAGCACACCTTCATCCGCATGTCGTGGGCCCAGCTCATGGGCGATCCCGAAGCGCCTAGCCTGCCCGTCAACGAGCCGGTGCTGGCGAGCGACATGATGACGCTGGCCCGCTATCGCGACACCCGCACCGGGCCCTCGAGAACAGGTGTCGACGCGTACGCTGCGACCGCCCCTGACGGGGTGCCGGGTGCCGATTTCGACCTGCGGCTGCTCAGCGGAGCGCTCGACGACGTGCTGGCCCACCACGCGACGGGTTGCGGCCGCGAGATCAACTCGTGGTGGAACCCGGCCCTGAACTGGGGGGTCGCTCTCGCCGGACGCTACCCCCGCCTGAAGTACTTCCAGTCGAAGGGTCGCCTCGACGAGGCGACGTCGACCACCCTGCGCTCTTTCGAAGAGCGGTCGGCGCAGGCGGAGCCGGTGTTGCGCGAGCTGGGCCTGGCCTCTCCCGCGCCGGTGGCGGATACGGCGCTCAGACAGGCAGCGAAGGCCGAGAGTGGCACACTCGTGCATCGCCTGCGGATCCGCAACCCGCGGCCCCTCACCGAGTCGCGGCCCGACGACGGCCCGACAGCGGCGGAGGACACCCGGCCCCACACCGAACCTCGATCTGGGTCGGTGACCCCGTCGTCCGACGGCCCCACACCAACCAGCCCCTAGCGGAAGCGAGAGCACCATGCCCCTGTACCAAGCCGTCTCGGTCGTCGGATCGGTCCTGCTACTGGCCGCCTACGCCGGCCTGCAGACCGGAAAGCTCAACCCCAGCACGTCCTACATCTACCAGCTGTTCAACTTGGTCGGCGCCGCCTGCCTGACCTACTCGGTCATCGAGCCGTTCAACTCCGGGGTGTTCATCACCGAGTTCTGCTGGACCATCTTCAGCATCGTCGGCGTGGTCAAGCTGGTGCGGATGCGCGACGCCAACCGTGCCGCGGCAGAAGCTGACGCGCCAGAGGAAGCGGCCCGCCCCGCCGGCTGAGCACCTGCTGACTCGTCGACTCGTCACGACGCCCACCCCCACGGACGCGGTGACCACCGCTCATCAGATGCGCTGGCCGGGACCGAAGGTGCTGATCAAGCCGTTGATCATGCCGAAGGTGCCGTTGCTGGCGCTCAGGAACCGAGCGTAGCGGGCGTCCAGGGTGGTGACGGATCGATCACCGACCACCCGAGCGCGACCGTGCCCCAGCTCGAGGGCCGTCAGTTCACTGACACCCACCGACAGCGTGCTGGGGTGCGGGCGGGCGGCATCGAACAAGCGACCCCAGCGGTAGTCCCGGGTCAGTCTCGGCTCGAGGGTGGCGTCGCTAACCACATCGAATCCAGGTTGAAGCTCTGCGTTGCCGGCTCGGAAGTCACGGACGGCCTCGTCTTCGAGCGTGTTCTCGTCGGGGTCCGCATCGGTGGCGTAGCGCGTGCCCATTGCCGCAGTCATGGCCCCATCGGTCATGACGACGGCGCTGTCACGGGCCGACGCCTTGACTGCGGTGGCGAAGGCGCGGTCCGAGACCGCCCCGCCGATCTCGGACTGGCCGCCGCCGATCAGGATGACTCCCGCTGCCCCCTTCACGGTCTTCGCGTTGATGCGATCGACGCCGTGCACCTTGATCAGAACCTGCCCGAGATCGGTGCGGCCGGTGGCGGCCAGCGCGTCGCGATACGTCTTTGCGTCGGCCCGGGCGGCAGTGACGTCGGCGTACCCGGCAGCAATGATCACGACGCGCTGCGACGAGCCCTTCCCGGCAATCTGAGCGAACCGCTTCATCACCGCAGCCGACCCGTCGGCGTTGTCACCACCCCCGAGCAACAGGGTGGCCCGAGCCGACGTGGTGATCTTCGGAGTGGCCCGGCCGGCTCGATCCGGCAGCCGAACGGGGCGTCCGTCGACGATCGGCAGCCGGCGGGTCAGGTCGTAGGTCATTCCCGTACCGGGGGCCTGGAGGTGGGTGAGCACGTTGCGCGCGGTGAGGGTCTGCTTCGGTCCGACCCAGGTCGGAGCGACCCTGGTGGTGCCGTAGTCGAGGATCGCCACCGACGAGTCACCGACGATCGTGGTCAGCTTCTGGTCGTCGATGTCGGTGACGCCGGTGGCGTAGTCGACCCCGACCCCGACCAGCCCTCCGGGTGTTCGGGGAACGGACTGAGCCGTCAGGTTGAGCAGTCGGCCGAAGCGGCCGCGCTGGTAGAAGTGCTGGTCGAAGATGGTGCGGCGGGAACCGAAGCTCAACCCTCGTTCGGCATCGCTGTCGTCACCCCACCAGATCAGCGGGGAGTCCTTCTCCAGGCCGTTCTCGGCGTAGCCGTCGTCGCTGTAGCCCGCCGTCATGGAGCGGGACTGCACGGCAGCGCCGGCGCTGGTGCCGCTGATCACCACCCCCCGCCGATAGGCCCGGGCCATGGCCTTCTCGGCCGGGGAGTTGGCCAGGATGGTCATGGCGAGGTTCTGGTCGCCACCGAGGATGAAGGCACCGTCGGTGAGGGCGGAGTCGAAGGCCGTGGAGTTTCTCGGATCCATCGCGTCGGCGCGGTTCAGCAGCACCAGCAAGGTGGCGTTGCACCCGGTGAAGGACCGTCGCAAGCTGGGCGAGGCGGCAACCGTCGCGTCGCAGATGGCGTCGATCTGGCTCGTGCGCTCCCTCGCCAGCGCCAGGTTCGCGTCGCGGTCTTCGGGAGCATCGCCGTAGCTGGAGGGAACGACGAGGATGTCGACCGTCTTTCCGGTGGCCTGCTGTGCCGTGACGGTCGAGAAGCCGCTCAGAGCGTTCTCCTCGTAACCGCCGCCAATGGGCAGCAGGACCCGCGCTCCGTGGTGGTAGAGGCCGCTCGTGGTGGCGGCGAAGGCGGTGCTGCCGACACCGAGAGGGAGCAGACTGAGGCCGACGACGCAGGCGGCGAGGCGGCTCGGCTGGCGCAGCCTGCGGCTCGACGTGGCGCTACGGATGCTGGCTGTCGTCTTCGACATGGGCGGGCCCCTCGACACAGATAGACCGGTATGAGCATTTCCTGCGGCACGCTATCTGTTGACCCCACCGCGGGTCCAGACCCGGCGGCCAGTGAAGGGGACTGGGCCTCGACCTACGACCTGACGAGGAGGTGGACCAGGGTCGACACATCGGCGTCCACCCCTGATGGCGAGTCGCGTCCTGGGCGCACGACGCGTCGGGTCGCCGGTCATGTCGCTGCTGATGTCGTCTCAGCAACACCTCCTGCGACACGACTCGCGATGTGACCTGTCGGGGGCGCGCCTGGCCCGTCAGACGGAGGCCGGGTCGTCGAGAAAGGCGTGGGTCAGCGCGGCCAGCTCGCGGGCCGAGTCGGTGTTGAGCAGCGCGCCGGCCCCCGGCACGACCTCGAGCCGAGCGTCGGGCAGCTCGGCGACGAGAGCCGTGGCGGCCACGACACCCGCTTTGTCCTTCGACCCGGCCACGACGAGGGCGGGCACGCTCAGCTGACGCAGCGACTCGCGTCCGTCGAAACCCTTGAGGGCGTCGAGCACCGCCAGCATCCTCGGGCGGGACACACCGGCATCCACGAGCTTGCTCTCGGGCACCACTCGCATCGCCAGCTTCTGCAGCCGGATGGCGCCGTTGGAGGGCCGCACCAGAGCCCCGCCGACGATGAGCCGACCGACGAGCTCAGGGCGTTCGACGGCCAGCCGCAACGCGACGCTGGCCCCGATCGAGACGCCGACGAAGTCGGCCTGCCGGATGCCCTGCAGCTCGAGGTCGTTCGCGACGCCATGGGCGGCCGCGGCGAGGTCGAAACCGACCGGGTCGCCGGGCTTGAGGCCCCGCATCCAGGGTGCGTTCATCGACCGGCCGGCCCCGAACGCGGTGACGAAGTCCTGCCAGGCGATGGGCGACTGGCCCAGGCCGTGCAGCAGCACCAGCGGGCGTGGCTTGGTCTGGCGAGGAGCGAGCGCGCCTGCTGGTGCGGGGGTTTCGCCCTCCCGAGGGCCTAGACCCGGCATGTCGTCGGGGTGCGAGCGGCCTGGCATCCGTGCTCCCTTCAGCTCCAGTCGAGGATGACCTTGCCGCACTGACCCGACCGGGCGGTGGCGAAGGCCTCCTCCCACTGCTCGGCCGGGAAGCGGTGCGTGATGACCTGGGTGACCGCGTCGCGCAGCGGCGCCGAGGTGGCGATCATCTGCGACATCGCGTACCAGGTGTCGTACATCTCACGACCGTAGATGCCCTTGAGGGTGAGCATGTGGGTGATCACCTTGCCCCAGTCGAGCTGGTAGCCCTGGTGCGGTAGGCCGAGCAGCGCGATCCGCCCGCCGTGGTTCATGTTGTCGATGAGGTCGCTGACGGCGGGGGCCGCACCCGACATCTCGAGGGCGATGTCGAAACCCTCCCGCATCCCGAGGTGTTGCTGGGCGTCGGCCAGCGACTCCCGCGTCACGTTGATCGTGAGGTCGGCTCCCGCCCGCTCAGCCAGCTCGAGCCGGTAGTCGCTGGCGTCGGACACGACGACATAGCGCGCGCCCGCGTGCCGGGCGATGGCCGCGGCCATCACACCGATGGGCCCGGCACCGGTGATGACGACGTCCTCGCCGACCATCGGCCACTGCAGGGCCGTGTGCGTGGCGTTGCCGAGCGGGTCGAAGACGGCGCCGAGGTCAGGGTCGAGGTCACGCGGCTGCACCCAGACGTTGGATGCCGGGAGCGCGACGTAGTCGGCGAAGGCGCCGTCGCGGTTGACGCCGATGCCGCGAGTGCGGATGCAGAGGTGGCGCCGGCCGGCGCGGCAGTTACGACAGCGCCCGCACACGATGTGGCCCTCGCCCGAGGCGCGGTCACCGATCTCGATACCGGTGACGTCGGCGCCCACCTCGACGACCTCGCCGTAGAACTCGTGGCCGATCACCATCGGCGGCGAGACGGTGGCGGCGGCCCAGTCGTCCCACTCCTGCAGATGAAGGTCGGTGCCGCAGAGGCCGGCGCGAAGTACGCGCAGCACGACGTCGTCGGGGCCGCACGACGGCTCCGGTCGGTCGACGAGCTCGAGGCCGGGGCCGGCAGTCAGCTTGGTGAGGGCGCGCACGACGATCCTTCCGTCAGAATGATGAGCCAGGGTTCAGCCAGGATGTCAGCGAGTGGCAGCCAGCCAAGACGACGAGGGTCCGTCGTCTGAGAGTCTGCCACCCGACCCCGGGCGCGGTGAAGGCACAATGGCGGGGTGGAGGAGAACGCCGTCGACAGCCCCAGGGTGGCCAGTGCCGTGGCGCGGATGCGAGCCTGTGGTGAACGGGTCACTCCCGCGAGGCACGCCGTGCTGCGAGTCGTCGACCTCGCCGATCGTGCCGACGAGCACCTCACGGCCGAGGTCATCGGGGCCCGGGTCTTCGAGCTGGCCCCGAGCGTTCACCGCGCCACCGTGTACCGCACCCTGACGTCGTTGACCGAGGCCGGGTTTCTCTCCCAGGTACACCTCGGGGGCGCTTCGACGATCTACCACCTGGACGCCCCCGGGGCGGCGGCCGAGACCGACCCGGCCGACGCCGCATCCGGCCCGGCGGTCGAGGGGCCTCCCGCCGCGGGTCACGCGCACGTTCGGTGCATCTCGTGCGGTCGAGTGCTCGATGTTCCGCCGAACGCCTTCGACTCGTTGGCCGCCCGGCTGGCAGACGGTATCGGTTTTGCTCTCGACCCGGCCCGCACGGCCCTGCTCGGCACCTGCCGTGCCTGCCGGGCCGATACCGCCGACTGACGACACCGGCGCCGCGAGGTCAGCCTCTGGGGTTCATGGCCCGCAGGGTGTCACGGATGTCGATCCAGCCGACGGGCTGGTCACCCTCGGCGGCGATCACCGGGATGGCGCTGATGCCGCTGCCGTCGAGCGCCTCGATGGCCTGGTCGAGCTGGTCGCCCTCACGTAGCGTCACCGGCAGCTCGACCAGCAGCTCGGCGGGAGCGATGTCCTGCTGGCCGTCGGCCAGCGCCTCTGCCACGGCCCGGGCCGTCACCACCCCGATGTACCTGCCCTGTGCGTTCGCCAGGGGCAGCACGCCGTAGCGGGCTCCCCCCAGGAGGTTGGCCGTCTCCCTCAGCGTCGTCTCGGCGCTGATCACCATCGGCACCGGCCGCATCACCTCGCGCACCGCGATGAGGCTCGCGGCCGCGCTGCTCGCCGGCTCGGACAGGTCGATGCCGCGCCGGCTCAGCTTGAGGGTGTAGATCGAGTCGGGGGTCATCCGGTGGCTGAGCAGGGTGGCCAGCACGACCGCGATCATGATCGGCAGGATGATCGAGTACTCCCCGGTCAGCTCGAACATGATGATGACCCCGGTGATCGGGGCCCGGGCCGCGCCACCGAACACGGCCCCCATCCCGATCAGCCCGTACGCCCCGATCGGTCCGGCGATCCCCGGCACCACCGACTGCGCGACGAGGCCGAAGGCAGCCCCGAGCATGGCGCCGATGAACAGGCTCGGGGCGAAGACGCCTCCGGAGCCGCCGATGCCGATGGTCAGGGAGGTGGCGATGATCTTGCCGATGAGCAGCACGACGAGGAAGCCGATGGCGTACTTGCCGTCGATGGCTCGGCCGAGCACGGGGTAACCGACCCCGTACATCTGCGGGAGCACGAGCAGCAGCACGCCGAGCAGGATGCCGCCGACAGCCGGGCGCAGCCATTCCGGGCCGTTCCAGATGGCATCGCAGAGATCTTCGATGGCGTACAGCACCTTGGTGAAGCCGACGCCCACAGCGCCGGCGATCAGCCCGAGCAGGGCGAAGAGCAGGTACTCGGACGTGTGCTCGACGGTGAACGGGGGCAGCAGCAGGAACGGGGTGTCGCCGAGGATGGCCCGGCCGATCACCGAGGCGGTGACCGACGAGAGCACGACCATGCCGAACGACTGCGTCGTGAAGTCGACGAGGATCAGCTCCATCGCGAAGAAGACTCCGGCCAGGGGTGCGTTGAACGTCGCCGCGATGCCGCCGGCGGCTCCGCAGGCCACGAGCACCCGCATGCGCGGCGTCGGCAGGCGTACGATGCGGCCCACCGTCGACCCGAGCGCCGAGCCGATCTGCACGATGGGTCCCTCTCGACCCACCGAACCCCCTCCGCCGATGCAGAGGGCCGACGCCACCGCCTTGACCGCGGCGACCTGCGGCTTGATCCGCCCGCCTCGTCGGGCGACGGCGTACATGACCTCGGGGACGCCGTGGCCACGGGCCTCGCGGGCGAAGAAGTAGACGAGGGGGCCGTAGAGCAAGCCGGCTACGACAGGCACCCCGACGACGAACCACCGACCGAGCCCGGGCAGCGACGGGTTGGCCGCGCCCGGCACCGCGGCGTAGTCGCGATAGCCGGTGAACATTAGCGTGAAGGCACTGATCAGCCAGCGGAAGAAGACGGCGGCGAGGCCCGTGCCGGCGCCGACGACGAGCGAGAGGGCGAGCATCCCCCCGTTCGAGCCCCGGATTCGGTCGAGGGAGAGCAGCGCCCGACGCCACGCCGGCCCGCCGACGCCCCCCGGGTCGGCTGCTGGGACGGCGGCATAGGAAGGCATGAGTTGCAGTATGCAATAGTTGTGCTGGTCAATGGAAGAGGGAGGTTCGATGGCACGCGACGGTAACAACCCTGCCGAGGGCGCTGCCCGGCCCGGGCAGGACTGGGCCTCAACCGAGCTCGACGTCAGTGTGCTCGAGACAGCCGGTGCGCTCGAGACGGCCGGTGAGTTCGAGACTGCCTGGGAGACCGACGACGTCGTCAGTGCGCTGTTGACGGCATCCCGGGTGCTCGTGGGCGTGTCGGCCCGTTCACTGGCGGGGGTCGAGGAGTCGGTGACCCTCACCCAGTTCCGCACGCTCGTCGTGCTCCACGGTCACGGGTCGACGCGACTGGTCGCCCTGGCCGAGCGCCTCGGCGTCAACGCCTCGACCGCCCTGCGCACCGTCGACCGGCTCATCGCTGCGGGCATGGTGCGGCGTCGCGAGAACGAGCTCGACCGACGCGAGGTCGTCATCGACCTCACTCCGGCCGGTGCCACCATGGTCGGCGAGGTCACCGCCCGACGACGCGACGCCATCGAGAACATCGTCTCGGCGATGCCGGCTGACCGCAGACGGGGGCTGGTGACGTCGTTGACCGCCTTCGCGGATGCGGCCGACGAGCCTCCCAGCAGGGACGACGCCGCGAGCCGGCTCGGCTGGTGAACTCGGTGGGCTCGGTGGGCTCGGTGCCGGCGGTCGCTCAGACGACACGGACGTCGAGCAGGTAGCCCTGGGCCGGGCCGATGACCGGCACCGGCAGTCCGACCGAGGTCAGCACCGATCCCGGTACGACGAGACCTTCCTCGCGCATGGCCGCGTCCCACCAGGCGGGCACCGCTGCCTGCACGACGGCGGGGAGCCCTGCCTCGGAGCGAACGCGCACGGAGTAGGTACGACTCGGGTCGAGACCGGGCAACGGCAGCGGCCCGGTGACGGCATCGCGACCGGTCACGAGCCGCACGACGGTGAACACCGCCCGCTCCCCGTCGCCGGCGATGGTGCCGGTCACCTGCACGGTGCCGTCGGGGCTCTCGCTCCGGGCCAGGTCGCCGGTGTGCAGCAGCGGCCGCAGCTCACGAACGAGCGCAGTCCAGTCGGTCAGGGTGGCCAGCTCGTCGTCGGAGCAGGTGGTGATGTCCCACTCGAGGCCGGCGTGACCCGCAGCGGCCAGCAGCATCCGGAAGCCGAGGTCGAGGGTGCGGTGCGTCGTGTGCGCGGTCGGCGGGCCGATGTGGCTGCCGATCAGCTCGGGCGGCACGAGCAGGCTGGTCCAGCGTTGGATCGAGGCCCGCTCGAGCGCGTCGTTGCAGTCGCTGGTCCAGATGCGGTCGGTGCGCTCGAGCACCCCGAGGTCGACCCTGGCCCCACCACTGCTGCACGACTCGATCTCGAGGCCAGGGTGGGCAACTCGCAGCGCGTCGAGCAGGGCGTAGAACGCCAGGGTCTGCCGGTGCACCGCCGGTGCATCGGTGACCTGGCCGACCGGCGTGTCGCGCGTGTGCACGGCTTCGAGGAGGTCGCGGTTGTGGTCCCACTTGAGGTAGTCGATGCGGTACTGCCCCACCAGCCCGCTGATGCGCTCGAACACCTGCTGCCACGCGTCGGGATTGGTCAGGTCGAGCAGCTGCTGATGGCGCCACTCACGGGGCGCGCCGTCGGTCGGGCGCAGCATCCAGTCGGGGTGCTCGCGCACGAGATCGCTGTCGTCGTTGACCATCTCGGGCTCGAACCACAGCCCGAACTGCAGGCCCAGGCCCTTGACGTGGTCGACGAGGGGGCGCAGGCCCTGCGGCCACACGTCACCCGAGACCACCCAGTCACCGAGGGCCGCACGGTCGTGACGGCGACCGCCGAACCACCCGTCGTCGAGCACGAACCGCTCGGCGCCGATGCGGGCCCCGGTGTCGGCCAGGGCTTTGAGGTGGTCGAGGTCGGTCTCGAAGTAGACGGCCTCCCAGGTGTTCAACGTCACCGGGCGAGGGCTGCTCGGATGGTTCGGTCGGGCCCGGAGGCTGCAGTGCAGGCGCCGCGAGAGCCCGTCGAGCCCCTCGGTCGAGTGGACGAAGACGACCGTCGGGGAGACGTACGTCTCGCCCGGTTCGAGACGCACCTCCCCGGGAGCGAGCAGCTCGGCGCCTCCGATGACCGCGTGATGGCGACCGGCCCCTTCGGGCAACGCCTCGACCAGGTGCTCGTGGTTGCCGCTCCAGGCCGTGTGGACGGCCCACGCCTCACCGGTGCGCCAGCCGAACCCGCGGGTGCCGGCCATCATCAGCAGCGTGGCGTCGTGGCCGGTTCGCCCGCGCCGACTCGCTCGCAGGTGGGTGCCGTGGTCGAGCCGGCTGCGCTGCGGTGAGCGCTCGCGACACCAGCGCCCGGTGAGGTCGAGCACCTCGTCTGCGCGCACCGGCAGTGGCAGCAACGAGCGCAGCGCCGCCACATCGACGGTGCCCTCCGTGCGCGAGTTGGTCACGGATGCCGTCACCCGCAGCACCCCATGCGCGTCGAGGTCGTGGCGCAGCACGAGCACGACCCCGTCGGTCGACCGGGCACTCGTGACGATGGCTTCGTCGATGACCTGGCAGGTCACGTCACCCCACCGCACAGCGCCGGAGCCGCCACCGCGGTGGGCAGCATAGCCAGGTGTGCCCGACCAACCGTCGGCCTCACCGGGCAGCAAGGTCAGGGGCCACGGAGCGTCGAGGGCACTCGGGGGCACCGCCGCCGAGGTGGCGAGGAGCAGCGCGTCGTAGGCGGAGGCACCGCCCTCGAGGGCAGACCCCCAGTGGAGCACCTCGGGTAGACCGGCATCCGTCGGCACCACCACAAGGGCGGTGCCGGCGGACTCGATGAAGATCGACGAACCAGGTTTGATGACAGCCACCTTCAGCCTTTGGTGGCGCCGAGCGTCAGCCCCGCCACGAAGTGTTTCTGGAGCACGAAGAAGATCACCAGCGTAGGCACAGCGACGATGATCGACCCCGCCGCCACGAGGTTGTTGTCGCTGAAGAACTGGCCCACCAGATTGTTCAGCGAGCTGGTGACGGGGAACTTGTCGCCCTCTTGCAGCAGCACCGTGGCCCAGAAGAACTCGTTGTAGACCCAGGTGAACTGCAAGGTGGCGAGCGCCGCCAGCGGCGGGCGGCACAGGGGCAGCGTAAGGGTGAAGAACTGCCGCAGCACACCGGCCCCGTCGATGACCGCCGACTCGTAGATCTCTCGGGGGATGGTCTTCATGTAGTTGCTCAGCACGAAGGCGCAGAAGCCGGTCTGGAAGGCGACGTTGACAAGCACGAGACCGGCCAGGCTGTTGAGCAGGTGACCGGAGTCGTTGATCCACGTCGGGACCTCGATGGCCCGGAACATCCGGTACACCGGGATGAGCAGGGCCTGCGGGGGCAGCAGGTTGGCCGCGAGGAAGACCGCCAGCAACGTCAGGTTGAACTTGAACGAGAACCGCGACACGACGAAGGCGATGCAGCACGAGAGGAAGAGGGTGAGCAGCACCGCCGGAACGGTGATGATCGCCGAGTTGAGGAAGTGCTTGCCGAAGTCGGCCTGCTGCCAGGCGTTCTTGTAGTTGTCGAGCGTGAAGCCACCCCACGAGACGTAGCCGTACTTGGCGGTGTACGCATAGTCGCGAAAGGAGTTGACGGCGGCGAGCAGCATCGGGCCGAGCCAGATGAGGGCCATCACGGTGAGGAACAGCGGCAGCAGCCAGCGCCGCCCGCTCCTCGGGCCACCTTCTCGCGGCCTCATCAGCCGCTGCTCCTGGGCGACGACCGGATCGGTGCTGGTCGCAGACACGGTCAGTCCTCCTTCATGACGATGCGGAGATAGCCGACGACCAGCACGCTCGAGATCGCGAGCATGATCGTGGCCAGGGCGGAGCCGAAGCCGATGCGGCTGGCCTCGCCGACGACGTTCTGCGTGACGAGGGTCGAGATCAGCTCGAGGCCGTTGCGCCCCCGGTTGATCACCCAGACGAGGTCGAAGGCGCGCAGCGACTCGATGAACGTCACGACGAGCACGATCAGGTTGATCGGGCGCATGACCGGAAAGATCACCCGGAAGAACGTCTGCCGGTCGGTGGCGCCGTCGACCTTGGCCGCCTCGCGCAGTGAGGGGTCGACCCCCTTGAGCCCGGCCAGGTAGAGCAGCATGATGTAACCGGAGTGTCGCCAGGTAGCGGCGACCAGTACCGCCCAGAGGTTGACGCTCGGGTCGCCGTACCAGTCGGTCGACCCGCCGGTGATGGCGTTGAGCAGGCCCTGGTCTCGGGAGTAGATCAGCTGCCAGATGAAGCCGACGAGGGCGAGCGAGAGCACGACCGGCAGGTAGATGCTCGTCTGGTAGAACCGCGTTCCCCGCACGCCCTTGTCGATGAGGATGGCGAAGAACATGCCCAGCGGGGTCGCGATGAGGAACATCACGCCCAGCCAGATCAGGTTGTGCTGGATGGCCGGCCAGAACGGTGGGTAGATGGTGGCGATGTCGACGTAGTTCTGGAAGCCCACCGACTTGATGCCGGAGAGCGGCCCGATGCCGTCCCAGTTCGTGAACGAGAGCAGCACCGAGCCGATCGCCGGCACCCACACCAGCCAGAGCACCAGGGCGGTGGGCACGACCACCATCAGACCCACGACGATCTTGTCGCGCGTCGACAGCTGGTCGATGCCCTTGTACTTCCGTGCCATGGTGGTGCCCTTCGGTCAGGAAGCGAAGATGCTCTTCTTCTGGGCCTCGATGCTGTTGGTCAGCCCGTCGATGTCCTTCGGGTTCTTCAGGAACGTCTGGATGGCCGGGATCATCACGGTGGAGGCGAAGTCGGGACGGGTGTCGCGGTCCATGAACTGTGCGATCGACTTGGCCGACTTGACGAACTCGACCGACTTCTTCTGCAGCGAGGTGTAGGCGGCCTCGTCGGCGCCGTCGTTGGTGGCGATGACGCTCGGGTCGGCCTTGACCACGATGTTCCGCGACTCGGGCGAGCCGAGGTAGGCCAGCAGCTTATTGGCCGCGCCCTCGTTCTTCGGGCTCTTTCTCATCATCCAGCCGTCGATGGGCGCCTCGATGGCATCGGCTCCGATGGCCGGGTCGATCTCGGGGAAGGTGAAGAAGTCGAGGTCCTCCTGCTCGGCGCCCTTGCCGAACTGCTGGGCGACGAACGAGCCGAGCAGGTACACGCCCGACTTCTTCTGCTGCAACGACTGGGCGGCTTCCTGCCAGGTACGGCCCAGGGCGTCGGGCTGGTGGATCGGCAGCAGGCCGGCCCAGGTGTCGAAGACCTTCTCGACCTTGGGGTCGGCCCACGACTCCTTGCCCGCCATCAGGCTGACGTGGAAGTCGTAGCCGTTGATGCGCAGGTTCAGCTGGTCGAAGGTGCCCATGGCGGGCCAGCCGTCCTTGTCACCGAAGGCGATCGGGATCAGGCCATCCTTCTTCATCTGACCACCGAGCGTGTTGAGCTCATCGAGGGTCTTGGGCACCTCGTAGCCCTTGTCCTTGAAGACGCTCTTGCGGTAAAAGATGGCCCACGGGTAGTACGTGGCCGAAACGAAGTACTGCTTGCCGTCGTCGGCGGTCGACGCCTTCTTGAGGGCGTCGCTCATGCCGGTGATCTTCGTCCACACGTCGGAGACGTCGCCGGCGAGCTGCTTGTCGGCGAAGAAACGCATGCGGTAGCCCGAGAACCAGGTGAAGACGTCGTCGGGGGCACCCTGCAGGTAGTTGTTGATGTTCGCCTGGAAGCTGTTGTGGTCGATCGTGTTGATCTTGACCGTCGTTCCGGAGTCGGCCTTGGCGAAGGCGTCCATGACCGCCTGGATAGCGGCCTTCGACACGGCATCCGACTGGTTGGAACCGGCCGTGACCGTGCCGGTGACCGCCCCCGTGGGCACGCCCGTCGCCGTCGTGGTGTCGCTGCTGCACGCGGCGAGGCCGCCGGCGCCGAGCAGCGCGCCGATGCCCACGGCCCCGCGCAGCAGGGTGCGACGGTCGACACCGCTCAGGGACGGGGGGATGAGCCGGGCGAGGTACTCGGCCTCGTTCGTCGGACGGGTCATGGCAGGTCTCCTTTGACGCGGTACTGGGGCTCTGCCTCGGTCGGGAGGACGCAAAGTCAAACATTCGTCCCCACAAACCATCAGTAGTGCACAGACTGCTGCAGCCCGTCTCGGACCTGTCAGGGGCAACGGCCGACACTTGAGCAACCTGTCACCTCGGCCCGAATCGCTGAACAACACTGCCAGTGAATCGAATTCGTGCGATGGCCAACCGTGTTACGGCTTCTCCAGACCGAAATCACCTTCTCGGAACCGATGTTGGGAATTGTTGACAAGTGCGACCTGGCCCGTCAGCCTGTGTGTCATGAGACCTTGGCCGACGAAGACCCTGTCGCTCGGCGGCGACTACAACCCTGAGCAGTGGCCCCGCGCCGTCTGGGACGACGACATCACCCTGATGCAGCAGGCCAACATCTCGTTCGTCAGCCTCGGCATCTTCTCGTGGAGCTGGCTCGAGCCGGCCAAGGGCGAGTACGAGTTCGAGTGGCTCGACACGATCATGGACAAGCTGCACGCCGGCGGCATCGCCGTCGACCTCGCAACCGCCACGGCCACCCCTCCCCCCGGGCTCGCCCCCCCCCCCCCCCAGAAACAGCCCCTCCCCCCGCACCGGCCCCCCCCCGGGCCCCGGGGCCCCC